>JANOGS010000124.1:0-47861 GCA_031414115.1 Novosphingobium sp. | reverse complement strand
TCGCCCATCTGGTGATCGACTATGCGCCCGGCGAAACCATTGTCGAATCGAAGAGCCTCAAGCTGTTCCTGGGCGCGTTTCGCAACCATGCCGGCTTCCACGAGGACGTCACCGTGGGGATCGGCCAGCGCCTGTTCGCAGGGATGTGCCCCCGGTGGCTGCGGATCGGCGGTTACTGGTATCCGCGCGGCGGCATTCCGATCGACGTATTCTGGCAGAACGGCCCCGCGCCAGAGGGGCTTTGGGTGCCCGAGCAGGGCGTTGCCAGCTATCGCGGGCGCGGCTGAAAGGCCACACCTGTGGGCAAAATCGAGCCGCAGGCGGGTCCGGCGCTTCCGCTTGGCGCGGGCTTTGGCTAGCGGAACTCCAGCGACAACCAACTGCCAGGGGGAAACCATGACCCGCGCCCACCAATTCCGCGCCACTGCTGCCTCGTTCGCCATCGGCCTGGCCCTCGCCAGCTCGGTCCCGGCTTTCGCGCAAGACGCCGCAGCCACCGAGGACCAAGGCCTGGCCGAAATCATCGTCACCGCGCAGCGCCGCGCCGAGAATCAGCAGGACGTGCCAATCTCGATCACCGCGGTTGGCGGCGAGAAGCTCGACGTCCTCTCATCGGGCGGCGCCGACATCCGCTTCCTTTCGGCGCGGGTCCCAAGCCTGGTGGTCGAATCCTCGTTCGGGCGGACCTTCCCGCGCTTTTACATCCGCGGCCTGGGCAACACCGATTTCGATTTCAACGCCGCCCAGCCGGTCAGCCTGATCTATGACGACGTGGTGCTGGAGAACCCGATCCTCAAGGGCTTCCCGGTGTTCGATCTTGACCGGGTTGAAGTGCTGCGCGGGCCGCAGGGCACGCTGTTTGGCCGCAACACCCCGGCGGGGATCGTCAAGTTTGAATCGACCAAGCCCACGGATACGCTGGGCGGTTATGCCCGTGCCTCCTACGGGAAGTTCAACAACGTCAGCCTTCAGGGCGCGGTTGGCGGGCCGATCAGCGGAGACAAGATCACCGCGCGGCTCTCGGCGATTTATCAGCGCCAGGACGACTGGGTCGACAACGTCAACCCATCCGCGCCCCAGAAGAATGCGCTGGAAGGCTACAAGGAATTCGCCGCCCGCCTCCAGCTGATGTTCAAGCCGACCGAAGACCTGAGCCTTCTGCTGTCCGGCCAGCTGCGTTCGCTCGATGGCACCGCGCGGGTGTTCCGCGCCAATGCCTTCACCCGCGGCACGCGCGGGCTTAACCCCGGCTTCAAGCGCAGTGAGGTCGCGGTCGACGGGCAGAATGAGCAGGAACTCGATACCTACAACCTCGCCGGGACACTCACCTGGGACTTCGGTCCGGTCTCGTTGATCTCGGTAACCTCGCTGTGGAAGGGCGATGCCACTTCGGTCGGCGATGTTGACGGCGGCTTCGGCGCCTCGTTCTTGCCGCCCGGGCTGACCGGCCCGGGCTATATTCCCTTCACCGCCGAAACCCGCGACAGCGTCCCCACACTCAAGCAGTTCACCCAGGAACTGCGGCTGGCCTCGAACGGTGATGGCCCGCTGTCCTACCAGGGCGGGGTGTTCTTCTTCGACGAAGGGCTGACCATCGTTTCGGAGAACTATTCAACGCTGGGCGATCCGAACAACGTACCCGGCGGGGTTAACATCTTGGTCCGGCAGCGCCAGGATTCGAAGGCTTACGGCGTGTTCGGTTCGCTGACCTACAAGCTTTCCGATCAGTTCAGCCTGACCGGTGGGATCCGCTATAACAACGACAAGCGGACTTACCAGGTTGACCGGACGCGCGACACGCAGTTCCCGAATTTCCTCCAGAACCCGCTGGGTACGGTCAATCGCCGGGTCAAGGATGACAACATCACCTGGGACCTCAGCGCCAACTTCGCTGCCAGCGATGACGTCAACCTCTATGCCCGGGTCGCCAAAGGCTATCGCGCGCCTTCGATCCAGGGCCGGATCCTGTTCCCGCCGGCCACCGCGACGCCGCTCGAATCCGGGGTCACGATTGGCGATTCGGAAACGATCCAGTCCTACGAAGCGGGGATCAAGGCTGACTTCCTGGATGGCCGCGGCCGGATCAACTTCAACGGCTTCTACTACGATCTCAACGATGCCCAGCTCACTGCGGTGGGCGGCGGGGTCAATGCCAACCGGCTGATCAATGCCGACAATGTCCGCGGCTATGGCTTCGAACTCGACGCCGAGTTCAAGCCGGTCCCCGAACTGCTGCTGACCTTTGGGCTCTCCTACAACCACACCGAGATCCGAGATCCGGGCATTACCACTGCGGCCTGCGGTGCCGTACGGCTCGATACCTTCTCCAATCTTTCGCTGTGCACGATCCTCGATCCGATCGTCACCCCGGCAGCGCCGTTCTCGGCGGCGATCGTCTCGATCGACGGCAACAGCCTGCCGCAAAGCCCGCGCTGGATTGCCAACTGGACCGCGCGCTACTCGATCCCGATGGGCGACGGCGAGTTCTATGCCTACACCGACTGGGCCTATCGCTCGAAGATCAACTTCTTCCTCTACGAATCGGTCGAATTCCAGGACCGGCAACTGCTCGAGGGCGGGCTGCGGCTGGGCTACCAGACCGACAAATGGGACGTCGCGGTGTTCGCCCGCAACATCACCAACGATGTCTCGGCGGTCAGCGGGATCGACTTCAACAACCTGACGGCGATGGTCAACGAGCCGCGCACGTTTGGAATTGAAGCCGGGATCAAGTTCTGATCGAGAGCGCCCCGGCCTGCGGGCCGGGGCCTCTCAGCGCGTACCGAGGCCCCTGGCAATGATCCCGCGCAGGATCTCCCGCGTGCCGCCGCGCAGCGACCAGCTCGGCGCATTGTGGACCACGTTGGCGAGCACTCCGGCATAGGCCGAGGCGGTCAGCGGATCGGGCTCGGCATCGACCAGCTCGCGGGCAATATCGGGCAGGGCCTGCTCGAACAGCGCGCCAACATCCTTGACGATCGACGCCTGCAGCCCCGCGTCCTGCTTATCCTGCAGCATCGCGGTGACCGAGCGCGACAGCCGCCGCAACACGGCCAGCCGCGCGGTCAGACGGCCCAGCGTGATCTGTGCGGCATCGCTTTCCCGGCCTTGCAGAACTCCGATCAGCTGATAGAGCAGCTCGATCGAGGACAGGAAACGTTCCGGCCCGGAGCGCTCGAAGGCCAGCTCGCTCATCACTTGCGCCCAGCCCTGACCTTCTTCGCCAAGCAGATTGCTCGCCGGAACCAGCGCATCTTCAAAGTGCATTTCGTTGAAGTGGTGCTGGCCAGCGAGATCGATGATCGGGCGGATGGTCAGGCCGGGGGTGTTCTTGAGATCGACCAGCAGCTGGCTGGTGCCGTTATGGCGATCGGCGGGGGTGCCCTGGGTGCGGCAGAACAGGATCACCCAGTCCGACTGGTGGGCGAAGCTGGTCCAGACCTTGGTTCCGGTGACGCGGTAATGGTCGCCCCCGGGGTCCTTGACTCGCACTGCCTTGGTCCGGGTTGCGGCCAGGTCGCTGCCCGAATCCGGCTCGCTCATGCCGATGCAGAACGACAGCTCGCCCGAGGCGATCCGGGGAAGAAGGGAGTGCTTCTGCTCCTCGGTGCCGAATTTGATGATGCTCGGCCCGCTCTGGCGGTCGGCGATCCAGTGGTGGCCTACCGGGGCACCGGCGGCGAGGGTTTCCTCAACTACGACGTAGCGTTCATAAGCGCTGCGCTCGTGCCCGCCGTAGGCTTTGGACCAGGTCATCCCCAGCCAGCCGCGCGCGCCCATCGCCCGGCTGAACGCCGGATCGGCACCGCACCAGCTGTCGGAACGCCGCTGCGGACTGCGGTTCGCAAGCTGCTCCTTTAGGAAGGCACGGACTTCGCCGCGCAGCGCGAGAACAGCCTCGCTGTCGGCGGGCGGGGCGGGGAAGGGGATCGCGCTCATATCGTTGTCACCATCGGCCAGTAGCCGTCAGGTCCGGCATCAAGCGCGGCCTTTCCGAGCAGTTTCGCCCAATAGACCTGGCCGCCGAACTCGTCGCGCCAGGTCCACAGCGCGGTGGTGAAGAGGTGCAGCGCATGCTCGCGAGTAAAACCGATCGCACCGTGAGCCTGGGTGGCGATGCCCGCCCCGGCTCCAGCTGCCTCGCGGGCGCGCAGGGTTCCTGCGGCAACGCCGAGCATATCGCCGCGCGCAAGGCCCTCTTGCGCGAGCGCAGCAGCGGCGGTGGCGCAGGCCAGTTCGCCCGCCAGCTTGGCCAGTTCGTGCTGGACCGCCTGGTTCTTGGAAAGCGGCTTGCCGAACTGGACGCGGGTGGAAGTGTGCAGAAGGCTGAGTTCGAGCGCCGTCTCGAGCGCCCCGGCGATCTGGAAAGCGCGCAGCGTAGCACCCTCGGCCAGCGGGCAATGCGGCAGCGCAGCTCCGGCATCGGCTTGCCAGGCGATCTCCAGCGACGGGCGCGGGTGGAAGTTGGCGGCATGGCCCGCTTCGCCCAGCGACCAGCCTGAACGCGGCACGCGGTAAAGCCGATCGCCCACCGCCAGTGCCAGGCAATCGAGCTGTTCGCCCCAGGCAACCCGCTCAACCCGGCCCTTGAGGATGCCGCCCTCAAGCGTCAGATGATCAGCCCGCGCCAGCCCCGCCGGTCCTGCGGCGAGCGGCAGCCCAGCCTTGGCCAGCAGCCGGTTGGCGCCCATGGTTTCCGCCACCGGCAGCGGCACCGCGCGGCGCCCGAGCAGCCGCAGCGCCTCACCCTGGTCGGCCAGGTCGAGCCCAAAGCCGCCATGATCCTCGCTGAGCAGCGCCAAGGGCAAGCCCATGTCCTCAACCTCGGCCCAGATTGCGCCCAGCCACTCGCCTTCACGCGCTCGGGCCTGGGCTGTATCATCGAGGTTCCGGTCAAACAGGCGCTCGATCATATCGCCAAGCATCGACGTCCTTTCGCCTGTTTGGTGCGGTCGAGAAGACTCGAACTTCCACGGGCTTTCGCCCACAACGACCTCAACGTTGCGCGTCTACCAGTTCCGCCACGACCGCTAAATCATCGGGGCGCGGCTGGCGTCCCGGGGGGGTAGGAGCGCGCCCTTAGCAAAGCGCTTACTGCGCTGCAAGCAGGCAAACCGCTCGGTCCGCGCGATTGGGCTCAGCTCGCCTTCCAGCCATAATCCGCCTTGACCGCCTTCTTTGGCACGTCGCGCAGGGCTTCGTTGATCGAGACGCTTTCCCCCGGTGCCAGAATCCGCTTGGGCGAGCGGATTTCCGTGGTGTAGGCGATCCCGCCGCGGGTATCGCGCAAGACCACCCGGATCGCCGGAACCGAGCGCGCCATTGCGGAAATATTGGTCACCGAGCCGTTGGCCTCGAAGAAATGCGAACCATCGGGCAGCTGGCGGCGGCCCTGCTGGTCTTTTGGAAACTCGAGTTTGAGCCCGGGCTGCTCCTCGGCGAACAAGGGCCGGGCAAAGGGCACCCACGAGGGCAGTCCGTACCAGGCCGTTGCCGCAACCGCGCTGAGCGAGACCACTGCGAAGATCACCGCGGCCAGGGTCCACATCTTGGCCGGGTTGCGGCGGGCGCGGAACGGCGGTTCGTGCGCGAAGCTTGAATAGCCGGCGCCATAGCGGCTCTCACCATAGGCGGACACCGTTTGCGGCACGGCCTCTTCAGGTACTCCTCGCGGTGGCGGCGGGACCGGCGCGTCGGCAAAGTCATCGGCTGCGTCTGGCTGTTCGAGCGAATTCGCCCCAGGCGCCGGGTCTGAATTGGTGGCTGCCGGTTCGCGTGGCGAGGGCGGCGGTGGTGCCGCCTCGGTCGGCGCGGGATCGGGCCGCGGGGTCAGCGCAGGGCCTTCCTGGAACCAGCTATGCCGGCATTTAGCGCAGCGCACCGTGCGCCCGTCGGCGCCAATGGCACTGTCGGGCACGACGTAGCGGGTAGAGCAGGCAGGGCAGCAGATGATCATGGCGGCGCCGTTAAACAGGTTGCGCGGCTGCGCGGCAAGCCGTCTCTTGCAATGCAGCGAAGCATTGCCCTTTTTTCCACATCGAATGGTCGCTATAGCCCCGCCCGTGCCTCAGCTGCCCGTACCTCTCGTCTGGACTGCCCGCTTCACATGACCACCGCCGCCGATGGGGAGATTGTCCAGTTTGATAACGTGGGCCTGCGCTATGGCACCGACCGCGAGGTGCTGAGCGACATTTCCTTCACCTTGTTTCCGGGCAGCTTCTACTTCCTCACCGGGGCCAGCGGCGCCGGCAAGACCTCGCTGCTCAAGCTGCTCTACCTGGCCCAGCGGCCTTCGCGGGGGATGATCCGGATGTTCGGGACCGACGCGATCACGCTCCCGCGTGAACGCCTGCCCCATTTTCGCCGGCGGCTGGGCGTGGTGTTCCAGGACTTCCGGCTGGTTGCGCACCTTTCGGCCTACGACAATGTCGCGCTGCCGCTCAGGGTAGCGGGAGTGACCGAGCGCGACCTGGCCAAGCCGGTTTCCGACATGCTCGACTGGGTTGGCCTGACTGACCGGGTCGAGGCGCGCCCGGCGCAGCTTTCGGGCGGCGAGCAGCAGCGCGTGGCAATCGCCCGCGCGGTAATCGGCCGGCCCGAAATGCTGGTGGCGGATGAGCCGACCGGTAACGTCGATCCGGAAATGGCGATCAAATTGCTGCGGCTGTTCGAAGCGCTCAACCGGCTCGGGACCACTGTGGTGGTCGCTACCCACGATGTCCACTTGCTCAAGAAGGTCCCGGATTCGCTGATCATGCGGCTCGACAAGGGCCGGCTTTCCGACCCGACCGGGGCGCTACGCTATCCGCCGCGCCCGGCCTTCGGCAAGCGGGACTAAAGCCATGGCGACCATGCTTCCCCCCGCAATTTCGGACAATCTCGCGCGCGGCTGGCGCTTGCTTTCGGGTGGTCCCGAGGCTGAGCTGATCCCCGATGGCCGCCTGTCGGGGCCGATGCCCTGGGTGATCGCGATCATGGTGGCGCTGACCGTGGTGGCGGCGGCGGCGGGGCTGGCGCTGTCGAACACGGTCAGCTCGGCTTCCGACGAACTGGCCGGCGGGGTCACTGTCCAGGTGGTTGAGGCCAATCCGGTGGAGCGCGAGCGTCAGGCCCGGGCGGCGGCGCGGCGGCTCAAGGAAACGCCGGGCGTGATCGATGCTCGGGTGGTTTCTGCGGCCGAAATCGAACGGCTGATCGAGCCCTGGCTGGGCACCCCGGGCGGCGGGGTGGAAGATCAGATTCCGATCCCGGCGATGGTCGATGCGCGGCTGCGCGAGGCGGTCGACGGGGAAGCGCTGGGGGCACTTCGGCGGTTGGTCCGCGAGGTTGCGCCATCGGCCCGGGTCGATGCCCAGTCAACCTGGCTGACTCCGGTGTTCGCGGCGATCGATTCGCTGCAATGGCTGGCCTTCATGCTGGTTGCCCTGCTTGGTATTGCGCTGGCTGCGGCGGTGCTGCTGGCGGTTCGCAACGCGCTGGGCGCAAACCGCGAGACAATCGAGATTGTCCACCTGCTGGGCGGTACCGACCGGCAGATCGCCCGGATCTTCCAGCGTTCGATCGGGTTTGACGCGGCCGGCGGCGGGGCAGTGGGCCTCGCCCTGGGGCTGGTCGCCGTGCTGTTTCTGGGCAACCGCTTCTCCAGCCTTGGCGCCGGTCTGGTTGCCGGCGGTGCGCTCGGCTGGCTTGACTGGGTGCTGCTGGCGCTGGTCCCGATCGCCGGTGTAGTGCTGGCCATGATCACCGCGCGGCTGACCGTGCTGCGCGCGCTCAAGAAGATGCTCTGAACCGTGGTGCGCCGTGCCCTTGCCTTCATCTTGCTCGCCTGGGGGCTGGGCTTTATCTGGTTCGCGATCGCGCTGCCCCAGCCGGCCGCGGCGGGCAAAAGCGATGCCGCGGTGGTGCTGACTGGCGGCAAGGGCCGGATCGACCGCGGGCTGGAAGCCTTGCGGCGCGGCTGGAGCGAGCGGCTGCTGGTTTCCGGGGTCGGGGACGAGGTCAAGCCGTACGAATTCGCCGCCGAGTACAAGGTCAATTCGGGGCTGATGGCCTGCTGTGTGACACTGGGTTACGAGGCGGTTGATACGCGCTCGAACGCGCGCGAGACCGCCGCGTGGATCGCCCGGCACAAGGCCGGATCGCTGCGGCTGGTGACCAGCGACTGGCACATGCGCCGCGCCGCGATGGAACTGCGCGCCGCTGCACCGGCGGGCGTCACCATCTTTGAGGATGCAGTGCCAACCCAGCCAAGCCTGCGGATCCTGTTGATCGAGTACCACAAGCTGATCGCCCGCTATCTCGCGCGGGCTGCGGGGGGGTAAGGTGGCGCGGATCGGCGACATCCTGCGCAGTCTGGCTTTCTACATCGCCTTCTACGGCGGAGGAGCCGTCTTCATTGTCATTGCAGCGCTGATGATCCCGGCGCCGGCTGCGGTGTTTCGCCGGGCAGTGCGCAATTGGGCGGGTTGGCACCGGCTCTGCGCGCGCTGGCTGCTGGGCATCAGGGTCCGGATCGAAGGCAAGATGCCCGAGGGCCCGGTGCTGATCGCGCTCAAACATGAGAGCTTTTTCGAGGCGATCGACTTGACACGTTTGCTCGACAACCCTGGCATCTTTGCCAAGGCCGAACTGATGGACATTCCGGTCTGGAGCCTGGCAGGCCGGCGCTATGGCCTGGTCGAGGTTCACCGCGAGCAGGGGGCCAAGGCGCTGCGCCACATGCTGGTTGCCGCGCGCGCCCTCAGTGCCGAGGGGCGGCCGCTGGCAATCTTTCCGGAAGGGTCGCGGATCCCGCATGGCGAGGAGCGCGAGCTCAAGTCGGGCTTTGCCGGGATTTACAAGCTGCTTGGGCTGCCGGTGGTGCCGGTGGCGGTCAATTCGGGTCCGCTTTACCACCGCCGCTGGAAACGCCCAGGCACGGTGACTTACCGCTTTGGCGAGCCGATCCCGCCGGGCCTGCCGCGCGAAGAGGCCGAAGCCCGTGTGATCGCCGCGATCAACGCGCTGAACCGGGAAAGACCCTAACCCTCGTGATCACTCCGCCCGAAGTCGGGCCGGGCATCGTCCTGGCCCTCTTCGATGATCGAGCGGCGGATCGCGCGGGTGCGGGTGAAGTGGTCAAACAGCTGGTCACCGTCGCCGATCCGGATTGCCCGCTGCAACGCGCTCAGGTCCTCGCTGAAGCGCTGAAGCATGTCGAGCACCGCGTCCTTGTTGGCCAGAAACACGTCGCGCCACATTGTCGGATCGGAGGCGGCGATCCGGGTGAAATCGCGAAAGCCGCCGGCCGAGTACTTGATGACCTCGCCTTCGGTCACCCCTTCAAGGTCCGAGGCGGTGCCGACGATGGTATAGGCGATCAGGTGCGGCAAGTGACTGGTGACCGCGAGCACCAGATCGTGGTGCGCCGCGTCCATCATCTCGACCTTGGCGCCGAGTGCCTCCCAGAATACCGTCAGCGCCGCGACGAGTGCCGGATCGGCCCCCTCGGAAGGGGTGATGATGCACCAACGACTATGGAACAGGCTGGAAAAACCGGCATCCGGTCCGGAACGCTCGGTCCCCGCAACCGGGTGGGCGGGGATCACAGCGACACCGGGAAGGGCGGCAGCCAGTTCGCGAGCGACGCTCTGCTTGGACGAACCGACATCGCTGACCACCGCGCCCGCCGGCAAGTGCGGCGCGATCCCCGCCGCCGCTGCCGCCATCGCCCCGACCGGCACGCACAGCACCACAAGGTCAGCCTCGCGCACCGCTTCGGCGGCACTGTCGTAAACCTGCTGAGCCAGCCCGCGCTCGGCGGCGCGGGCGCGGGCGGCGGGATCGGCGTCGTAGCCGGTGGTCGAAACCTCTGGCAGATGCTCGCGCACCGCCAGCCCGATCGAGCCGCCCAGCAGGCCAAGGCCAATGATCGCGACGCGCTGGAAGTTCACCGCGCCGCTTCCGCCAGGTCGCGCAGCAGGACGGCGATGGCGTCCATCTGCTCGGCGGTGCCGATGGTGATCCGCAGCCCGTGGCCCAGCCCCTGGCCGGGCAGCCAGCGGGTCATGTAACCGGCAGCGGCCAGGCCGTTATAGGCCGCTTCGCCGCTCAGCTTGCCTTCGCACAGCACCATCACGAAGTTCGCTTCGCTGGGCAGCGCGCGGATCCCGTGATTGCCCAGCGCCTCGATCGCGGCACCGAAGCGGGCGCGGACCGCGGAATTGTGGCGGCGCGATTGCGCGACGAAATCCTGGTCGGCCAGGGCTTCGAGCGCCATCGCCTGGGCTTCGTTGCTGACGTTGAAGGCGCCGCGCAAGCGGTTGAGCACTTCGATCACCGCCGCCGGCCCGGTGCCCCAGCCGACCCGTTCGCCGGCCAGGCCATAGGACTTGGAGAAGGTCCGGGTGACCAGCACATTGGGCTGCGATGCGGCGAGAGCCAGCGATCCATCGTCGTGCTCGGGATCGACATATTCGGCATAGGCCTGGTCGAGCACCAGCAGCACCTCGCCCGGCAATCCGGCATGGAGCCGGGCGATTTCGGTGCGGGGCAGGTAGGTGCCGGTGGGATTGTTTGGATTGGCGACGATCACCACCCGGGTCCGCGCGGTTACGGCGCCAAGCAGCGCATCGATATCGGTGCCATAGTCGCGCGCCGGAGCCTCGACCGGCTCCGCCCCGCAGCGCCGCGCGACAATGTCGTAGAGCGAGAAGCTGAACTGGGAAAACAGCACTTCGTCACCCGGCCCGGCATAGCCGCTGGCGGCCAGATAGAGCAGCTCGCCCGATCCCGCGCCCATGATGATCCGGGCGGGATCGATTGCGTGAAACGCGCCCAGCGCCTCGCGCAGCGCAGTGCTGTCGCCATCGGGATAGAGCGAGGGATGTACCGCCCGTTGGCGTGCCGCCAGCGCTCGGGGCGAACAGCCCAGCGGGTTCTCATTCGCGGAGAGCTTGACCAGCGGCCGCCCATCCTCGCCCTGGGCTTTGCCCGGAACATAGGCGTGGATCGCTTCGATCCAGGGTTTGGGCGTGGGCGCGGCAGTCATGGCGGGGGTGCGCATAGCAGGCCTGCGGGCAATTGACAGCCTGCTTCACAGCCCCCAATCGAGCGGCCATGGCCGATCCCGCGCTCAACCTTGCCAGCGACACCCTGGTGCTCGGCTCCCCGCTGCCGCTTGACGGCGGGCAGAGCCTGGAGAACGTCGCGGTGGCCTATGAAACCTGCGGTGCGCTGAATGCCGACAAGTCCAACGCGATCCTGGTTTTCCACGCACTGACCATGGATCAGCACGTGGTCAGCGATCATCCCAAGACCGGCAAGCCCGGCTGGTGGAAAAAGTCGATCGGCCCGGGCAAGGTGATCGATACCGACCGCTTCTTCGTGATCTGCGCCAATGTCCTGGGCGGCTGCATGGGCTCGACCGGGCCGTCGAACCTGGCGGACGACGGCCAACCCTGGGCGATGCGCTTTCCGGTGATCACCATCCGCGACATGGTTCGCGCCCAGGTGGGACTGCTCGACGCGCTGGGGATCGAACGGCTGCACGCGGTGGTCGGCGGGTCGATGGGCGGGATGCTCGCGATGAGCCTCGCTGCGTGGTGGCCGACCCGCACCGCCGCCGCGCTGGTGATTGCCTCGACCGCGCGGCATTCGGCGCAGAACATCGCCTTTCACGAGGTTGGGCGCCAGGCGATCATGGCCGATCCCAAGTGGCAGGGCGGTGAGTACTATGCGCAGGGCAAAGGCCCCGACGATGGCCTTGCAGTGGCGCGGATGGCAGCGCACATCACCTACCTGTCCGAGGCCGGGCTGACCGAGAAGTTCGGGCGGCGGCTGCAGGACCGCACCGAAAAGGCCTTTGGCTTCGACGCCGATTTCCAGGTCGAGAGCTATCTGCGCCACCAGGGGATCAGCTTCACCGACCGCTTCGATGCCAATTCCTACCTCTACATCACCCGGGCGATGGACAATTTCGACCTCGCCGAGGAGCGTCTGGGCCAAGAAGGGGGCGGAAAGCTGGCCGAAGCGTTCGCCGGTAGCCGGGCGCGGTTCTGCCTGATCAGCTTCGATACCGACTGGCTCTATCCCACCGCCGAAAGCCGGACCATCGCCCACGCGCTCAACGCTGCCGGCGCGCCGGTTAGCTTCGTCGAGCTGTCGGCGCCGTTCGGGCACGATTCCTTCCTGCTTGACGTCCCGGCGCTCGACCGGGTGATCGCCGGGTTCCTTGGCGCATGAGCGCCTTGCGCCCCGACCTCGCGGTGATCGCCGCCAATGTCGCGCCGGGCTCGCGCGTGCTCGATATCGGTTGCGGCGACGGGGCGCTGATGGCGGCGCTGCAGAGCGCAAAGCAGGTTGATGCCCGCGGCATGGAGATCGATCCGGGCAACGTCGCCGAATGCGTCGCGCGCGGGCTTTCGGTGATCCAGGGCGATGCCGATACCGACCTCGCCGACTATCCCGACGCCGCTTTCGACTATGCGATCCTCAGCCAGACCCTTCAGACCACCAGGCGGCCCGATCTGGTGCTGGCGGAGCTGCTGCGGGTTGGCCGCAAGGCCTTCGTCAGCTTTCCCAACTTCGCCCATTGGCGGGTCCGGGCGAGCCTGCTGTGGCACGGGCGGATGCCGGTGACGCGGCTGCTGCCGGTGGCCTGGTACGCCACCGAGAACATCCACCACGTCACGGTCCGCGATTTCCGGGCCTTGGTGGCACAGAAGGGCTACCGGCTCGAAGGTGAGTGGTTTCTCAGCGGCGACCGCCACACCAGCGCCGCCGCAGCCAGCTGGCGCGCCGAACATGCTGTGTTCCTGCTGTCGGGGCGTTGAGTGCACCAAGCGGCACAGGAAAGCGTCGCTAATTCAGGGACAGTATACTAATTAGCCCGCGCTCGCCGTGCCGGTTCGAAGACTCAGCCTTGCTAATTAGTATACTGTCCCTGAATTACGAAGCGCAACGGGTCTCAGTCGTTCACCAGCAGCACCGAATCGTCCCGCGCCAGCACCCACAGGCTGAGGCCCGCAGCCCGCGCGCGGTCGACCGCCAACGTAGTGGGGAGCGAGACCGTGACCAGCGTTGTTGCCCCGGCGCGGACCGCCTTCTCGACGATTTCGTAAGAGCAGCGCGCGGTCGAGAGGACGAAACCGGGGGCGAGCAGGCGGGCGGTGCGGGCCATGGCGCCGATCAGCTTGTCCATCGCGTTGTGGCGGCCAACGTCCTCGCGCAGGCAGCCGATCTCGCCCGCGGTCGAGGCCCAGGCGGCAGCGTGCGCCGCGCCGGTAGCCGCACCCAACACCTGCATCTTGCGGAGCTGGCCGAGCGCGGCAAACACCGCCCCTGCCGCGATCACCTCGTGCCCCGCCACGCGCGGCAACGGCCGCGCCACTTCGGCCAGGTTCTCGATCCCGCACAGTCCGCAGCTCGATTCGGCAACCCGGGCGCGGACCCGCTCGGTCAGCTTGGCGATGCCCAGACCGGACAGCTGGGCACGCACCACCCAGCCGTTCTCAACCTCAGCCGCAATAAAGTCGCTGACCTCGCCGGGCGCAGCGGCAAGTCCCTCGGTCAGGGCAAAGCCGGTGGCAAAGTCCTCCAGATCCAGCGGGCTGGCCATCATCACTGCATAGGCAAGGCCATTGAACTCAAGCGCCACCGGCGCCTCGGGCACCCACTCGCGCGTCACCGCGAGGCGGGCGCCGTCGGGCCTGACTTCGGTGGCGGCGGCGCTGCTCACATGCGCAGGAGCGCGCAGAGCTTGTTGCCGTCGGGGTCGCGCAGATAGGCGAGGTAGAGCTTGCCGAAACCGCCTTCGCGCACCCCCGGCGGGTCTTCGATCGACTTGCCGCCAGCGGCAACGCCCACAGCGTGCCAGGCGTCGGCCTGCTCGGGCGAGTCCATCGCAAAGCCGACGGTGCAGCCATTGCCGGCAGTAGCCGGCTGGCCATCGATCGGCGGGGTGACCAGAAACAGCCCGTCGCCGTGCATGTAGATCAGCCGACCTTTGTCGTCCTGGTTCCCCGGCTTGCCGCCGAGTGCGCCGAACAGGGCGTCGTAGAACGTTTTTGAGCGGGCAATGTCGTTGCTGCCTACCATGTTGTGACTGTACATCGGCTGGTTCCTTTCGGTTGCGTTTAAAAACTGCATAGAGCCTGCTCACGCGGCGTCAATCGATCGATGCATCGACCGTGCCGGGGCCACGGCTGAGCGCAAGCGGCACGCTCCGTTCAGCCTCGCGCAAGCGGCGCTTGCCTAAAACGCGCTCGCCCGATTTGCGGGAATGGGAGTTCGATCCGATGGTTAGCCGCTTTGCCGCCCGCAAACTGGTTTCGCTCACTGTCCTGGCCGCGCTGGCACTGGCGCCGGTTCCGGCGCTCGCGCGCGATAATGCGGCTGACGAAGATTTGGCCAGCGACCTGAGCGATCCGCAGAGGCAGGAAGCGATGGGCAACATGGTGGCCGCAATGATGGGCGTGCTGCTCAACATCAAGGCCGAGCCGCTGGCCCGGGCGATGGAGCGGATCGGCGAGCACAAGGCTGCCCACCAGATCCCGCGCGGCGCAACGCTGGGCGATCTCGCCGGTCCCGAGGCCAAGCGGATGCCCGCCGAAATGCGCCGCCGGGTGCCGGTGATGATGGGCGCGATGGGTGACCTCGCCGGGATGATGCAGGATATCGCGCCCGAGCTCGAAGCGATCGGGGATGACTTCGACCGCCAGATGGACGAGGCTGCGCGCACCGACTAAGCGCGGCGGCGTGACCAACAGATCGCGCCGCGCCGTCATCGATATCGGTTCCAATACTATCCGGCTGGTCGTCTATGGCGGCCCGCCGCGCGCGCCGGTGCCGCTGTTCAACGAGAAGGTGACCGCCGGGCTGGGGCGCGGCGTGGTCGATGCCGGGTTGATCGATGCAGAGAGCATGGCCACCGCGCTGACCAGCCTGGCGCGGTTCGCGGCACTGACCCGGCTGATGGCGCCGGTGGAACTGCGGGTGGCAGCTACTGCGGCAGTGCGCGATGCCGCCAACGGCACCGATTTTCTCGCCAGGGTGCGCGAGCTTGGGCTTGAGCCCACACTCCTTTCGGGCGAGGAAGAGGCCAATGCTGCCGGCTTTGGCGTGATTTCGAGCAATCCTGAGGCAAGCGGGCTGGTCGCCGATCTTGGCGGAGGGAGTCTGGAACTGGTCCGGATCGGCGGCGGCGAGGTTCACGAACGGGTCTCGCTGCCGCTCGGAGCAATGCGCGTCGCCGCGGTTCGGGCGGGTGGGCGCGGCCGGCTCCGGCGGCTGGTCGGGCAACTCTGCGCCAGCCATGACTGGCTTAGGCAGGTCCGTGGTGAGCGGCTCTACCTCGTCGGCGGCGCCTGGCGGGCTCTGGCGCGGGTCCACATGGAGCGCGCCGCGTGGCCTTTGCGGGTGCTCGACAACTATTCCTTCCCCGCCGCCGATGCCCGCGATCTCAAGACCCACGTCCGCGCGCTGGGCATGGCCCAGCTGGTCGCGATCTCGGGCGTAAAGCAGGCCCGCGCCCCGCAACTCGATGATGCCTCGGCGCTGCTGGCGGCACTCGCCAGCGTGATCGAACCCGCGCAGGTCAGCGTTTCGGCGGCGGGGCTGCGCGAAGGCCTGCTGTTCCAGGCGCTCGCCCCGGCGCAGCGGCGCAAGGATCCGCTGATCGAAGGGCTGCGCCACGCGATCGGCGGACAGCTGCAGCGCAGCGGCCAGGACGCGGCGCTGCTGGCTTGGAGCGACAGCGCCTTTCCCAGCGAGCCGGCCGAGGACCGCCGGCTGCGCCACGCCGCTTGCCTGATCGCTGGCACCGGCTGGGCTTCCAACCCCGAATTCCGCGCGCTCGATGCCGAGGATATGGCGCTGCACGGCTCGTGGCTGGGGCTGGATCACGGTGACCGCGCGGTGATCGCGATGGCCTTGCACATCGGCCTGGGCGGCGATCCCGACAATCCCCCGGCGCTGCTTGCGCAGCTGGCCGAGCCCGAGCGGCTCGATCGCGCGCGGGGCTGGGGGCTGGCACTGCGGCTGGCGCACCGGATCGGCGCCGGAGCGGTGCTCGCGGTCGAGGCCTTGCCGCTCGAACTGGCAGGCGATGGTGCGCTGGTGCTGCGCCTGCCGCGCCGGGTTGCCGCACTGGCCGATGCCGGGGTTGAACGGCGGCTTGCCCGGCTGGCGCTGGCCTTGGGCCGCGAAGCGCGGATCGAGAGTTAGTTTTCCACCTGATTCGCAGGTCCCTTCGCCCCGCGCCGGGTTGAACCCCGCCAGCCGCATGGGCATGGGGGAAGACCATGTGGCAACTCTATCAATTCCCGCTCTGTCCGTTCAGCCGCAAGGTCCGCCTGTTGATGAGCGAGAAGGGGATCGGCTATGAGCTGTGGCGGGAGAACCCGTGGGAAGGGCGCGACGAATTTCTCGCGCTCAACCCGGCGGGCCGCACCCCGGTGCTGCACGATCCGGCCAAGGGCACGACGCTGTGCGACAGCCGCGCGATTGCCGAGTTCTTCGAGGAAACCGTCGACAAGAACCCGATGATCAACGGCACTGCGGCGAACCGCGCCGAGATCCGGCGGCTCGTGGCGCTGTTTGACGAGAATTTCTGGGGCGATGTCACCGCGCCCTTGCTGCATGAGCGGATGAAGAAGCGCCTGGTCTATCGGCAGTCGCCCGATAGCCGCGTGCTGCGCGAGGCGATGAAGCTGGCGCATGAGCATCTCTATTACATCGATCACCTGATCGATCATCGCCCCTGGCTGGCCGGCGCGACGATGAGCCTGGCCGACCTTGCCGCCGCCGCGCAGAACTCGGTCGCCGACTATCTTGGCGGGCTCGACTGGGCCGGGCACGAACAGTCCGCCGGCTGGTACGCGGTGTTCAAAAGCCGCCCGAGCTTCCGCCCGCTACTGGCCGAGCGGATGGAAGTGATCCAGCCGCCCAGCCACTACGCCGATGTGAACGCGTGACGATAAAACGGTGACAGTATACTAATTAGCCGCGAGCCTGTTTCGCATCGGCGGGCCGGCGCCCGGGTAATTAGTATACTGTCCCCGTTTTATCGGGCCGCCGCCTTGTCGGCAAACCGCCCGTGCTTCCTGAACCGCACCATCCAGCGCTCGAGGAACAGCCCCATCGGCCGCGGGGTTACGCCCAGTTCCTTGCAGCCGGGCAAGTGCCCCGAAGCGACGTTGCCGGCCTTGAGCAGCAGCCACTGCTGGCGGCTCAGCGGCGCGCCGGGGAGCCAGCCGGTCAGCGTCGCGAAGCCCTCTGAAACCACATCGGGCAGTTCGAGCAGCAGTGGCCTGCGCCCGCAGGCTGACGCCACCCGGCGCTGGAGTTCGGCCATCGTCAACGCTTCGGGCCCGGCGATCTCATAGGTCTTGGCGCCGTGCGCAATCGGGTTGCTCAGGGCGTTGGCAATCGCCGCCGCGCAGTCATCGACGAACAGCGGCGCCATTTTCGCCGCGGGTGCGAACACCGGCAGCACCGGCAGCGCGGTGAAACCAGCCAGCATGTTGAGGAAATTGTCGTCCGGTCCGAACAGCGCCGAGGGCCGCAGCACCGTCGCCGCCGGGAACGCCGCCAGCACCGCCGCCTCGCCCGCCGCCTTGGCCCGGGCATAGCCGGTCGCGCCCTCGGCATCGGCGCCGATCGCCGAGACATGGACGAAGGCCTTGGCACCTGCCGCCTGCGCTGCGGCGGCAACCGCGCCCGCACCCCGGCCCATCACTGCATCAAGATCACCCGCGAACACGCCGACCAGATTGACCACCGCGTCGGCTCCGGCAAGCACCCGCGCCAGCGAGTCCGGCCGGGTCACATCGCAGCGCGCCAGCTGGACCTGCCCGAGATTGCCGAGCGGCTTGACCGCCAGCGAATGCTCGGGAAACCGGCTCGCCACCCGCAGCCGCGCCCCGCGCGCCAGCAGCGCCTGGGCGACATGCTTGCCGACGAACCCGCTGCCGCCGACCAGCACCACCAGCTTGCCGTTCAAATCCATTGCCTGAAGTCCTCAAAAGCGCCGTCAGGCTCCTTTGCACAGCCGCGCGGGCGCGCGCAATACGCCATTGCCCAATCGCCCCGTTGACACCCCGCGCCGCCCCGGCTAGTGGCGCGCTCCTACCCGGCAGCAGGCACATGGCCCGCTGCCCCGTGCCCAGATGGCGGAATTGGTAGACGCACCAGCTTCAGGTGCTGGCGCTCGCAAGGGCGTGGAGGTTCGAGTCCTCTTCTGGGCACCATCACCTCTCAAAGCATTGAGAGGTAAAGAAAACCATCGAAAATGGTTGGGTTTCTCCGACCGACTGCCTCAACCGTAGTAGGCAGCAAAACCCAACGTACCTCGTTCGGCGCGCGGCAGTTTGCCGATATCGCCGCCGAGTTGCAAAACCGCGATGAGCTTGTTGAGCCAATGGAGCGGTCCCTGGCTGGACGCATCGCCATTCCGCGTGGCAGGGCATTCGCGCTGTCCCGGCTCGCTCAGGATGATCCGGCAGCGGGCCAGCGAATTCAGGCTTCGCGTTCGAGGCGTAACAAACAAACACTTGTTTTTTTATCGTGCCAAGGTTTACAGATCGCCGTTCGAAGATCGATCGGGAGAGTGGATATGGGCAGGCTATCGGGCAAAGTGGCAGTTATCACCGGTGCATCGCAAGGCATGGGTGAGGCACACGCCAGAATGTTCGTGGCCGAAGGCGCCAAGGTGATCATGACCGACGTCAACACCAAGGACGGCCAGGCGATTGCCAGTGAACTCGGGGCAGATGCCCTGTTCATCCAACAGGACGTGCGCGACGCGGCGACCTGGCAGCGGGTAGTGGCAGAAGGCGAAGCCCGCTTCGGCCCTATCAATGTGCTGGTCAACAACGCCGGCATCATCGGCACGATCGCCAACACGGTCGACCTTGCACAGGCGGACTACCAGCTCGTCATCGATATCAACCAACTCGGGGTCTATCTTGGCATGCAGGCAGTGATCCCCTCGATGATCAAGTCGGGCGGAGGATCGATTGTCAACATCTCCTCGATCGCCGGGATGATTGCCTGCATCGGTTCGCCCAATCTCGCCTATGTCGGCAGCAAGTTTGCGGTGCGCGGCATGACCAAGCAGGTTGCCGCCGAATTTGGCCCCAACAACGTCCGCTGCAATTCGGTCCATCCTGGCTACATCCTGACCCCGATGATGGTTGCGGCGACTGACGAGAACGGTGGCGGCGCGGGCGACTTGATCCCGCTCAAGCGCATGGCCAAGCCCAGCGAGGTCTCGCAGCTCGTTTTGTTCCTCGCCTCGGACGAGTCCTCGTTCATTACCGGGATGGAGCATGTCATCGATGGTGGCATGACGGCTTGCTAGGGCCGCTGCGGTGAAGGCCTGGCAGTACCGGATGGGCGAGCCGATTTCGGCGCTACGACTGGTCGATTTGCCCATGCCAGTCGCTGGATCGGGGCAGGTGCTGGTCAAGATGCATGCTGCCTCGCTCAATTTTCGCGACATTCTGGTTGTGACGGGGCGTTTCCCGCGCGTTCAACAAGAGGTGATCATCCCGCTGTCCGACGGCGCGGGCGAAGTGGTGGGACTTGGCGCAGGTGTCACGTCGGTCAAGATGGGCGACCGGGTAACGCCGCTCTATTGCCAGAGCTGGATGGCAGGCGAGATGCAGGACAGCGACACTGCCTGGTCGCTGGGCGGCTGCATCGACGGCGTGGCAGCGCAGTACCGCGCTTTCGACGAGTCCGGGGTGATCAAGTTCCCCGATCATATGAGCTATGAGGAGGCCGCCACTTTGCCATGTGCGGCCCTTACCGTGTGGAACAGTCTGCATGGCCCCTGTCCGCTGGCTGCCGGCGATACGCTGCTGACGCTGGGTACCGGCGGGGTCTCGATCCACGCGCTGCAGATGGCCCATGCGGCGGGAGCACAGGTGATCGTCACTTCGTCCAGCGATGCAAAGCTGGCACGGGCCCGGGCGCTGGGCGCCGACCATACGATCAACTATACCGCCACCCCCGACTGGGACATCGCGGTGCGCGAGATCACGAGCGGGCGCGGGGTCGATCATGTGATCGAGAATGGCGGCGGCGCAACCCTGCTGCGCTCGATCAAGAGCACCCGGCGCGGGGGCTGGGTGCATATCATCGGCCTCATCGCGCCGGGCGAGATCGATCCGGTGCATGTCCTGCTGAGCGGGGTGACGCTGCGCGGCAAGGAGGTCGGCTCGCGCGAGATGTTCGCGGCGATGAACCGCTCGCTGGCGCATTCCAAGATCAAGCCGGTGGTCGACAAGGTTTTCGCGTTTGACGAATTGCCGGAAGCGCTTGGCACGCTTGGCGAAGGCAGGCATTTCGGCAAGCTGGTGCTCAGCATCGCATGACGGTGGAACCCGGACGATGAAAGATAAGACGATTGGGGTTGGCGCTATCGGCGTGGAGCCGGGACGAAGCTTCGCGGCCCTGGCGCATATCCCCGCGCTGCAGGCCTTGCCGCACTATCAAGTGACCGCGCTCAGTACCCGTCGGCTGGAATCGGCACAGGTGGCGGGTCAGGCGCTTGGCGTGGCCAACTGCTATGACAATCACGCCGCACTGATTGCCGATCCGGCGGTCGATCTGGTCTTGGTCACGGTCAAGGTGCCGCACCATCTCGAACTGGTCCAGGCGGCGCTTGCCGGCGGCAAGATGGTGTTCTGCGAATGGCCGCTGGGCAATGGGCTGGATGAAGCCCGCGCGCTCGCCGCGCAGGCCCGGCAGCTGGGTATCCGCTGCGGCATCGGCCTGCAGGCGCGCTCGGCTCCGGCGGTCTGCTATGTCCGCGATCTTGTGGCCGACGGTTTCATCGGCGAGGTGCTGTCGGTTACGCTGGTCGGTTCGGGCCTCGCCTGGGGGCCGTTCACCGACGATACCCACGCCTACCTGAGCGACAAACGCAACGGTGCGACGATGCTCTCGATCCCGGTTGCGCACACCATGGATGCGCTGTGCCATTGCCTGGGCGAACTGACCGAAGTGAGCGCAACCCTGGCCAACCGGCGGACCTCCTCGCGCAATATGTCCAGCGGCGCCGAACTGCCGATGACCTCGGAAGATCAGGTTGCCTTTACCGGGCGGCTCGAAGGCGGCGCGGTGATCGCGGCGCACTATCGCTCCGGCACGCTTCGCGGCACCAACTTGCTTTGGGAAATCACTGGCACCGACGGTGAACTGCGCCTTGCAGCCGCCAGCGGGCACGCGCAGATGTTCGCTCTCGAGCTGAGCGGCTGCCGGGGTGCCAGCCAGGCGATGGCACCGATGGCGGTGCCGCCGCAGTTCTGCTGGTCGCCGCCCGAGCTTTCCGGCCCGGCCATCAACGTCGCCCAGGCCTATGTCCGCTTCGCCGAAGATCTGCGTTCCGGAACCCGGACTTGCCCGGATTTCGACGATGCGGTGGTGCGCCACCAGATGGTCGCGGCAATCGAGCTCGCAGCAGCGACCGGGCAGCGCGTCAGGCTCTGAGGCCGCTCAAACCACTTCGAAGTGTTCCATGCTGGAAGGTCCGGCGAAGAACCGCCCGACCAGAGCCTTGAACTCGTCGAAGGCAGGGGTTTTGGTCAGCGCAATGTGCGACTCGACCGCGTCCCATTCGAGCAGGAGGATGAACTTGCCGGGGCTTTCCACTCCGCGGCCAACGGTCACCTTCGAGCAGCCCGGCGCGGTAGCCAGCATCGCGCTGCCCCGCGCGGCCATGATCGCGGCGAATTCTTCTTCCATTCCCGCCTTCACGGGGATCTCGGCACGTTCGATGAACATCATGACTCTCCTTGGATGCGTTCCGCCGCGAGCTTGGCCAGTTTGAACTTCTGCGGCCGGCCGGTGACGGTCAGCGGGATATCCTCCGGCTTCAGATAGAGCACGTGCCGGGGAACCTTGAACCGGGCGAGCCGTTCCGCGCAGATCGCGATCAACCTCTCGCGATCGGGCATTTCATCGCCGCGCGGGATGATGCACAGGCAGCCGGTCTCACCTGCCCTGGAATCCGGAACGCCGACTACCAGGGCCTGCGCAATCTGCGGGTGATCGTCGAACAGCATCTCGATTTCGCGCGGCATCACCATTTCGCCGTTGCAACGATAGGTTTCCTTGATCCGCCCGGTCAGCGTCACATATTCATCGCTGCTGACCCGCCCGACATCGCCGGTGCGAAACCAGCCGTCGGGGGTGAAAGCCGCCGCGGTTTCCTCGGGCTTGTTGTAGTAGCCGCGCGTCACTATCGGGCCGCGCACCACAAGTTCACCCTCGCCATCGGGGGGGAGGTCGGCCAGCGTTTCGGCATCGATCGTCTTGTAGATCGCCACGCGCCCGCCGATCGCCGGATCGCCTGCGACATTGGCCGGCTTGAAGCGGCCGTGGGTGGTCAGCAGCCTGCTGACGCCGTCTTCAGGCACGCTGGAGGTGGCCGAGGCGCAGGTTTCGGTCATGCCATAGCCCATGCGCATTTCGCGCGGGGCCAGCACCTCGCGGATCTCGCTCCAGATCGATGGGGGATTGGCCCCGCCGCTGTTGAACACCACCAGCAGATGGCTCGAATCGAACCCACGCTCGCGCGCCGCAGCAATGAGCTGCTGGGTCATGATCGGCACGCCGACCAGTTCCGTCGTTCGGTGCCGTTCGGCTGCGGCGAGCATCGCCTGCGGGTCGAACACCAGATGCGGGATGATCGCGCCGCCCACGAAAAGCACTGCGAGCAGGCATTCGGAATAGCCGAACACGTGATACATCGGCATCGCGAACTGCATCCGCCGCCCGTCCTCAAAGGCCCCCGCAATCACCGATGAAAAGGCAGCGCGCAGCACCATGTCATGGCTCAGCATCACGCCCTTGGAGCGCCCGGTGGTGCCCGAAGTGTAGATGATGTCGCTCAATGTCAGGCCATCGGCAGCCGCTTCGCGCCGGGCCAGTTCGGCATCGCTCGCGGGCGTAGCGGCGGCGGCCAGGTCTTCGATGGTCGGCAAGCTTGACGGGGTGCCTTCGCCAGTCGGTCGGATGAAGGTGCGGCGCAGTTTCGGTATGTCGCCCGCAATCCCTGCCAGCTCGGCCAGGTAGTCAATCCCGCGGAACGCATCCATCGTTACCAGCATCGTCGCGTCGGATTGGTCGATGACATAGGCCAGTTCCTGCCCGCGCAGCAGGAAGTTGACCGGAACGCAAGTGGCACCGGCGCGGGCGATGGCAAATTTGACAGCGACGAACTCCGGAAAGTTGGCCATGTCGAGCGCGACGTGCTCACCCCGTTCCAGGCCTTGCGCGATCAGGCCCGAGGCGATCCGTCGTGACCAGTCCCGCACCTCGCGATAGGTCCAGCTGCGCGCGTCGGTGATGATCATCGGTCGGTCGGCAAAGCTCCTCACCGCGCGGTCCAGCGCTCCCGCAATCGTCAGCACCTCCCAGGCCGGGAAGCGAACCTCGATTTGCTTGCGGCGCTCTTGCGGGCTCATTCCTTGCATTTTCCCCTTCGATTGACGGCTCCGGTCAATCGTCCTAACAAACATTTGTTTATTGGCAAATGCAAGTTGGCAGGAACACAACGCATGGATTTCCGCTTCACCGACGAACAGCGGATGTGGAACGATACGGTGCAGGACTTCATGGTTCGTGAGGTGGGGCAGGAATACACGCTCGCACACGATCTTTCCAGAGAGTTCCCCGAAGAGATCTACCGCAAGATGGCCGATCTCGGCTGGCTCGGGTTGCTGGTTCCCGAGGATCAAGGCGGCATGGCGACCGACCCGGTAATGTTCGCGATCTTCTGTGAGGCGATCGGCAAGTTCAGCCTCGATACCGCCGCCTGCATCATGACCTCGATGTTCACGGTCACCAACATCTGCCGCCACGGCACGCCCGAGCAGATCGAACGTTATCTCCCGCCGTATCTGCGCGGTGAAGCCAAGTTCTCGATCTCGATCAGCGAACCGCAATCGGGCTCGGATGCGGCAGGCGGGCGTTCGACGGCGCGGCTTGAAGGCGACGAATGGGTGCTCAACGGCAACAAGGTGTGGTGCTCGGGCGCGCAGCTGCCGGGTGCGACGATCGCGATTCTCGCGCGGACCAGCAAGGAGCGCTACGACGGCTTCTCGATGTTCCTCGTGCCCAACACCACGCCGGGGCTGCACATCAAGAAGATGCAGACGCTGGTCCGCAAAAGCCTGGGCACCACCGAGTTCTTCATGGACGAGATGCGCCTGCCCCGGGATGCCCTGCTCGGCGAAGTGGGCAAGGGCTGGCACTACATCGGCGAGCATCTCGATCTCGAACGGTTGAGCATTGCCGCTTCGCAGGTCGGCAACGCCCGCACCGCGCTCGACGATACCAAGCGCTATCTCAGCGGGCGCGATGCATTCGGCAGGAAGCTCTCATCCTACCAGGTCCTCAAGCACCGCATGGCCGATGATGAAACCGAACTCGCCGCCGCGCGGCTGATGGTCTACTATGCTGCCGACCGGCTGGCACGGGGTGAGGCTGCCAGCGCCGATGTCGCCAAGGCCAAGCTGTTTACCGCCAAGACCCTGTTCCAGATTGCGTTCAACGGCATGCAGGCGCTGGGCGGCTATGCGCAATTGCCCGAGTACCACATGGAGCGCTATTTCCGCGAGGCAAAGCACGGCATGGTCGGCGGCGGGACGAACGAGATCCTGCGCAGCATCATCGCCAAATCGATGGGACTGGGCCGCGATGGCTAGGGGAAATACCGGGGGGATATCGGCGATGGATTCTGCCGCCGGGCCGCGCGAGGCGATCGTCGACGCGGCGATGCATCTGTTCGGCAAGCAGGGCTACACCGGTACATCGATGCGTGACATTGCCGGCGCAGTCGGGGTCCTTCCCGGCAGCCTCTATGCGCATATCCAAAGCAAGGAGGCTCTGCTCGTCGACATCGTCGAGGATGGCATCAACCGATTTCTTGCCGCAGTCTTGCCGCATGCGGCGTCGGACGCCAGCGCCCCCGAGAAGCTGCGGAGGATGATAATCGCGCATGTGGAAGTTGTTGCGGACAACGTCGAGCGATCGCAGGTCGTGTTCCACCAGTGGCGCTTCCTTGGCGATGGCAATATCCAGGCCGCCATCGAAAAACGACGCGATTACGAGCGCGCGTTCGTCGGCGTGATGGAGCAAGGGGTGAAAGCGGGTGAACTTCGCGCTGAACTGAACTTGCGGATCGCCGTGCTCACAATCCTGGGCGCGCTCAACTGGACTCCGGAATGGTTTTCGCCCGGTGGGAAGCTCTCCCCTGCTGAGATCGGCGGGCTGATTGCCGATACATTGATGATCGGCGTGACCCCCTGATCCGGTCAGGCGGACACCTTCCCCAATAGGAGATCCCACCCAAGCAGCGAATCAACTGCGGTTGCAGAAGTCCCCAATCGTCAACACATACATTGATGAATTCGCGCAGCCGCCGAGGTGCGGCGACGAACAAATGTCTATAAGACAGGAGAATATATGTGTTTGGTGCGATCGTACAATTAGCCCGCGGATCATTTTATCAACACACATATTGACAGAACGACACATAGGCCTAAGTCGGCTCCTCTAATGAGTTTGCCGCAGCAGCCATGAACGCTTGGCGCTGTCGCTTGGGGAGAGGCGCTATGACCAAGATCATCAGCCATAATTTCGTTTCGGGCATGGCGCTGGCTTGTAGCTTGGCACTATCGGGTCCGGCCATCGCCCAGAGCGACGATGCAACGCCTGAAACCGCCGCAGCGTCGGACGAAGAAATCGTTGTTACAGCGCGCCGCCGTGAAGAAACCCTGGTCGGTGTCCCGGTGGTCGTCTCCGTTCTCTCCGCGCAAGATATCGGTCGCAACAATGCAACCGATCTCAGCCGGATTGGCGAAATGACGCCAACAGTTGTCGTCGGTACCTACAAGTCGAACGGCGGTGGCTCGCTCGCGATCCGCGGGATCAGTTCGCCCGCCAATCAGACCGGGTTCGAACAGGCCGTGTCGGTTGCCATCGATGGCGTGCAGACCAGCGATGGGCGAGTCTCGCAACTTGGCTTCTTCGATATCCAGCAGGTTGAAGTCATGAAAGGGCCGCAGGCGCTGTTTTTCGGCAAGAACAGCCCGGCCGGCGTTATTTCGATCAAGACGGCCGACCCCGCACGCGATGCGGAGTTGATCTTGAAGGCTGGCTATGAATTTGTCGGCAGCGAGTACATTTTGGAGGCTGCGGGGTCGCTTCCGCTTGGCGAGAACGCCGGAGCCAGGCTGGCGGTCCGCTATCGCAATCTCGATGGCTGGATGCGCAACACCGCGCAGCCGATTGCCAATCCATTCTACCGACCCGCCACCGGTGCGCCAATCGGGGCCAGCCAGCTTCCCGGCACCCGAGACACCCGGCCTGGCGACAAGGAGTTCCTCTCCCGCTTGACCCTGAAGGGTGAGCTTACGCCCGATTTTACGGCTCGGCTTAAGTTGTTCTACGGGCGGACCAACGACAATGGCCCTGGTGTTGCGACGCAGAATATCGGACCTTGCTCGGGACCGTTCCCGCGCTCCTTCGGAGCAGCCGACCCTGCCGCCGATTGCATTCCCGATCGCCGCACGACGGTTGGGGACTTGCCGGTGGAAATCGCGCAGACTTTCAAGCTTGGTTCTGCGGACGGGAGCCCTTACGGTCGCCTCTCCGTTTACTCCGGCGCGCTCGATCTCGATCTGTCGCTGGGAAATCTCACGCTGTCATCGCTAACCGGGTTCAATTCCACCAGGTATCAGTTCTTCAGCGGTCTGGATCAGACCAGCCTGTCGCAGGTCGCGTTTAGCGATGTCCAGAAGAACGAAGCGTTCAGCCAGGAATTGCGGCTGACTTCGGATTTCGAAGGACGCTTCAATTTCATGCTGGGTGCGTTCTATCAACGCGCCAATCTTGATGACGCCAACGATGTGAAGCTGTCGGATGCCAACTACCAGCTCGCCGCCAATCGCTACGTCAGCTATGAAGACAAGAATTCCCAGCGCGGCAAAACCATTTCGGTGTTCGGGCAAGCATTGTTCGATCTGACCGATCAGCTCGAACTCGCCGGCGGGGTCCGCTTTACCCATGAGCGCAAGCGGTTTAGCAAGCAGAACCTCTACGGGATCGGGGCGTTCAACACCTTGAACAATCTTTACCCTGGCGAGACCCAGCCAGGGTTCCTTACCGGCACCTACAAAGACGACAACTACTCACCCGAAGTCACACTGACCTATCGCCCGAGTTCGACCAAAACGCTCTACCTCGCCTACAAGACCGGCTACAAATCGGGCGGCTTCGGCCTGACCAGCCCACTGTTGCTGACGACGCGAATCGGTGACGCCGATTTTGAGGCGGAGAAGGCGCGCGGCTTCGAAGTGGGGGCAAAGGGCGTGTTCATGAACAACCGGCTGCGGCTCAATTTTGCGGCATTCAACTACAAGTTCAGCAACTTGCAGGTGAACACGTTTGATCCGGTCCGCTTCGCCTTCACGATCAACAATGCCAGCGCCGTCAAGCAGCGCGGATTCGAACTCGATGGCAATTTCAAAGCCAGTGACGCGCTGACGCTGCGCGCCGCGATTGCCTATGTCCACGCCCGGTTCGATACCTTCCTGGGCCAGTGCTTTGGCTACTCCTTCCCGGCTGGAACGGTCCGGGCGACTGCAACCGCCCCGGCGCCGTGCAACTTCGTCAACGCGACCGCACTGACCCTGCAGCAGGATTTCACTGGCCGGGCGCCCGCGCGTGCACCGGATTGGGCGGGCAATGCCGGCTTCACGGTTGGCGCAAACGTCGGCGATCACAGGCTGGAATTCACCGGGGACGGCTTCTATAGCGGCAGCTACTTTGCTGCCGAAACGATGGCCCCTTCGACTTTCCAGGATGCCTTCGTGCGGATCAATGCCAGTCTTGGCCTGATCGCTCCCGATGATCGCTATTCTGTCCGCTTGGTCGGACGCAATCTGACCAACAAATATTACCTGCTCTATGCGGCCGATCGCACTGGCGGGACCAGCGTGCCGCTGACCATTGGCGAGCAACGCGGCGTGGTGTCGCGCGGTCGCGAGGTCGCGCTGCAGTTGCAAGCGAAATTCTGACGCTGCCTCGTGCAGTTCAGTATTGGATTTCGCACCAAGGTTCGCGTTCCCTGATAGAGTGTGACGTGGCCACGACCGGCTGCCGTGGATAGTCGACCCTGCTGGGCCGCCGGGGCGGCTGTCTGCGCTCCGCAGTGAGTTTGCGGCAATCGCACCGCCGAATGGCTGCGCCAAAGCTTGACACTTCGCCCGCGCCCCCATACCAAAAACAAACGCTTGTTTTTGGAGCGCCCGTGATCGGCCGTCAATTCTCTGACCCGCAGTCCAAGTCCTTCGAAGACTTTGCGCTTGGCGACACGATGACCACGCGTGGGCGGACGGTTGACGTCGGCGATATCACCAATTTTGCCGGGCTGACCGGAGATCACTACCAGCTCCACACCGATGCCGCATTCATGGCCGGCAGTCGCTTCGGCCAGCGCATCGCCCATGGTCCACTGACCTTCTCGCTGGCTGTCGGCCTGGTCGGCATGAGTGGATTCTACGGTGATGCGATCGCGGCGCTCGTCGAGATCACCGGGCTCAAGGCAACCAAGCCGGTGTTCGCCGGAGATACGCTGCACGTTGTTGCCCAGGTGACCGGGTTCGAGGCGACAGGAGAAAAGTACGGGACACTTGCGGTGAGTTACTCGGTGCGCAATCAGGCGGGGGACGAGGTCATGACCTTTCTCCAGACCATGCTGGCCAAGCGGAGAACATAGTGGCTGAAAACTGGCAACTGCACGTCGATGCCGGGCAGGAAAACGATCCGCTGTTCGTCGGGATTGGCGAGATACCGACTGGCAAATACCCCGACCGCGGCTTCATCGAGGCGCTGACCAAAGTGGCGATCCTGGCGCTGAGAGATGCCGGAATGGTGCCGCGCGATCTTGATACGATCTTGTTGATCCCTTGCCTCCACTCGGGTGCCGATCAGGCGGACTTGGTGTTTTCGCGCATGGTCGAGGAGCTGGGCATTCACGGTACGTGCAAGTCGAGCGTCATGCTCCATTCGGGCGGATCGACCAGCGACAACGCCGTGCGCGCCGCGCATGGGCTGATCGCTACCGGGCACGCGCAAAACGTGTTGGTGCTGCAATGCGAGCGCTGGGGCTCAGCTGACCTGAACGAGATGATCACGATGCTCTCGAAGAACGGCATCCCCGGCGAGTGGGAACTGCCCACTGGGATCCAGTTCAACGCGATCGGGGCGATGATCACGCGGCGCTACATGCACGCCAGCGGCAGCACCGCCGAGGAAATGGCCTCGATCTGCGTGACCCTGCGCAACTGGGCGAACCTGAACGAGAACGCGATGTTCTATACCCGGCCGCTGACGGTCGAGCAGATCCTCGCCTCGCGGATGGTCGCCGATCCGCTGCACAGCTACGAATGTCCGCCAATGGCCGACGGTGCCTGCGCCTTCGTCATGACCAGCACCGGCATCGCCAGAAAGCGCGGGATCGGCCACGGCGTCAGGGTTGCGGGCTCGGGGGGCTGCGTCAGCCACTATTGCCTCAGCCAGGAGGCCGACCAGGCGGTACTCGGCTGGCCGCTGGCGGCGGAACGCGCCTGGAACCAGTCAGGTTGGGGCCCGGAGGATGCCGATATCGGCCAGATCTATGACAGCTACGCCGCCGTTACCGCGATCGCGCTCGAAGGAATCGGGATCTGCCCGAAGGGCGAGGGTGCGCGCTGGTTTGCGGCGGGGCATGGCAATCCCGGCGGGAAGCTGCCTATGAATACCAACGGCGGGCTGCTTTCCGCAGGCCATACCGGCGTCGGCGGGGGCACCGCGCTGCTGGTCGAGGGGATCCGGCAATTGCTGCACCGCGCGCCATCCGTCCGCCAGGCCGAACACTGCGAGCGCGCGATCGTTGGCGGGACCGGCGGTTCCTACATGGACGCGCAGATCCTGCTGCTCGAACGCACCAAGCTGGGGGCCTGAACGATGAATACTCCTGCCATCGTTGCCGATTTTCGCCGCGGGCTGAAGAACGGTCAACTGCTGATCCAGAACTGCGGTGATTGCGGCAAGCCCAACATGTGGCCGCGCTATGCCTGCCCGCATTGCCAGTCCGACAATCTCGGCTGGCTGCAATCATCGGGCAAGGGAGTGCTGCACAGCTTCTGCGTGCTGCGCCAGGGCGCGCCCGAAGGGTTCGAGGACGATCTGCCTTATGCCATTGGCGTGGTGAAGCTGGACGAGGGGGTTCAGCTGCTGGCCCGGCTCGAATCCGATGACGGGGATGACTGGTCGGCCTACAATTGCGACGATGCGGTTGAATTCGTTGCGGTCGATGGGGCGGAAATCGGACGGCGCCCCTGCGCAACTTTCCGCCGCGCCGGGGTGTGAACAGCTTTTCATTCCTTGAGAAATCGGCGCGGCAGTGGCCCGCAACGGTGGCCCTTTTGCAAGGCGAAGAGCGGATCACCTACGCCGAGTTCCGCGACCGGGCGCTGGCGGTAGGCGGCAATCTCCGCGCGCTGGGATGCGAAGCGGGCGACCGCGTGGCCTTCTGCCTCGGCAACTCGCCGCGGATCATGGAAATCGTCTTCGGCTGCTTTGCGGCGGGGCTGGTGGTGGTGCCGGTCAACGCCCGGCTTCATCCCCGCGAAATGGCCTATATCACCGCCAATTCCGGTGCCAGGATTCTGATCCATGATGCTGAATTTACTAAGGGAATTGTCGCTCACGCCGATCTGTTCGCCGGGCTGAAACACTGCATTGCGGTCAATGACTTCAACAAGGCACTCAAAGCGACCTACAGCCTTCACCAAGCGGTCGAGACCGCCCACGAAGACACCTGCTGGCTGTTCTACACCTCCGGCACCACCGGCAAGCCGAAGGGCGCGATCTGGAACCACCGGATGGTCGCCCGGGTGATCATGAATTACCTCGCCGACCTGCACAACATCCAGCCTGGCGAAATGGTGCTGCACTGCGCTCCCCTGTCGCACGGCAGCGGGATCGTCGCGCTCCCGGCGATCGCCCGCGGCGCCACCAACGCGATGACCGGGACGGTGAGCTTCGATGTCGATCATCTGCTCGCACTGGTCGAGCGGCTCAAGGTTTCGCACATCGCTTTCATGGCCCCGACCCAGATCGTCAAACTGCTCGAGGATCACGTGCCGGGTCGCCATGATCTCTCAAGCCTTCGTGCGATCTGCTATGGCGGCGCGCCGATCTACGTCGATCAGCTCAAACAAGCGATGGCGGCTTTCGGGCCGGTCTTCGTGCAGCTTTACGGGCAGGGTGAGGCACCGATCACAATCACTGGGATGAGCGCCGCCGTCCATCAGGCGATGCTTGAGGCCGACGATCCCCGGCTTGGTTCCGCCGGACAGGTGCGCACCGATGTTGAGGCGCGCTGCGTCGATGCGCAGGGCAATCCCGTTCCGCCGGGGCAAGCGGGCGAGGTTGTCGCGCGCGGCGATGTGGTCATGCCAGGCTACTGGAACGACCCTGAGGCCAGCGCTGAGGCACTGCGCGGCGGCTGGCTGCACACCGGCGACATCGGCTATTTCGATGAGCAAGGCTTTCTATTCCTGCTCGACCGCGCCAAAGACATGGTCATTTCGGGCGGCAACAATGTCTATCCGCGCGAGGTTGAGGAGGTGATCATCCTTCACCCTGACGTCGTCAATTGCGTGGTTTTCGGCATTCCCGACGACTACTGGGGAGAGGCGGTGCATGCGGTGGTGGTGGCGAAGCCGGGCACGGCGCTGACAGCAGCGGACATCATCACGTTCTGCGCCGGGCATCTGGCCGGCTACAAGAAGCCCAAGGCGGTCGATTTCGTCGCCGAACTGCCAGTCAGCGGCTACGGCAAGATCCTGCGCCGCGAAGTGCGTGAGCAATACTGGGCTGGGCGTCAGAGCCGCATCGGCGGCGGCGTTGCCGCAAAGGCTTCGGCATGAAGCGTGTGGTGATTGCCGGGATCGGCATGACGCAGTTCGGCAAGCAGTTCGGTCGCGGTGTTCGCAGCCTGTCGCTTGAGGCAATCGACAAAGCCATTGTTGACAGCGGACTAGGCGCCGAGCGGATCGAGCGGATCTATTTCGGCAATGCAATCGCCGGCGTGGTCTCGCAGCAGGAAATGATCCGCGGTCAGGTGGCGCTGCGCCGCAATGTCCTGGGCCAAGTGCCGCTGTTCAACATCGAGAACGCCTGCGCCTCGGGCGGGTCCGCGTTCAGCCTGGCCTGCGAGGCCGTGGCCAGCGGAGCGGTTGACGTCGCGCTGGCGGTGGGCGCAGAGCAGATGAACCACACCGACCGCAGCCGACCGTTCAACGCACTGCGCGGATCGACCGACATCGAGGACATCGGCGAAGCCGAGCCCGGACAGATCAGCGCGAATTCACTGCTGATGGACTTCTATGCGGCGGTTGCGCAGGACTATCTCGATCGCTTCGGGGCGGAGCCCAGCGATTTCGCCCGTGTGGTGGTCAAGAACCGCAAGCATGCCGTCTTGAATCCGCTGGCCCATTTGCGCGAACCGCAATCGGTAGAACAGGTCCTGGCCTGCCGAATGATCGTGGCCCCGCTGGTGCTGCCCATGTGCTCACCGGTAACCGATGGAGCGGCGGCAATCATCGTCTGTTCGCAGGCGGTTGCGGCTTCGCTGGGCGCAGCCAGCGTTCTGGTGCATGCCTCGGCTGTCGCCTCCGGAGCAGCCGGGCAGCCGGTCGCCGATGCCACTGCCAAAGCCTATTCCGCCGCAGGCATGGGCCCGCACGATTTCGACCTGATCGAGCTCCACGATGCCGCTGCGCCGGCCGAACTGATGCAGTATCACGAGATCGGACTATGTCCGGAAGGGGAGGGCTTCGGCCTGATCCGCGATGGAGCCACAGATCTGGGCGGCACGGTGCCGGTCAACACCAGTGGAGGCCTGCTCAGCCGCGGCCATCCGCTGGGAGCTACCGGCTGCGCGCAGATTGTCGAGCTGGTCCACCAGCTCCGCGGCTCAGCCGGCGCGCGGCAGGTCCCGGGCGCGCGCCGGGCCATGGCGGTCAATGGCGGCGGCTGGCTCGATGGTACCTATGCGCTGGCGGTAGCCACGATCCTCGAACGGGCCTAGGTTCCTGACATGGCTTACGAGACCATCCTGCTCGATCGCCCGGCAACCGGTGTCGCCATGATCACCCTCAACCGTCCCGATCGGGGCAACGGCGTGGTCCCCGAGATGGCGCGCGACCTGCTCGCGGCACTCGAAACGCTGGAAGCGGATAAATCGGTGCGGGTGCTGGTCCTGACCGGTGCTGGCAAGCAGTTCTGCGCCGGCGCCGATCTGCATGAGTTCCAGAAGTATCTGGCCGAAGATCATGCCCGCGAGCAGGAGCCCTACAACGCCCGCGTACTCTGGCCGGTGACCCAGCGACTGGTTTCGTGCCGGTTGCCGGTGATCGCCGCGATCAACGGCGGAGCGACCGCCGGGGGGCTCGATCTGGCGCTGGCCTGCGATATCCGCATCGCCTCGACCAGAGCAAAGTTGGGCGAAACCTATATCAAGCTCGGCCTCAATCCGGGCAATGGCGGCACCTATTTCCTGCCGCGTCTGGTGGGGAGCGGGCTGGCTGCGGAACTGGCCTTGACCGGCGACCTGATCGATGCTGAACGGGCGCTGGCGATCGGCCTGGTCAACAGCCTGGCCGAACCGGAGGCGCTGCTGGCCGAGGCCGTGGCCCTGGCTGCGCGTATAGCCGAACGTCCGCGCCTGGCGCTGGAGGCAACCAAGCAGCAGCTCCGGCAGAGTTGGCACATGGACCTGGCCGGATCGATGAACGCAAGCTTCTGGGCGGTCGCGGCGCTGACCCATGGCGAGGACCTGCGCGAAGGGGTTGCCGCTGCGATCGAAAAGCGACCGCCCGTTTACAACAGACGCGACGAATGATGATCGTCGATGCCGTCGTTCACCCGTGGAACATGTCGCCGCAGAACCAGAACCCGGCGGCGCAGGCCCAGATCGATGCGGTCTATGCCTCGCACAAGCTATCCTACGATGCGGCCCACGCCGACTACATCCTGCAGCCCGACGAGTTTTTTCAGGACCTGAGTTTCGATGTGATCGCTCGCGCCGAGTTCGTCGAAAGTCCGGTCGATTTCGCGGTGTTGCATGCACTGCCCAATCTCGGCTTCGGCCTTGGCCACATCACCCTGCCGGAAAAGTGCGCCGCTTTTCGTGACCGCTTCCCGCACCGCGTCCGCGTGCTGGGGACCGTCGGCATTCCGGTGGCGGCGAGCGCGATCGAGGAGATCACCCGCCAGCACGGTGAACTCGGGATCGACGGGGTTAAACTCTATCCAGCGTTCTTCTATCACGGCAAGGGTGAGGGCTGGCGGATGGATGGTGGAGACTGGGCCACGCCGTTCCTCGAAGCCTGCCGCAAATTGGGGTTGAAGCGCATCGCGATCCACAAAGCGCTGTGGCTTGAGCCGGCACCCAGAAACGCGTTCGACATCGATGATATGGGACCCGCGCTCGATCGTTTCCCCGATATGACGTTCGAGATGGTCCACGGCGGCGCTGCATTTCTTGATGAGACTATCGCCCTGTTGCGGCGGCATCCCAACCTCTACCTGACGCTTGAGACCACCTTTTCCTACGTCCTGACCAAGCCCAAGGTCTTCGCCAAAGTACTCGGCAAGCTGGTGACCGAATTGGGCTCCGATCGGCTGCTGTTTGCCAGCGGCAACAACCTCGCGCATCCAAGACCCCTGATCGAGGCGTTCGAAAGCTACCAGTTCCCCGAAGAATGGCAGCAGGAATTTGGGATACGCCCGCTCTCTGACGGCGATCGCGCCAACATAATGGGTCGCAACGCCGCCCAGCTCTACGGGTTCGAACCCGGCCCGATCGACGACGAATTCTCGCGCATCAGGGCGGCCGGCGTGCCTGGACCATGGTCAGCATTGCGCTCATGATCGATCCCGCGCTGCTCGCCCGGATCGAAGCGTGCCTTGCCCGGGTGACCGAGCCCTGCAGCTTAGCCTTCGGCAAGCCGGTGAGCATCGTTGAGATGGGCCTGGTCGAGGGAATCGCTTTTGACAGCGGTAAAGTCACCATTACGCTCTGCCTGACCGATGCTGCTTGTGTGCATTTCTCGGGCATGCAGCGCTTCATCGCCGACGAGCTTCTTTCCTTGGCCGAGATCGGTTCGGTCGAGGTGCGCCAGACGCTCGACCAGCTGTGGACGCCCGACCGGCGCCGCGTGTCATGACTTTCGATCAAACGCTACCCGGCCTCAAGGTGCTCGATCTTAGCACCAATATTGCCGGGCCGTTCGCGGCGATGATTCTGGGCGACATGGGCGCCGACGTGATCAAGATCGAACGTCCACCGCATGGTGATGATACGCGCGCCCTGGCACCGCAGTGGCAGGGCGAGGCTACCGTTTTCCTTGCCGTCAATCGCAACAAGCGCAGTCTGATGCTCGATATCAAGTCGGACCAGGGCAAGGCGGCGTTGTTGCGGCTCGCCGCGACCGCCGACGTGGTCATCGAGAGCTTTCCGCCGGGCCTGGGCGAAAAGCTAGGGATAACTTTCGAAGCGCTCAATGCCTGCAATCCGCAGATCCTGATGGCCTCGGTCTCGGCTTTCGGCGATGGCCCGATCGGCGCTGCCATGCCCGGCTACGATGCGCTTGTGCAAGCAGTAAGCGGGATGATGAGCTTTACCGGCGCTCCGGACACCCCAACCGTGCGGCTCGCGCCATCTGTGCTCGATCTCTCGACCGGGATGTGGACGGCGATGGGCCTTCTCGCTGCGCTTTTGCGACGGCAGTCGAGCGGGAAGGGGGAGCATGTCCGCCCCAGCCTGATTGATTCCGCCTTCATTCTGATGAACCATCAGCTGCTGAGCATGCTGGCGACTGGCAAGCCGCCGGAAAAACTGGGGTCGGGGGCACCGAGCGCGGCACCTTACGGGGTCTACGCCGCCCGCGATGGCGAAGTGATCATTGCCACCGCCAGCGAGCCCCAGTTTCCGCGGCTCTGCGCGGCGCTCGGTCTGGACGACTTGCGTGACGATCCGCGCTTCAGGACAATGCCGGATCGCCTGAACAACCGCGAGGCGCTCGATCTGCTCATTGCTGAGCGCATTGCGCATGCGGACATCGACCATTGGCTGGCAGTTCTTGCCGAGGCCAATGTCTCGGCCGGGCGCGTCAACAATCTGCAGGAGGCGCTGGCCCAGCCGGTCGTCTCGGAGCGCGGCCTTCTGGTGAGGGGAGAGCAGCAGAATCTTCCCCAACTGCGCTTGCCAATCGATCTGAACGGCAAGGGTATTCGCCGGGCGCCTCCAAAGCTGGCCGAGCATTCGGCCGAGATACTGCGTGAGGCCGGCTTCAGCGAAACCGAGACTGCCAATCTGACCAAGGCGTAAGCGGCGCTTCAGACTATCAACATCATCGTTGACGCTTGAATCAACGGCTGCTAGAGTTCCAGCATCGTTTCGAGCGTGAAATCGACATGAGTCGGAAACTGTCTGCCGTTCGATCCACTCTGTTTGCAAAGAGGATGGAGTCATGATGCACGATCTCGTTATCCGCGGAGGTACGGTGGTTGACGGAACGGGTGCTCCGCGCCGGGTGGCCGATGTTGCGGTTGATGGCCAGACGATCACGGCCGTGGGTACCGTTCCGGGCAGGGGTCGGAGTGAAATTGACGCGACTGGTCATCTGGTGACACCGGGCTGGGTCGATATCCACACGCACTATGATGGTCAGGTCAGTTGGGATCCCTATCTGTCGCCATCGTGCTGGCATGGCGTGACCACTGTGGTGATGGGAAATTGCGGGGTTGGCTTCGCGCCGGTCAAGCCGCACTTCCGGGATCGGCTGATCAATATCATGGAAGGCGTCGAGGATATTCCTGGAACCGCGCTTACCGAAGGTATCACCTGGGAATGGGAAACCTATCCACAGTACCTCGATGCCCTTGCTTCCAAGAGCTACGCGATGGACGTGTGCTCGCAAGTGCCGCATGCGGCGATCCGGACCTATGTGATGGGCGAAAGGGGCGGCGACAACGAGCCAGCTTCTCCCGAGGAAATCGCGCAGATGTCGGCGCTGGTCAGCGAAGCGCTCGATGCCGGGGCATTCGGCTTTACCTCGTCACGGATCACCGCGCACCGCACCGCCGATGGCAAGGTGGTTCCTGGAACCCAGGTCAGCATTGCCGAGATGGAGGGCTTCGGCGACGCGCTGGGCAAGGCGGGGCACGGCATTTTCGAAGTCGTCTCGGACATCAATTTTGACGGCATTCCCGGCAGCCTGACCGACGCGGAAGAGCTTGCCTGGATGGGCGATGTCTCGCGCCGCAAGGACGTAAAGTTCACGTACCTGCTGTTCCAGAATCCGGGGAACACCACCAAGTGGCGCTCGACCATGGCGATGACCAAGAAGGTGCAGGCCGAGGGTGCCAGGATCCACCCGCAAATCAGCATGCGTCCGACCGGTATTGTCATGGGTCTGCAGAGCAGCTTCCATATATTTATGGGCCGGCCAACTTACGACGCGCTGGCAGGGCTTCCTTTTGAGGAGCAGGTCAAGAAGCTTCAAGAACCCGAAATCCGCGCGACAATCATTGCCGAGAAGTCCGACAAACTTCCCTTTGAAGGCACCGCGCTGCGGTACGAAATGATGTTTCGTCTCGAACAGGATGACGGTTCGCTGGACTATGAACCGTCTTTCGAAGCCAGCGTGCAGCAGATCGCCAAGCGCAGGGGAGTTTCGGAAGATACCATCCTCTTCGATATGATGATGGAGAATGACGGACACGGTTACATCTATGTGATCCTGGTCAATTACGGTGAATATAACCTCGACTTCTTGTATGAGTTGATGGACGATCCAACCGTGATCGCGGCCGGATCCGATGCCGGCGCGCATTGCGGAGCAATCTGCGACGCAGCGATGCCAACCTTTATGCTCAGCCACTGGACGCGTGATCGCAAGGCGGGGCCGACCATGTCGATCGAGAAGGCGGTCGAAAAGCAAACCAGGGCGACCGCTGCGCTCTATGGCCTCAATGATCGCGGCGTCCTGGCTCCTGGCATGAAAGCCGATATCAACGTTATCGACTATGCGCGCCTGGGCAGTTCGCGCCCGATGATGATTGCGGACCTGCCGGCGGGTGGCAAACGTCTGCTCCAGACCGCGAGCGGATACCGCGCGACCATTGTCAGTGGGGAAATCACGTTCGAGAATGGCGTGGCAACTGGAGAGCTACCAGGGCGATTGTTACGCAGCGCTCCGAATGCGTTTGTGCCCCAGTCGGCAAACCAACTGGTTGGCCTTGACGAAGGAGTCTGATCGGCCCCAAAGGGCAATGGATGGTCAAAGTGAGCAATATCGGCAACCGGCGCAAGCTGGCAAAGGGCGAATCGAGCGCTTCATACCAAGCCCGCCGGAAGGAGATTGCCGAAGCCGCCATCCGGGTGTTCAATCGCCTGGGTTTCAAAGGCGCGAGCATGAGCGCGGTTGCGGCCGAACTCCATATCGACAGGGCATCACTCTATTATTACATCTCGTCGAAAGAGGAGTTGTTCGACGAGCTTGTCCGCACCGTGGTCGAGCGCAACTTGGAGCATACCAAGCAGATTCAGGCCAGTGACCTGAGCCCGCGGCGCAAGCTACGAGACTTGATCACGGTTTTAATGACTTCATACGGCGAAAACTATCCGCTGTTTTACATCTACATCCGCGAGAACCTCAGCCATGTCAGCGACAGCCGGTCGGACTGGTCGGCCTATATGCGCAAGCTCAATGCGGAGACGGTTGATGCCGTGATTGCGATCATCGAACAGGGCTATGCCGACAAAAGCTTTCGCAATGTCGGTTCCTCGCGCGTGGTTGCCTACGGCGTCCTGGGAATTGTCGGCTGGACCCACCGCTGGTTCCGGCCTGACCGCAGCGAAGTGAGCGCCGAAGAGATCGGCAAGACCTATGCCGAGCTCATTCTGTCGGGGCTGGAAAACCCTTATCAGGTTTAGGGTCCCCCTCTGGGAGAAACCCCTCCGACTTCAGTCGGATACTGGCTTCAGCCTTCGACTCGCTCGATAGCCTGTAACCTCGGAAAAAAGAGACAGCCCGAAGGGCGTCGAGTCTCTTTTTTCCGAGGTTACAGGCTATGGGCTACAGCAAGGGTTGTCACACGACTTTTCATCATCGCTACCATATCGTCTGGGCACCGAAGTACCGGTACAAGGTGCTCATCGGCGATGTCCGCCTCAGAGTGCGCGAGATCATCCGGCAGGTCTGCGCCGAGATGGGCGTAACCATCATCAACGGCGCGTTGTCTCGCGATCACGTCCACATGTTCGTCGAGATACCGCCGCATGTTTCGGTCAGCGACTTCGTCCGCCGGGCCAAGGGACGCTCGTCGCGCAAGATCCAGCAGGAGTTCGAACATATCCGCAAGCGCTACTGGGGACAGCGGTTCTGGGGCAGGGGCTACTTCTCGACCACCGCCGGCAACATCACCGAAGACGTTGTCATGGCCTACCTCGACCGACATATCCAAAAGGAGGCTTCAGCCCCTCCGCATGATCCTACCGGCGTCAGCCGGTAAGTCATTCAGGATCTGCCGGTAGGCAGGCCGCCCGCTAATCTGGGTTGGCGGCAAGATGGCGAGAACGGTCGGCAACGTAGGCCCGGACTGCTTCGATGTCGTCTCGTGACATCCATTTGCCAAACCCGACCATGCCGTTGCTCTTCAGCGCGCCGTCATGGACGATAACCTGCCACATCTCCTTGTCGGCGAGTGCGGCTGAGCGGCGCAGGTCTGGCAAGACACCCGATGAAAGCACGCCGCCGCCATGGCAAACCGAACAGGTGTTGCCATAGAGCACGGCGCCTTTGGCAACCACGTCGGCGGGCCAGGTATCCTTGGCCAGAACAACAGGAGCCGCTTTGGCACGAACAACGTTGTAAGGCGCTTTGGCGTCGAGCGCGAAGACCAGCAATCGTCCATTGGGCCGTGGTCCGGCCAATTCGGCAAAGGCTGCGGGAAGCCCATAGCCGCCGCCATAGCCGGCCATCACAGCGACATATTGCTTGCCCTTCACGGCATAGGTTATCGGCGGTGCGATGATCCCCATCCCGGCGTCGAACGACCAGAGCTTCTTGCCGGTGTCGGCACCATAGGCACTGACGTCACCTTTGGCGCTACCGGCGAAAACCAGGCCCCCGGCACTCGTCAGAACGCCGCCGTTGCCCGGCCCGCCCATATCGACCCGCCAGGCTTCCTTCTGCCGGATCGGGTCCCAGGCAATCAGATATCCGCGCAGCGTGGCGCGGACGGCCTTGAGCGCAGCTTTGTCATCGGGCAGCGTGTTGATCGCCAGATTGACCCCAAGATTCCAGCCGCCAGGCCGCGCCACAAAGGGATTGTCGCTGACATAGGCCAGCGGCACTTCCTGGGCGGGAATATAGGCCAGCTGGGTCTGCGGGTTAAAGGCCATCGGCTGCCAGTTATGCGCGCCGTGACCGGAAGGTACCGCGACAAACGCACCCTTCTCATAGCGTGAACCGGGCATTTCGATCGGGCGACCGGTCTTCATGTCGATGCCCGACGTCCAGTTTTGCGGCACAAAATTCTTCGCCGACAGCAGCTTTCCGGTGCTGCGGTCGATCACATAGAAGAACCCGTTCTTGGGGGCCTGCATCATCACCTGACGGTCGCTGCCATCGATCTTGAGCGAGGCAAGAATGATCGACTGGGTTTGGGTGAAATCCCAGGACTCGCCGGGAACCCCCTGATAATGCCACTTATACTCGCCGCTGTCGGCGTCCAGCGCGACAACCGAGGAAACGAACAGGTTGTCACCCTTGCCTTCCGAACGGAGGCGGTGATCCCAGGGCGAACCGTTGCCAACGCCAATCAGGATCTGGTTGAAAGCCGGATCGTAGACGATCGAATCCCATACCGTTCCGCCGCCGCCGAATTTGCTCCAGTCGCCAGACCAGCTCGCGCGGGCTTTCTCGATCACCGAATCGGAAGCCGCGCCATCCGCTGGCGCCCCCGCAACTGGCGGTACAGTGTAGAAACGCCACACTAGCTTGCCGTTCGCGGCGTCATAAGCGCTGACATAACCGCGAACACCATATTCGCCGCCGCCATTGCCAATCAGTACCAGCCCCTTGGCAACGCGCGGGGCGCCGGTGATCGTATATGGCTTGCTTTGATCGACGGTGACGGTGGACCAGAGCTGTTTCCCGGTCTTGGCATCGAGTGCGATCAGCCGGCCGTCGAGGGTTCCGACAAAGACCTTGCCGTCATAGAGAGCAACCCCGCGGTTGACGACGTCGCAACAGGCCTTGAAGCCGGTTTCGCCGGGGACTTTGGGATCGTAGTTCCACAGCGGCGCACCGGTGGCGGCGTCGAAGGCATAGACCTTTGACCAGGCGGTGGTGGTGTAGAGCACGCCATTGGCGACCAGCGGAGTGGCTTCCTGGCCACGCGCGGTATCGAACTCGTGGCTCCATGCCAGGCCCAGCCCGGACACGGTATCCGCGTTGATTGATGTCAGGCGGCTGAAACGCTGCTCGTCCTGGGTGCCGCCATAGGTCAGCCAGTCTTCCGGGGTCTTCGCGGCATTGGTTAGCCTGGCATCAAAGCCAGGGTTCGACGGGGATTGAGCGCTGCAAGAAGCAAGCAGAAATGCTGCGAAGACGCTGCTGATCGATCGCATAAAAATCCCCTCATGCGCGATGAGAATGCGGGCGGGAAGCCCAATGCCTCCCGCCCGCATGCAGATTAGAACTTGGTTGAAACTTCGACGCCGAATGTGCGCGGCGCGGCGCGGATCCGGTAGTCGCTGCCATAGCTGCCTTCAACGTTGATGGCGTTGGGGTAGTACAGCTTGTTGGTCAAGTTCTTGACGAAACCGGCAATGCTGAAATGGTCAGTGGTGTAGGAAATCCGGCCATTGATCAGCCAGTAGGGGTTCTGGCCTTCGCCAAGTGGTCCCAACGCCGAATTGACCGAACTGCCCTGGGGTCCGACAAAGTCATAAGAACCGAAGACATCATAGAAATAGCGGCCTGTGTAGCTGGTATCGGCGTGGATCGTGAACGTACCCGAATTCGTCTTCACAACGTCCCAATCGATGCCGATGTTCCCGGATGCCTTGCTGGCATAGGGGAAGGGGTTGCCGCCCACGTCGATCTTGCCGCCGCCTGTTGAGATGCAGTTGCCGACTTGCGGCGGCGTGCCGCTGATCGGTGTGGTCGGGCAAGTGCCGTGCGCGAAGCTGCTGTCAAGGTAACCGAAGCCGGCGTTCAGACGGATGTTGTCGGTCACCGCGAAGATCAGCTCTGCATCGAGTCCGGTCAGCTTGCCATCAAGGTTGATCAGGAAGGTGACCGAGCTCGGGTCAAGCAATTGCTGCTGCTGCGCCTTGTACTTGTAGTGGAACAGCGAAGCGTTGAACTGCAACCGGTTGTCCAGGAACCGGCTCTTGAGGCCCACTTCGAACGCATCCACCTTTTCCGGCTCGACGAAATAGACCTGCGCGGCAGCCTGGAATGCCAGTCCGTTGTAGGTGCCGCCGCGGTAACCGCGGCTGTAGCTGGCATAGACCAGCACATCTTCGCTCGCTTTCCAGTCGATGATTGCACGGCCGGTCAAAGCGTTTGAACCATCCCGCCGATTGAGCGGCCTGATGCTGGCATCAAGTGCGGCTGAATCGCCGATGAAGTACCTTTGGAAGACGCCGCCTGGGGCGTAGTCGGACACGGTGTAAAGCCGCGGCGCCCCCGTATCGTCGTAGAAGGTCGTCAGCGCGTTCAGATAGGCAAACTTGTCCTTGGTGTAACGAAGGCCGGCGGTGATCTTCACCGTATCGGTGATCTCATAGCTGGCTTCACCGTAGATCGCATAGGATTTGCGCTCCTGGGTATAGTCCTGGGTGGCCTTCAGGGCAGTTACCATACCGGCTTCCCGGCCGAGGCCGGCGGGATTGAAGTAGGTTCTGGGATTGCCGATCGAGGCGTTGACGTCGCTCAGGAAGCCATAAAAGTCAGGCGTGTTGTTGGTGACGATCTTGTCCCAGCCATAGTAAGCGCCAAGGATGGCCTTGAACCGATCGCTCGAAAAGTCGAGCCGCAAGTCCTGGTTGAAGCTCTTGGACAGCGAAGCATAGCCGATCGCGCACACGTTGAAGGGCGTGCCATCACAATCGATACGCGGCAGCAGGCCATAGCGGGTGCGGTCATAGCCAGTGATCGACGTCAGGTTGGCACCGTCGGACAGCTCAAACTTCGCATTCAGCACGGCACCCGATGTCTTGGTTTCGGCAGTGCCGATCGAATTGCCTTCGATCTGGCGGGCGCTCAAGCCGCGGCCGCTTGCGCTGTAGGCCGGCGGCAGAAAGTCGACAAGATTCTGGCCGTTGCCGAACAGGGTGCTGGCGAGCGGCGTATAGAAGAAACCGAAAGCCGAGTTTGCCAACGAGATAGTGTCGTCGGTCAGCGAGGGTCCGTGGTTCTGCGGAGAATCCTGGCCGCCCTTCGATTGGGCAACATAGGCTTTGAAGTTCAAGTCGATCGTGTCCGACGGGGCGAAGCGGATTTGACCGCGCAGGCCCCAGGATTCGTGCCCGCCTGGAGAAATGCCGGCGTTCTGATCGCCAAAGGCCACATTGTCGGGCACGTTCGGATTCGACTTGATCAAGCCGACTGGCTGAAGGTTTTTCACATAGGGATCGGAGTTGACATAGTTGCCCGCCACGCGAATCCCGACCTTGCCCTCGACTGGCGTCAGCTCCAGCGCGCCTTCGACCGTGCGGCGATTGAATGAACCATAGCCGATTGTGCCGTAGCCGTTTGCTTCCTTCAGCGCCGGCTTGCGCGTGATGAAGTTGATCGCCCCGCCGGTGGTATTGCGGCCGAACAACGTGCCTTGCGGCCCGCGGATAACTTCGACTTGTTCAAGATCGTAAAGCTGCTGGCCATGGCTAGCGCGGAAAGACTGATACACTTCATCGACGTAGATGCCGACCGGCGATGCTGCGTTCGAATTGTACTCGGTGCCAACGCCGATCCCGCGGATGGTGAAGTTGGGCTGCGTTTCACCATAGGCCGAACTGACATTGAGGTTAGGGATCGAATTGTTCAGGTCGGAGGTCGAGAAGACGCCCTGCTTGGTCAGTTGCTCGGTGGTGATCGCAGTGATCGCGACCGGCACATTCTGCAGGTTCTCGCTTCGCTTGGTCGCGGTGACGATAATGTCTTGCAGGCCGGCGGGGTCTTCGGTTGCGCCAGTGTCCTGCGCGTGGGCGCTGGTTGCAATGGCAAATGCGCTTACCGAAGCCAAGGCAAGACGCGCTGCAAGTTTGTCCGTCATCGTGAAAACTCCCCAATAAAATTTGCCCGTTGCTGCGTGATTGGGCCGCGCTGATTCCATTCAGTCAACACCATCGTAGATGCTGAGCCGCATTGTTGTCAACACCAGCGTGTAAAAACTTGAACTTCAGGATTATACGAGGCCGGGTGAGTTTCTGGGACGATAATGAGGCATTCGCGAGCCATTCTTGTCACCAGCTTTGGCCTTGAATCGACCTGAATCCGCCAGTCAATCGCTTCAAATAAAGCCCGGAGACGGGGAAAAGCCTTGGGAAAAGTGGCAAGCAAAGATAGAGTTCAACGCCTATGTTGACATTTTTTCGGAATGGCTTCATTGATTCATCGTTGTCGCTCGCGCCACACCGGCGCGATCCGGACTGGAAAAATAGAGATTCGGCATCCGCATGCGCAGTGACGTGAACGACACCCTGGCGGGACCGGAATGGCTCAGCGCGGCGTTGGACTTCGCAAACGTCCCGACTCTCGCCTGCATGCTAGTCCATCTGAGCGGAGATCGGCGCTGGATCGAAGGGCGCTACCTTCCGAGCCGGGTGCGGGGCCTGGACGACAATGACAGCGGCGGGTTGCCCGATGCTGTGCAGGACGAAATCAGGCAGGCTGCGCATGGGGCACTTCGCGAATGGCTTACCGGGCGGCCACTCGCTCTGCCGGATCCGTCGGATGATTTGCTGGTCGAAATGATGAGCGTCTCGCTTGGCGAGCGGGTTTCGGCTGACTACGCCGGGATGATCCGCAACGATCTTTTCGTCGCTCCCACCCTGGCCGATGTGCGGCGTGACTTACCCCTGCCGGCGGGCTTCTCGGCCCTCATCATCGGTGCGGGCATTTCAGGCCTCTGTGCGGGGATCGAACTTGCCAAGGCCGGCATTCCCTACGTGATTGTGGAGCGCCGGACGGAGCTGGGCGGGGTCTGGTTTGACAATCGCTATCCCGGAGCAGCCTGCGATGTGCCGAGCCACCTCTATTCCTTCTCGTTCGCGCCCCATGAATGGTCACGTCACTTTGCGAGTAGTCGCGAGATTTACCGATACCTGAATCGGGTAGCGGATGACTTCGATGTTCGGCGGCAGATCCGGTTTGGGGTCGAGGTAACCGAAGCGCGATTTGACGAAGACTCTGGCGAATGGGAAGCCGAAGCGATCTCTGCGTCGGGCGAGCGTGAGGTCCTGCGTGCCAGCATGCTGATCAGCGGCGTCGGCGCCTTCAACAAGCCGCGCATTCCTAATGTGCCGGGCCTGGCTGCGTTCAAAGGTCCGAGCGTTCATACCGCGCAATATCCCGAAGCCGGGCTTGAACTGGCTGGACGCGATGTTGTCCTGGTGGGTAACGGTGCGAGCGCGATGCAGGTTGCGCCGGCGATTGCGGACCAGGTCGCCTCGCTCACCATTGTCCAGCGCTCCCCGCAATGGGCTGCGCCCTTTCCCAGGTTCGGACAAGACATCCCTACGCCGCTCCGGCGCTTGCTCCAGGAGGTACCGCTTTATCGCCTTTGGTATCGCCTGCGGCTAAGCTGGGCGTTCAATGACAAACTTTACGAGGCGCTGACGCAGGATCCCGAATGGGACGGCCAAGGCCGTTCCATCAATGCGATTAACGAAGCGCATCGCAAGGGATTGATCGACTACATCAAGAGCGAGCTGGGTGATGCCCAGCATCTCCTGCCCGAGGTGCTCCCCGATTATCCGCCGTTCGGAAAGCGCATGTTGCTCGACAATGGCTGGTTCCGCACCCTGGCTCGCGACAATGTAAGGCTCGTCACCGGTGGAGTCTCTGAAGTCAGACCAGACGGCATCGTTACCGGAGATGGCGAGGTCCACAAGGCAGACGTCATCATCTGGGCAACGGGCTTTGACGTCGTCAATCTGCTCGCGCCGATGAAGGTCGTGGGCCGGGGTGGCCGTGAATTGCATGATGATTGGGACGGCGACGATGCCCGGGCCTACCTGGGGACGGTTGTGCCGGGGTATCCGAACTTCTTCTGCCTTTATGGACCCAACACCCAGTTTGGCCACGGCGGTAGTCTGATCACCGTACTCGAACGGCAAATGCACTACATCATGTCGCTGCTGCGCCAGATGTTCGCGCGGGGCATTTCGCAAGCCGAGGTCCGTCAAGAAGTTCACGATGAGTACAACGCCAGTGTCGATGCCACCCACGCGCGGATGGTCTGGACATATCCCGGCGTCGAAACCTACTACAAGAATTCGAAGGGGCGGGTCGTGGTCAACAATCCCTTCCGGATTCTCGATGTCTGGGAAATGACCGAAGCCGCTGACCTGGGCGAGTACCATTGTTTTGGAGCTAGTTCCCGGCCGATTCGGGAATCGGCGGCATGACCGCGACGCCACCGGTCGAAACCGAGCAGATTGATGCAACGCTGGTGATCGCGATCAACCGGCCGCAACAGCGCAATGCGGTGAACCAGGCGGTGTCGCTGGCAATCGCCGAGGCGCTCGATCGGCTTGACGCAGATCCCGCCCTGCGCGTCGGCATCATCACCGGGCGCGGCGGTTGCTTTTGTGCCGGCATGGACCTGAAGGCCTTTCTCGACGGTGAGCGGCCGGAATTGGAGGGGCGCGGCTTTGGCGGGCTGACCGAAGCGCCGCCGAAGAAGCCACTTATCGCCGCAGTGGAGGGTTTTGCGCTCGCGGGTGGTTGCGAACTGGCGTTGGCCTGCGATCTGATAGTCGCGGCGGAAGACGCCTGGTTCGGGCTGCCCGAAGTGTCGCGCGGACTGATCGCAGGTTCGGGCGGGCTGGTTCGCCTGCCACGCCGAATTCCATCGGGAATTGCTCTGGAATATGCGCTGACCGGCGAACGCATGAGCGCGCCAACCGCCAATCTCTGGGGACTGGTCAACCGGATCGCGGCCTCAGGCGAAGCCCTGAGCGAAGCACTAGTGCTCGCCGAACAGATCGCCGCCAACGCCCCCCTTTCGACTCTGATGACCAAGCGGGTTGTTCGCGAATCGGCAAGCCTGACCGAAGACGAAGTTTGGGATTGGCAGCGCCCGCTGCGCGAATCCGTGCTCGCTTCCGACGATGCGCAGGAAGGCGCCCGCGCCTTTGCCGAAAAGCGCGCGCCGGAATGGAAAGGTCGATGAGCCGGCGTGTGGCAGTTGTTGGCGGCGGCACTATGGGTGTCGGCATCGCCTATGTCTCGGCAATGTCCGGCGGCGCCGTAACGGTCGTCGAGCCAGACGACGGCCGTGCGGTCACTTTCGGCAAGACCGTTGCCGAAACCGTCAAATCCTCGATCAAACGCGGCAAGCTGGACGAGGCCGGTGGGCAAGCGCTCAAGGCGAGGATTACCCGGATCGCGAGCGTCGATGAAATCCCCGAAGGCTTGGATCTGGCCATCGAGACCGTGTCCGAGCGGCTCGAGCTCAAGCTGGACATTCTCGCCCGCATTGCCGCGCGCGGGCCGAAGCTGATCGGCAGC
>JANOGS010000123.1:0-10468 GCA_031414115.1 Novosphingobium sp. | reverse complement strand
CGCGGCGCCAAGCACAAGCGCAAGGACGCCAAGGGCAAGATCGCGCTGGGCGATCCCGCCTACCGCGCCGGCAAGTCCGACGACGGCACCCTGACCTGGGAAGTGCGCGTCGCTCCTGACGGCGCCCGCAATTTCACCATGTCGCTCAAGCTTGATGGGCAGATGACGCCGGTTCAGGTGCTCGAGGTGGCAGCGCCGCCCGCAAAGTAATGCTCGACCTGTTCCTCTCGGCCTTCGTCACCCTGTTCGTGGTGATCGACCCGCCCGGCTGCGCGCCGATCTATGCCGGGCTGGTGCGCGATGCCAGCCAGCGCCAGGCCGTGGCCATGGCGCTGCGCGCCAGCGTGATCGCGACGATCATCCTGGTGGTGTTCGCGCTGTTCGGCGAAGATCTGCTTGGTGCGCTTCACATTGAACTCAACTCGTTCCGCCTCGCCGGCGGGATCATGCTGTTCCTGATCGCGCTCGACATGGTCTTCGAGAAGCGCACCCAGCGCCGCGAAGAGCGCGCCGAAAAGGTCCGCGCCCAGCACGCCGAAACCCCGGAGGTCGAGGACGTTTCGGTATTCCCGATGGCGATGCCGATGATCGCCGGCCCCGGCTCGATCGCCACCGTGATGCTGCTCACCGCCCGCGCCGAAGGCACCGAGCAAACCTTGACGGTGCTCGCCGCGCTGGCCGCAGTGATGGTCCTAACCTTCGCCGCGCTGGCCGCCGCCGGCCCGCTGATGCGGCTGCTCGGGCACCGGGTCGAGGCGGTGATTACGCGGCTGCTCGGCGTGCTGCTGGCGGCACTGGCAGCGCAGTATGTGATCGATGCGTTGAAGGTGGTGCTGGGGTAATCCTCCCCGGTACGGGGAGGGGGAGGAATGCTACTGCAACGTCACCTGGCCATCATCGCTATCCCGCCGCCCGAAGAACTGCATCAGCTGGACCAGCAGCTCGCAGCGTTCGGGCAGGGTCGCGGCTTCGAGGAGTGCCTGTTTCGAGGCGATGTCGAACGGGACGATCTGGCTGGTGCCGTCGATCAGCGCCTCATCGTCGAGCCGCATCACCGCTTCCCAGTCGACCGAATAGCCCTGGCGATCGGCGAAGCGCCGGGCCTCGCGCTCGAACCCGGCGCGCTCGACCGGTGAGAGCGCGGGGTATTGCTCTACGCTCAGCAGCTCGCCTTCGACCTGGCGGAACGGCGTGGCGGTATCGAGTTCGCGCAGCACCCGGAACCGCGCTTCGCCCTCCAGCACCAGGTTGAAGCGCCCGTCCTCCAGCGCCTCGACCTCGCCGATCTTGCCGAGGCAGCCGATCGCATAGAGCGGCGCGCCCTCGAGCGCCTGCTTGGGCTGGATCATCCCGATCCGGCTGTCGCGGGCGAGCGCATCCTTGACCAGCGCGCGGTAGCGCGGCTCGAAGATGTGCAGCGGCAACTGCATCCCCGGAAACAGGATCGCGCCGGGCAGCGGGAAGATCGAGATGCGCATCGCGGCGGGGCTCAGCCGAACAGGATCAGCGAGAGCCGGCGCCGGGTGGCCGCGACCCAGGGGTCTTCCAGCCCGACCGCCTCGAAGATCTGGAGCAACTTGGCCTTGGCCGCGCCCTCGTTCCAGTCGCGGTCGGCGGCGACCATCGCCAGCAGCGTGTCGGCGGCGGTATCGCGCTCGCCCGCAGCGAAGGCGGCCTCGGCAAAGGCGAACTGGGCTGGCATGTCCGATGGCCGCTCGGCGGCGGCGGCGCGCAGTGCAGCAAGCTCGCTGTCTTCGGGCCGCGCCCGCGCAAGGTCGAGCGCGGCGCGGGCCCGGGCAACCTCGGCGTCTGCGGTCAGCTCAGCCGGCAGCGCGGCGAGCACGCCTTCCGCCTCGTCAAGCTCGCCCGCCGCGATCAGCGCGCGGATCAGCCCGCCGTGGGCCGCGCCGCATGCCGGGTCGATCTCGGCGATCTGGGCAAAGATCGACATGGCCCGCTCGGCATCGCCCTCGCCCAGAACTTGCTCGCCCATCGCCAGCAGCGGCGCGATATCCTGCACCTGCGCCGCACCGCCCGAAATCGGCAACTTGGCGAGCAACTGGTCGAGCATGCCCTTGAGCTGGCTCTCGCTGCGAGCCTGGGTCAGATCGGCGACCGGCTGGCCCTGGAACAGCGCATAGACCGTGGGGATCGAGCGGACCTGGAACTGCGCGGCGATGAACTGTTCCTCATCGACATTGACCTTGGCCAGGACCACGCCCTTGTCGGCATAGTCGGCCGCGACCTTTTCCAGCAGCGGGGTCAGCGCCTTGCACGGTCCGCACCATTCGGCCCAGAAATCGAGGATCACGAGACTGGTCATCGAGGGTTCGACGACTGCGCTGCGGAAGCGGTCAACCGCCTTCTGTTCGTCGAGATTGAGACCGAGGCTTGCCAAGGTATTGCTCCGTGTGAGTGCCTTTGAGCGCCCAATGTGGGCCTTTATGCGCATTTGTGAAGGGAGAAACTTTCCCCTTGGCAAGGGCCAAGCCGGGTGCTAACCGCCCGCCTCTCCCCGGCCCGCCGCCGTTCTCGGCACAGGGTTCAGGACGTGCCGAGCGGGCGTAGCTCAGGGGTAGAGCACAACCTTGCCAAGGTTGGGGTCGAGGGTTCGAATCCCTTCGCCCGCTCCAGTTTTTCTCTACCGTCGGTTTGACTTGCCAGCCTTGTGCCAGGCCGACGGAACCCTCGAGTCCTAGTTGCGCTGCGCGGCAAGCCGCTTCGCTGGTGGTTCGAATCCAGTGACTACGCCTTTTCAGCCTTCGCGGTCGAGCCAGCGCCCCAGCCGCACGAAGGCCACCACCAGCGCCGGGACCATGATCGTCGAAAGCACCAGCTTGGAGATGATCTGTCCCTCCATGATCGCGCCCACCGGCATCGGCTGGCCGCTGGCCTGATCGACCGTTCCCCAGAACGAGATGGTGATGAACAGCACCGTGTCGACGGTCTGCGAAAGCATCGAGGCGATCCAGGCGCGCAGCATCACGCCCTTGCCCACACCGGTGCCGGCCAGCTTGGAGAACAGGTAGACGTTGAGCAATTGCGAGGTGCCGTAGGAAATCAGCCCGGCAAACTGCATCCGCACCCCCTGGCCGAGCAATCGCTCGAAGGCCTCCTGATCGCCCCAGAACGGCGCCGGCGGGACCAAGCGGATGACGATGGTCAGCATCACCATCGCCGCGATCAGCGGGATGAAGCCATATTTGACCAGCCGGCCGGCCGTTTCCTTGCCGTGCTGCTCGGCGACCGCGCTGGACAGTACCACCAGCAGCAGAAAGGCAAAGATCCCGCTTTCCACCGCGAGATCACCCAGCACCGGCCAGTGCCCGAGCGAGGCGAGCTTGGTGCCCATCACCCCGGCAAGGACGACAAAGCCGCCATAGAGCAGCGAAAAGACGAACAGCGAGCGCGGGATCGCGGGGGCGGGATTGGTCATCTGGCAGGCTTAGCGGGCTTGGTGGGGCTGTGGAAGTGGGGCGCGGAAATCCTCCCCGGCACGGGGAGGGGGACCATGCAAAGCATGGTGGTGGGGTACGGGAGAGTGGTCCTGCCCTATCGGCGTCAGGACCACTTGCCTGTGCCCCTCCACCCCCGCCTTCGGCGGCGGTCCCCCTCCCCCAACGGGGGAGGATTTGACTGCGCCGTGCAACCCGTTACCTCTCCCCGTCACTACACAACGGGGACGCATGCCATGGAAGTGCTCAAGAGCCTGATCGGCATTGTCCTGATCCTGGCCGTCGCCTGGCTGCTCTCGTCGGACCGCAAATCGATCCGGCTCAGGGTCGTCGGCGCCGCCTTTGCGTTGCAGGCCGGGTTCGCGGCGCTGGTGCTCTACACGCCGTGGGGCAACCTGGTGCTCAGGCGGATTTCGGACGGGGTTTCGGCGCTGCTTGGCTATGCCGGCAAAGGCACCGAATTCCTGTTCGGCAAGCTCGCCGCCGATCCGTTGGGCCAGAACTTCGCGATCCAGGCGCTGCCGGTGATCATCTTCTTCGCCGCGCTGATCTCGGTGCTCTATTACCTCGGGATCATGCAGCTGGTGATCAAATGGATCGGCGGCGGGCTGGAAAAGATCACTGGGATCAGCAAGGTGGAGAGCCTGGCGGCGGCGTCCAACATCTTCGTCGGCCAGTCGGAAAGCCCGCTGGTGATCCGGCCCTATCTGGCGGCGCTGACCCCCTCGCAGCTGTTCTGCCTGATGAGCGTGGGCATGGCCGGGGTCGCCGGCACGATCCTGGCGGCCTATGCCAGCATGGGGATCCGGATCGACTATCTGGTCGCCGCCGCGTTCATGTCGGCACCGGGCGGCATCCTGATGGCCAAGATCATCATGCCCGACCCGAAGGGCGAGGTTCCGTCCGATCACGACGCGGTGCTGGTCCACGGGCTCGAGGACGAGCGCCCCGCCAACGTCATCATGGCCGCCGCGCAGGGCGCGCAGACCGGGGTCAAGCTGGCGGTGATGGTCGGGGCGATGGTGCTGGCCTTTGTCGCGCTGGTGGCACTGGCCAACGGCATCCTCGGCGGGATCGGCGGCTGGTTTGGCAGGCCCGAGCTGTCGTTTCAGATGATCCTGGGCACGGTGTTCGCCCCCATCTTCTGGCTGCTCGGTTCACCCGACTGGGCCGAAGCGATGCGTGCTGGCGGGTTTTTCGGGACCAAAGTGGTGCTGAACGAATTCGTTGCCTTTATCGATCTGGGCCAGGCGCAGGGGCTGTCCGAACGCAGCATCGCGGTGGTCACCTTTGCGCTGTGCGGGTTCGCCAATTTCAGCTCGATCGCGATCCAGCTGGCGGTGGCGGGGGGGCTGGCACCGAACCAGCGCCCGATCATCGCGCGGCTGGGAATGAAGGCGCTGGCAGCCGGGAGCCTGTCCAACCTGATGAGCGCGGCACTGGCCGGGCTGTTCCTGGGATTGGCCTGAAACCGGGAGAAATCCGGAGTCTATTGCTTCAAATCCGAGGGAAATCACGTGGTTCTGCGGATACAATTTCCGCCCCGCTCGCCGTCTTTCAGCGGGCATGGACCCGCTCACCCTCGCCGCCGCCTTCACGCTCTGCGCCTCGGGACCCCGCACCACCTGCGTCGTCGATGGCGACACCTTCTGGCTGGGCGGCGAAAAGGTGCGGATCGCCGACATCAACGCGCCCGAGACCCAAAACGCAGGCTGTGCAGAGGAACGCGCCTTGGGCAAGCAGGCAGCAATCAGGCTGGTCAGCCTGCTCAACGCCGGCGCGTTCAAGCTCGAAATCGAAGGCCGACCGATCGATCGTTATGGCCGGGCCTTGCGCGTGGTCCGGCGCGATGGCCGCAGCCTGGGCGCCGCGCTGGTTGCCGAGGGGCTGGCCGAGCCCTGGCGCGGCAAACGCGCGGATTGGTGCGCAATCCTTGCGGGGCGCATCGCCAGCCTATAGCTCGTGGCGCCATGCCCAACCGCCCCAGCAGCTATGGCCGCGTCCTGCCGACCCATCGCTGGCAGGGGCAAAGCCGCCTCCAGCGGTTCTGGCACGCGCTCAAATGGTGGCTGGGCGCAGCGCTGCTGGTGGCGGCGATGTGGTATGGGTTCGGCGACCAGCAGATCGCCGACAAGAAGATGCTTGCCGGGCCGAGCGAGCAGGTCAACGGCAGATTTGTCCGCTGCGGACAGCGTGGCAGCGCCAATTGCGTGCCCGATGGCGACACCATCAAGCTGGGCGCGCGGACGATCCGGATCATCGGCATCGATGCGCCCGAGCTGTTCCCCTCGCGCTGCGAGGAGGAAGCGCGGCTGGGCCAGGCGGCGGCGGAGCAGCTGCTCGTGCTGGTCAACCAGGGGCCGTTTACCCTGGCCGGTCCTGAGCCGGTGGTTCGCGATCAATATGGCCGCGAACTACGCCACCTGCTGCGCGTGCGGAACGACGGTTCGGTGCAATCGCTCGCCGACGACATGGTGGCCAGCGGCACCGCCCGCGCCTATCTGCATGGCTCGCGAGTACCGTGGTGCTGATTCGGAAGAGGAGACAAGCAATGCTGGTGATCGGAGGCTGGCTCAAGCTGGCAACAGGGGAGTTTGACAAGGTCAAGGATCAGGCCAGTGCCACGGTTGCGGCAACCAACTAGGAGGACGGCTGCCTGCATTACTCCTACGCCCGCGACATCGACGACCCCGATCTGATCCATATCTTTGAACGCTGGCGCGACCAGGCCGCCCTGGACGGCCATTCTGCCAGTCCGCACGTAGCCGCGTTCGGTAAGGCGATGGCCGGGGTGAAGCGCGAAGGCGCTGAGATTTGGCTCTACAGCGCCGAAGAAATCCGCAAGCTGATGTAAGCGCGCTTCAGATCCCCGCGTACCAAGCGTAGTCGCGGTTGTCTTCCCAGAACCCGCCGCGGCCCTTATAAAGCCCGGCCAGGCTGGCGCGCAGTTCAATCCGGGTTATCCATTTGGCGTGCTTGTAACCCAGCTGGCGCTCGACCCTGAGCCGCAAGGGGGCGCCATGGGGTTCGGCCAGCGGCTGGTCATTCATCCGCCAGGCCAGAATCGTCTGGGCGTGGAACGCATCGATCAGATCGATCGATTCGTAATAGGGCTTGCCTTCCAGCACATCGGCACAGTGGAAGATCGCATAGCGCGCTTCGGGGAGCAGTCCGGCCTGGGCCAGGATCGCGCCGAGCTGCGGGCCTTGCCACTTGCCGATCGCGCTCCACCCCTCGACACAGTCATGCCGGGTGATCTGGCTACGTTGCGGCATCGCCTGCAGCGCGGCCAGCGGCAGGATCAGCGGCTGGCGGACCAGGCCGTCAACCCGCAGGGCCCACTGCGCGAAGCCCTGGGCAAGCTGGGCGCGATAGGCGGGATCGGCGACGCGCAGATTGCCGTTGGCCTTGAACACCGGCGACATGTCCGCCTCGGTGAATTCGCGGGCCAGGGCATCGCCCATCAGCAGGCGCTGGCTGCGCATCGTCAGGTCCTCGACACCCATCAGCGCGCCGCGGAAACCTGGTGAGGAATTGAGCGCATCACAGCCGCTCAGCAGCAGCCCTCCGGCCCCGGCGGCACCCATGCCCAGCAGTTTGCGGCGTGAGACGATCATGGCCTGTCCTCCCTTTCCCTGGGCAATCGGTACCGGCCCGAAAGCATCGAGCGCACTTCGTTGATCGGTCCGGCCAGCACCACCATGATGATATGCACCACGAAGAAAGCGACCAGGCCGGCGGCGCAGATAAAGTGGATCGAACGTGCCGACTGGCGCCCGGCGAACAGCTCGACCAGCCAGGGGAAAGCCGCGTTGAGTCCGGGCGACATGGTCATGCCGGTCAGGATCACGCCCGGCAGCAGAACGAACAGCACCGATCCGTAGGCGAGTTTTTGCAGGATGTTGTAGTTGAGCGCGGCTGCTCCCGTCGGGAAGCGCAGCCGGGCATGCTCCTGGATATCATGCCACAGATGCGCCGGGCTGAGTTCGGCGAGCCGCGGGGCGATCTGGCGCCTGAGGTGCCCGGAGAACAGCGCCCAGAGCAGGTATCCGACCAGCGACAGCACCAGCAGCCAGGCGAAAGCCAGGTGCCACAGCCGCGCATCGGCCAGGCTGTAGGTGCTGGGAATGGTGATCCATCCCGGGAACGCCACTTCGTCCATGCTGGCAAGTTCGAGCCAGGCGGCATCGGCATTGGCGCCGTAGTGGCCCCAGTAAAGCCGCGGGTGGGCGTTGAGGATCATCAGCCCGCTCATCAGCATCACCGCGATGGTCACCGCATTGGTCCAGTGCCACAGCCGGGTGACCAGCGAATGGCGCCGGACCAGGTCACCGCCGCGCGGCGGCTCTTGCCCGGTGGTGGTCGCTTGTTCTGCCATGCGCCTCGTCCCTTGGTTCGGTGCCGGGTTCCTAGCACGAAGCAGTTAGCCCGATACATAACCTTTTGGCATGGCTTTGATGACACATTTGAGTCAGCGGGGCAGCAGCACCTCGCGGCGGCTCTGGACGCTGGCGATCAGCCAGTCCTTGCCAGCCTTGATCCGCGCCAGGTTCTGGGTGTCCCTGTGGGTCACCAGCCAGAAGGAGCGAACGATCCGCCGCTCGGGCAGAACCGCAACCAGCCCCGGATCGGCATCGCCCATGAAGCACGGCAATACGCCGATTCCGGCCCCGGCGGCTAGCAGCCGGTGCTGGGCATTGATGCTGGACGAACGCAGACTGGCGGTCAGCCCGGGCAGGATTTCGTCGAGGTAACGCAGCGTCGGATCATAGAGCAGGTCGGGGATATAGCCGATCAAGCGGTGGTCCTGGGCCAGATCGGCCGGGCGCTGCGGGGTTGCCTGCGCGGCGAGGTAGGCCGGCGCGGCATAGAGCCGCAGCGCGTAGTCGGAAAGTTTGCGCGCCAGCACCGGCCCGGCCTTGGGCCGCGACAGCATCACCGCGATGTCCGCCTCGCGCTTCGACAGGCTGAGGAACCCGCTGCTGGCCACGATGTCGAGCGTCAGCGCCGGGTGCGCGGCGGCGAAGGCCGGGACCTGGCGGGCGAGGAACCACGAGCCGAAGCCTTCGGAGGTGCTGATCCGCAAGGTTCCGGCGAGCCCCCCAGCCCCGCCCTCGGCAATCCCGCTGGCCGCCTGGGCCATCGCTTCGACCCGCGCCAGCAAGGCTTCACCGGTTTCGGTCAGCACCTGCCCTTCGCGGGTCTGCTCGAACAGCGTGGTCCCCAGCCGGGCTTCGAGCCGGCGCAGGTGGCGCGCAATTGTGGTCGGATCGACCCCGATCGCGCTGCCGGCGCGGGCCAGCTGCCCGGCCCGGGCAACCGCCAGGAAGTCTTGCAGGTCGCTCCAGCTCAGCGGGGTGTCAATGGACTGCATAATTGCAGGTCAAGATTGCATATACGTGTATTGCCTGCAACTGCTATTGGGTTCAATGTGGCGCCAGATATCAATATCGGGGCTGGATTCGGCTGCCTGCGCGAGGTGCAGGACAAGGCCGGATGACAGCCTCGTTTGCTGGAACGAGGATTGCCATGGCTACTGCACACAAGTTCGAAGAATCCACTGCCGCTGCCGAGGTTGCCGAGCTGGTTGCCCGCAGCCGCGCGGCGCAGGCCCAGATCGAGAATTACACCCAGGAACAGGTCGATCGCCTGATCCGGGCGATGGTCTGGGCGGTTGCCCGCGAGGATGTCGCCGAAAAGATCGCCCAGCACACCGTCGATGAAACCCAGCTGGGCAATTACGACGGCAAGTACCTCAAGATCTTCCGCAAGACCCGCGCCACCTTGATGGACATCATCGACGACAAGTCGGTCGGGATCATCGAGGAAGATGCCGCGCGCAACCTGATCAAGATCGCCAAGCCGGTGGGCGTGATCGGCGCGCTCTCGCCCTCGACCAATCCCGAGGCGACCCCGGTGATCAAAGCGATCTCGGCGGTCAAGGGTCGCAATTCGATCATTGTCGCCCCGCACCCGCGCGCCAAGCTGACCAACAAGCTGATCTGCGATCTGATGCGCGAGGCTTTGGTCAAGATGGGCGCCCCGGCCGATCTGGTGCTGAGCATCGATGTGCCCTCGGTCGAGAAGACCAACGAGCTGATGAAGCAATGCGACCGGGTGCTTGCCACCGGCGGCGCGGCGATGGTCGATGCAGCCTATTCCAGCGGCACTCCGGCGCTGGGCGTCGGGGTCGGCAACGCGGTGATCACGGTCGACGAGACTGCCGATCTGGATGACGCAGCGGAGAAGATCCGGATCTCGAAGACGCTCGATCTCGCAGCATCCTGCTCGTCGGACAACGCGGTGATTCTGGTCGATGCGATCTATGACGCGATGCTCGCCAAGCTGATTGCCAAGGGCGGGCTGGTGCTCGACGCGGATCAGAAGGTCAAATTGCAGCAGGCGATATGGGTCGATGGCCACATCAATGCCAAGGTGGTGGCGCAGACCCCGCAGTTCATCGCCGACTATGCCGGTTTCGCGGTTCCGGCGGACACGCAGTTCTTCATCGTCCCGGAGACCGGCACCGGCCCCGAGCATCCTTTCTCGGGTGAGAAGATGACGGTCACGATGGCGCTCTACCGGGCCAGGGATATCGACGACGCGATCGCGCTGACCAACCGGATCCAGGCCTATCAGGGCCAGGGCCACAGCTGCGGGATCTATTCGCAGTCCGATGCCAACATCATGAAGCTCGCCAACGGCACCCGCACCAGCCGGGTGATGGTCAACCAGCCGCAGGCCGCCTCGAACAGCGGCAACCTGTGGAACGGCATGCGCCAGACCTTCTCGCTCGGCTGCGGCAGCTGGGGCGGCAACGGCACTAACAACAACATCACCTGGCGCGACCTGATCAACGAGACCTGGGTCTCGAAGCCGCTCGAAACCCCCAAGACGCTGCCCAGCGACGAGGAGCTGTTCGGCGCGGTGATGGCCAAAGTCGGGTGATTGCAATTGGTCCCGGTTTCGGATATCCTGCCGGATATACGGAGACCCGCCATGAAGATGCAAAT
>JANOGS010000122.1:0-3450 GCA_031414115.1 Novosphingobium sp. | reverse complement strand
CCTGACAATGGACTCGACAGGCCTTCAAGCGTCATTATCGACAAGATCGCCGCGGTCCCGCGCAGCAAGCTGGGCAAGCGGACTGGCCGGTTGACCGACGAGGACATGGTGCTGGTCGAGCAGTCGCTGGTGCTGGGGTTTGAGGGGTGATGGCGGGGGTTCCCGCCGGGCTACCTGCACGAGACCTGGCGCGACTGGTTCTACTGGGATGTCGAGCTGGAGGCTTGAGGGGATTGCGTACGTCGTCACCCCAAATCAGGCCGCATCCCTATCCCCATCAATCTCCCCCACCCCGGTCAGCGTGAACGCGCCGGTCCCCGGCAGTTCCACCCGCAATTCCAGCTTGCCCCCCGCAGCCTCGATGAAACGTCGCAAGGTGGAGAGGTAAAGGTCGGTCTGACGCTCGATCTTGAGTACCGAGGGCTGCTTGATCCCGAGGCTCTGGGCGATCTGCTCCTGGCTACGCGCAGCCAGCTTGCGCAGCGCCTTGAGCCCCTCAACCTCGCGATGAAGTTCCTCGGCGCGGGCCTTGATGCGGGTCTGGCGCTCCTTGGGAAGAGCGGCCATCACTTCGTCGAGCTTCCGACCCATGTTACTGTCCTTTCAACTTTGCCAGGTGATCCGCAAAGCGTTTGTCCGCCTTGGCAATCAACCCCTTGTAAAACCGCTTCTGCGCCACCCCCGCCTTGTCTCCGGCGACCAGCAGAATACCCTTCCGCTCAGGGTCGAACGCGAAGGCCACCCGCCACACTCCATCATCGGCGTCGAACCGCAGTTCCTTCATGTTTGGATACCGCGATCCTGCCAGTGTATCGACATGCGGCCTGCCAAGCATCGGTCCGACCTTCTCCAAAACCAAAGCAGCAGAAAGCAACCCATCTTGGGCAGGTTTCGAAAGCTGATCGAACTCAGGATCGAAATCGTCATGGAAAGCAACGGTCCAAGCCATGCAGCGATATACCTCATAGGCCATATTTTATCTATAGCTTTCAGCCTATAATTTGAGATAGCAAGTTTCCATACTTCTCCGCCGCCCCACCCCCGATCACCCGCCCGCTCACTTGCCCTTTGTCACCTTGGGCGGCGTGCCGAACGGCTTGATCCCCAGCTTGGCGTAAACCTCGTCAGGAAAATAGACCGCGCCGTCGATTGCCACCATGCGGATGGTCTTGATCGCTTTGAGGTCCTTGGTCGGATCGCCGGGGATCAGGAAGAAGTCGGCGAGCTTGCCGCGTTCGATGCTGCCGAGCTGCTGGTCTTGGCCAAGGTACTGGGCCATTTCCAGCGTTGCCCGGCTCAGCACGTCGGCGGGGCTCATGCCAAGCTGGCCGAACAGCTCCAGCTCGCGGTGATAGGTAAAGCCGCCGCCCAGATCGGTGCCCGGGATCAGCATGATCCCGCGGGCGTGCATCGCCGCCAGGGTTTCCTTGATCTTGGCGAAAGCGGCGATGTAGTCAGCGCGCTGCCTGGGGGTATCGGCGCCGAACAGCGCCTGTTGCAGCTGCCGCTGCTCAGCCGGCGGCATGTGGGCGATGTAATCGACCGCACCGGGATTGGGCCGGCCGTCCAATGCGGTCAGGCCGAGCTCGTGGATCGCGATGGTCGGTTCGTGCGCGACCTTGCCCGCGACCATCGCATCGAGCGTGCGGCCGACCTTGGCCGATTTGAGATCGATCCCGGGGAAGCGCGCCTGGGCGGTGAAGCGGAACAGCGTGCGGGTATCTTCGCCGGGGTTGAGCACCCAGCCGAGCATCAGCTGGTTGACGTGGGTGATCTCGTCAAACCCGGCAGCGATCATCGAGTCGGCGCTGGAAAAGGCCGGAACGTGGCCGGCCACGCGCAGCCCCAGCCGCTTGGCCTCGGCCACCACCGCCGGCGCCCACTTCGGGTCCATCGAGTTGTAGAGCTTGGCCTGGTTATAGCCGCGCGCGGCATACCAATGCACTGCCGCGATCGCCTCAGCCTCGCTCGCGGCGAGTATGCCAGTGGCCGAGCTGAACGGGCTTTTGCCCTCGATAAAGCCCGAGCGAGTGATCCGCGGCCCGGCCACTTCGCCGCTGGCGATGCGGCGGACCAGCACGTCGAGCACCGGATTGTCGTTGCCCATGTCGCGCACCGAGGTGATGCCCGCCAGGACATTCATCAGCGCGTCTTCCTGGCCGATGTGGCCGTGCATTTCGAACAGGCCGGGGACCAGGGTTCCGCCTTCGCCCTCAACCGTGGTCTCGCCCAGCGTGGCAGTGCTGCCCGCGGATATGACCCCGGTGATGCGGTTGCCGGCCACGGTGACATCGCTAAGCGCCGACAGTGCCTTGGCCTTGGGATCGAACACCCGGACGTTGCGGATCCGCACCGGCCCGGCGAATTTCTTAACCGCTTCGCCCTGAAGCCGGGAAAACCGGTCCGAGGCAAGCTTTTCGGCGAGATCGCGCAGCGGCTGGTCGGCGGCCTTCTCGTAACCTTTGCGGGCAAGGATGAACCCGGCACTGGCAGTGGCGAAGAACTCGCCCTTGGTATCGAGCGTCACATAGGTGGGATTGAGCGACAGGCCAGAGAGCTCATAGGTCACCACCTCGATCTTGCCATCGGACCCGTCGAAACTGCGCCGGTCGCGCTCGGTCAGGCGGGCGGTGCCGCCGGGAGCGACCGCCATGGTCCGGTCAGGATCGGCGAGCAGCGCTTTGGCCAGCATCGCGATGTCGATCGGCGAGCCGTTCTGCGCCACATAGTACCGCGGCACGTCCTTGCCCTTGATCCCGCCCGGCCCGGCCAGATCGCGCCACTGCGCACCCCGGGCGGTGCGCTTGAAGGTTTCGTTTACCGCATTGCCGAAGGTGGTCCGCCCGGTGATCGTCCAGGCCACCGGGGCGCCGTCCTTGTCGAGCGTCAGTGCTTCGCTGATCGTCGGCCCGCGGCCATTCTGCTTGTAATCGTAGTCGACGACAATCGCCTGCCCCTGCCGGTCGATCTTGAGGTGGCCGATGTCGCGGCTCTGGGTCAGCACCCGGTATTCAAGCTGATCGGCCAGTGCCGGGCTGGCAAGGACGGTGGCAAGCGCGGCGGCGGCCAAGAGGCGAAGTTTCATGCGGCTCTCCCTGAGTACAGGGCCGCGACACTAGCGGATCAGCGAACGCCCGCCAGCGCCTTTTGCCGCCGCCGCTGCACCGAGCTGCCCAGCCCGATCGCCTCGCGGTATTTGGCTACTGTCCGCCGCGCCAGTTCGAAGCCCTTGGCCTTGAGCGACACGACCAGGGTATCGTCGGAGAGGATCGCCTTGGGGTCTTCGGCGTCGATCAGGGTGCGGATCGCGGCCTTGACTGCTTCGGCCGAGGCGCCGCCCTCGCCATCGACCGCGCCGACGCCCGAGGTGAAGAAATACTTGAGCTCGAAGGTGCCGCGCTCGCAGCTCAGGTACTTGTTCGAGGTCACCCGGCTGACCGTGGACTCGTG
>JANOGS010000121.1:0-18196 GCA_031414115.1 Novosphingobium sp. | reverse complement strand
GGGTGCCGTTTTCGAACAGCGCGGCCGAACAGGCCTCGGTCGCGCACTCGATCGCCAGGGTCCTCATCCGCAGAGGACTAGCGCGTCAGGCGATGGAATTGAAAGTATCGAAATCGGGCCGCGGGCTGCGCTCGAAAATGCTCGCCGGATCGCCGTAGCCCAGGGTCGAGATAAAGTTCGACTTCACATTGGGCGTATCGGCGAAGAACGCGGCATCGACCGCGTCGTTGGCAAAGCCCGACATCGGCCCGGTATCAAGCCCCAGCGCCCGCGCCGCCAAAATGAAATAGGCACCTTGCAGGGTCGAATTGCGCATCGCCGAGATCTCGCGCAGCGGCAGGTTGCCGTCGAACCAGGCCTTGGCATCGGCGTGCGGGAACAGCCAGGGCAGGTTCTCGTGATAGTCGATGTCCATGGCGATGATCACCGTGACCGGCGCCTTCAGCACCTTTTCAGCATTGGCCGGCAGGCAGAACTGGGCGAGCTTCTGCTTGGCGGCGTCGGTGGTGCACCAGATCAGCCGCGCCGGCATCATATTGGCCGAAGTCGGCCCCATCTTCATCAGGTCCCAGATCGCATGGAGCTGTTCGGTGCTGACCGGCTTGTCGAGATAGCCGTTGTAAGTGCGGGCGGATCGGAACAGCTGGTCGAGCGCAGCGTCGGAAAGCGGCTGAGACATGGATACTCCGGACGTCGGGGGTTCAGGCGGCGCGTACTTCGATGACTTCGGGGACGTAGTGCTTGAGCAGCGACTCGATCCCGTTCTTGAGCGTCGCGGTGCTGGACGGACAGCCCGAGCAGGCGCCCTGCATCTGCAGATAGACTACGCCTTCGCGAAACCCGCGATAGATGATGTCGCCGCCGTCGTTGGCTACTGCGGGGCGTACCCGGGTTTCGATCAGTTCCTTGATCTGGACAACGATATCGGCATCGGCGGGATCGTCGCCATGATCCTCGTCCTCGCCCGGAACCTGAAAGCCGCTGGCGTCAGGTCCGGCAAACAAGGGCGCCGCAGTAACGAAATGGTCGAGCAGGATCGCCACCACCTGCGGCTTGAGTGCTGACCAGTCGGTCCCCGGCGCGGCGGTTACCGAAACGAAGTCACGGCCAAAGAACACCCCGGTGACGTCGCCCAGATCGAACAGCGCGGCGGCCAGCGGCGAAGCCGCCGCCTCCACTTCATCGCGAAACTCGCGGGTGCCTGCGGGCATGACCTGCTCGCCGGGCAGGAACTTGAGCGTCGCCGGGTTGGGCGTGGTTTCGGTTTCGATGAACATGCTTTTGCATGTAGGCGCGGCGCGGAATGGTTCAAGGGGCGGTACCTTGGGGGTGTTGACTGATTGGCCTTGGACAAGCTTGATTCGATTGCCTCGTTGCGATCAATCGAAGATGGTGCGCAAAGAACAGGGTTGCTGAGTTGGGGGCAGGCATGCACGGGCAGGCGGAGAACGGGCAGGTTCGCGGTAAGCTGGCCAAAGTCGATTTTGCTATCTTCCCGGCTATCGGCGTGCTCGCGTTCGGCTGCGTCGTGCAATCTTTGACCTATCTGAATCACGACGTCGGCTGGGTGCTTTACTCGTCTCAGCTCATGTTGCGTGGTGCTGTTTTCGGCAAGGATATCGTTGAGCCCAACCCTCCTTTCGTCTGGTGGATTTCGACACTCCCCGCAGCGATCGCAGGGATGTTGGGATTACCCGTCATCGCTTTGTTTCGGGCGTTTGTTGCAGCGCTTGCGGTCGCCTCGCTGGCGGCTGTCGATTGGATGCTTCGCCGCCAGGAAGCTGCGCGGTCCATGCGAATTGGGTTTTTGGCTTGTGCGGCATACTTATTCGCCATCGCTGTCCACCGCGATTTCGGACAGCGCGAACACTTTTCCGTAATACTGGTTCTGCCTTACGTCCTGACGGTCGCACATCGCCTGGAGGGACGTGACCTGGGATTTGCCGCAGGGTTGGCCGTGGGGGCCGGTGCTGCGCTTGGCCTGGCCTTCAAGCCCTATTTTCTGCTTGTCCCTTTGCTGCTTGAGGGCGCGCTGCTGTACAAGGTTCGCTCGTTTCGAGCGTTGGTGCGGCCTGAAGCCTTGGGCGCAATCCTGGCAGCGCTGATGCTCGCCGCCGCGCTGCTGATCACGGCGCAAGCCTGGCTGCTTGAAGTCTTGCCAGACATTCAGCAAATATATTGGGCATTCGAACGGCCAATGGATTTGCCCTGGCTGGGCATGATTGCGGCAAAGTTTGCTTTGCCGGTTTTCGTGGCGGTGTTTGTCGTCAGCACCAGTCCAAGACCGCTGGTTGTGGCGCTGCTGCTCGCCGCCGCAGGGTTTGCCGCAGCCGCCGTCGCGCAGGGCAAGTCCTATTCCTATCACCTTTACCCGGTACTCGCATTCCTGCTGCTCGCTGGGGCTGCGGGCTTTGCGGAACAATGGAAACGTTCGAAGGGCCTGGCAGCGGCCATGCTTGCGCTCCTGCTCGCTCAGAATATCACCGAATCGGTGCGTGAGCTGGCCAATCGAACCGATCGGGGAGGACTTGGCCGGCACATTTCTTCCACAGTCGCTTTTGTTGCCGCCAATACCGCAAGAGGAAGTTCTTTCCTTGCGGTCTCAACCCACCCCTATCCTGGCTTCCCCACCGCACTCTATGCTGATCGGCGGTGGGCATCGACTACCAACAGTCAGTTCTACCTGCCCGCCGTTGTTCGGCTACGGCAATCCCGCCAACCTCAAGACGCGGCGCTGACCGCGTTTGCTGAGCGCAAGGCAAGGTCCGCAATCCTTCGTGATCTGGCGCAGAAGCCTGACGTCGTGCTTATCGACCAGCGACAAAATCGCCACGCGATCGGCATTGCTGAGTTCGATTTCCTCGAATTCTATCTTGAAGATCCGCAGTTTCGCGCGGCATGGGCCAGATACCGACGCGCTCCTTCGGCGCCGAACGGGTTTGCCGCTTACGTCAAGGTCAGGAGCTGAGTGGAAATGAGACCTCCCGCGAATGATCCGCTTCACGCCGTTGCGGTAGTGATCCCGTGCTATCGCAGCGCCGGGTCTATCGGCCGGGTGGTCGCTGCGATTCCAGCCGGGATTGGATCGATCATCTGCGTCAACGATGCCAGCGATGATGGCCTGGCCAAGGTTTTGAGCGATCTCGCCCAGAACAACAGCCGGATGACGGTTGTCACCCACGAACGCAATCGGGGAGTCGGCGCCGCAACGGTTTCGGGCTACCGGCTGGCTTTCGAACAGGGCGCCCGCGTTATCGTGAAGATTGACAGCGACGGACAGATGAACCCGGCATTCATTCCGGATTTCGTCGAGCCGATTTTGGCTGGTGAGGCCGACTATGTGAAGGGCAACCGCTTCTTCGATGTCGAGCGGGTGCGGCAAATGCCGGTCGTCCGTCTGATCGGCAACGCGGGACTGACGTTCGTTTCGCGCGCATCGTCAGGCTATTGGAACTTGTCTGACCCGACAAACGGCTTCACCGCAATCCACGCCAGCGTTGCGCAGCTTTTGCCTCTGCATAAGTTGCATGAACGCTTTTTCTTTGAATCCGACTTGCTTTTTCGCCTGAATTCGGTTTCAGCGCTGGTTATCGAGCAACCTTTGGAGGCACGATACGGCGATGAAGTCAGCAATCTCAGTGTCGGACGCGCACTTTTGACCTTTCCGTTCCTGCATATTCGTAACTTCATCAAGAGAATATTCTACAACTATTTTTTGAGAAACTTCGACGTTGCTTCACTCAATCTCATAGCTGGGCTGATGCTTAGCGTTTTTGGCGCGATATTTGGTGCGCAAGCGTGGATTGACAGCTTGCGTACTGGAAATCCTGCCACTGCGGGCACGGTGATGCTGGGCGCCACCCCGGTGCTGCTCGGCCTCCAGTTGCTGCTGGCCTTCTTCCAGAACGACATGGCGCGCGTTCCACGCGGGCCAATCCATAAACAGATCAGCAGATTGCGCGTCTTGGTATCCGAACCAGAAGCCCCAGCACAGGAGCCGAAATGAAAACAATTCGCCATACCCTCAATCGTCGACGCCTTTTGCGGGAATCAATCGATGTTGATGGTGCATTTGAACAATGGGAGGAATCTTGTGTCCCCTCGTATCTCCATCCGAACCCGCTTGCGGCTTATGTCAGTTGGAAGCGATTGTTTGTTGCAGCAAATCTGAGCAGGCAGCTTGTTGGCCGGCCCAACCGGGTGCTTGATTTCGGTTCTTCGGTTGGCGAGCTGTCGCACATTCTCGACTATTCGGGTGCCTATGAGTTCGTCGAAACCGACGATGCTTCGGCCACGTTCCTGCTTGCTCAGAACAGCCGGGCGCGTCGGCTCGAATTGAAGGACGCGCCGCGGGCAAGTTTCGATGCGATCTTTGCCATCGATTCGCTTGAGCACAATGAGAACTTCGCTGAACTGCTGGGTGAATTGGCTGAACGTCTGACACCCAACGGTGTGTTGCTGCTCTCTGGTCCGACCGAAAATGCGCTCTATCGCTTGGGCCGCAAGATCGCCGGATTCGAGGGCGACTATCACGTCACGACAATCTTTGACATTGAGCGTGCCGCTGCGCAATTGCTCAAACCGGTCGCGATCCGCACGGTTCCTTTCGGCATCCCGCTGTTCCGGATTTCGGCTTGGCGCCATGGCCCTATTTCCGCCGCGACTTGACCTGACCAAGCGCCAGATCAAGGGCCACGCTGACAAGTACGATCGCAACGAGCAAAAGCGGTCTGACCACGAGCGCGATGCCGGCAGCGCGCTCGGGAGCGAAGCCTGAGAGTACCAGCGCGGCTGCCGCACCGACTTCGGAAACGCCGAGGCCGGCGATGGAAAATGCGATCGCGCCCGCTAGGTTGACCGCCGCTACAATCAGCATGGCCTGCCCCAGATTTATCGGTATGCCGATGACAGCAAAACCTGCGATGACCGCAGCCAGAGTGCCGCTCCAGACGAGCGCGGTCAACGCGGTCCGCCACAATCGTTCCCAGCTTGTCGTAGCGCGGTTTTCGCTGGCGTCAGCGAACAGCGCGGTCCAGCGGCTTTTGGGCATGACGAAGCCAATCAGTCGCAAGGCCAACCGGGCCAAGTCCTCGACGAACCAAAGCAAGATGACAGCTATGACACCTGCCAAAGGGGCATAGTCCGCGCTGCGACCGACCGAGGCCAGCCCCCCGAGCCCGAGCAACGCCACGAAGACCATATCGCGCAATCGCACTTGAGCGATGATTCGCACTGCGACAGGCGCTTCGATTCCGGCGATTCTGTGTGCCAGGTACGGAAAACCCAGATCGCCGAAACCACCCGGAAACACGGAGAATACAGCCTGGTGCCGAGCCGCGAGGCGCAACCATCGCCAGCTCCCGTCGCGAAGGTGAAGCGGGGCAGTTGCCTGGAACGACAAGCCGCGGCCGACCAGAATCAAGACTATCGCGCCGCCAAGTCCGGCCAATGCGACCCAGTCGATCACGGATACGGCCGGCAGCGCGAAGTCGGCTGTCCAGACCAGCCAGCCGAGCAGAACCGCGCTGAGCAACCCCGCAACGGCAAGTTTGCGGCGATCGTTCGCCATTCACATCCCCCCCTTTTTTGCCATCATGACATCCGCAAGATCAGCATGGGGCATAGAGTGTGGTCGCAGTCGCGGCCATCCTCCATTCCGTTCTATTCACTGGCCCTTCACCTATGCCGCGCCTATACTGGGCGTCTATGCACTTCCAATTCCGGCCTGCGCGCCACCTCGCCTGGTTCCTTCCGCTCCTTCTGGTCGTTACCCAGCCGCTTCCGGCGCAGCAGGCGAAGCCCGCAGCAAGTGCGGCGCCGGGCGTCACGCGGACCCCCTGGCTCTATCAGGGCAGTGACATACCGCAGGACAAAGAGTGGATTTTCGGCAAGCTTTCCAACGGGGTGCGCTATGCGGTGCGCCGCAACGGAGTGCCACCGGGGCAGGTTTCGATCCGGATCCGGATGGACGTTGGCGCGCTGCATGAGCAGCAGAGCGAACGTGGCTATGCCCATTTGCTCGAGCACCTGGTGTTCCGCCAGTCGCGCCACCTGGGTGACGGCCAGGCGATCGCCACCTGGCAGCGCCTGGGGGCGACTTTCGGCTCGGACACCAACGCCCAGACCAGCTGGGTAGCGACCACCTACAAGCTTGACCTGCCCTCTGCCGGTCCCGCCAAGCTTGATGAGAGCTTCAAGCTGCTTTCGGGGATGATGATCGCCCCGACGCTGAGCGAGACCAACGTTCGCACCGATGTGCCGATCGTCCTGGCCGAAAAGCGCGAGCGTGGCGGCACTTCGGCGCGAGTGTTCGACCAGACGCAGGAAACCCTGTTCGCTGGACAACGACTGTCGGTGCGTCCGATCATCGGCACCGATGAAACGCTGCAGGCCGCCACCGGCACCAGCGTTCAGGCCTTTCACAAGCGCTGGTACCGCCCGGAAAATGCGGTGATCGTGGCCGCTGGCGATGCCGATCCGGCGATGCTTGAAGCGCTGATTGCCAAGCATTTCAACGTTTGGCCGGTGACCGGCAAGACTACCGCCGAGCCGTCATTCGGCGATCCGGTGGCGCCCAAGGGCGCCGCGGGGCCAAATCCGGTCGGCGAAACCCGGGTGCTGGTCGAGCCCGACCTGCCACGCTCGATTACTTACGCGATCCTGCGGCCATGGCGCTTGGTCAAGGACACCGTGATTTACAACCAGGGCAAGCTGACCGACGCGGTGGCGCAGCGGATCGTTTACCGCCGACTGGAAACCCGCGCCCGGGCCGGGGGCAACTTCCTGGTTGCCGAGGTCAGCCAGGACAAGTTCATGCGTTCGGCCGATGTCACATTCGTGGCGATCACCCCCCTGGGGCCGGATTGGAAAGCGGCGCTGAACGAGGTTCGCGGGGTCATCGCCGATGCTGTTGCGCGGGCGCCGAGCCAGGCCGAGATCGACCGCGAGGCGGCGGAAATGGGCGTGGTGTTCGACAGCTCGGTTGAGCAGCGACGGCTGATGAGCGGATCGAACCTGGCCGATGAGATCGTCGGCGCGCTCGACATTCGCGAAACCGTGGCCTCGCCCGAAGTGGTCCGCGACGTGTTCAAGTCAACCCGCGCCAAGCTCACTCCTGAGAAGCTGCTGGCGCACACCCGCCGGATCTTCACCGGCACTGTTACCCGCGCGATCTATGTCACGCCGGTGGCAGGAGAGGCCACCGCTGCCCAGATCAAAGCCGCGATGGCGGCGCCGGTCGCCGCCGATCCGCGCGCGCGTCCCGATCAGAAGGTGGTCTCCTTTGCCGAGCTACCGCCGATCGGCACTCCTGCAGCGCCGATCTCGATCAAGCCGACCGGCCTGCTCGAGATCGAGCAGGTTGACTTCGCCAACGGGGTCAAGGTGCTGTTCTGGCCGACCGAGGACGATCCTGGCCGAGTTACCGTCAAGGTCCGCTTCGGCGCCGGCTGGCGGGCCTTCGATGCCCAAAGTGCGCCCTATGGAGGGCTAGGCGATCTGGCGCTGGTCGGCGCCGGCGCCGGGCCGCTGGGCCAGGAAGAGATCGACCGGATCATGACCGGGCGCAAGATGGGCTTCGATTTCGGGATCGAGGACAACGTCTTCACCTTTGCCGCCGACACCCGCGATGTCGATCTGGCCGATCAGCTCTATCTGTTCGCCGCAAAACTTGCGACGCCGCGTTGGGATCCCAATCCGGTGCTGCGCGCCAGGGCTGCGGCGAAGCTGACCTATGATGGCTATGCCACAAGCCCGCAGGGTGTACTCGAACGCGATCTCAAGTTCCTCGAGCGCGGCCGCGATCCGGTCTATCGAACCCCGACCCCGGCCGAGATGGATGCGGCCACGCTGGAAGGGTTCCGCGCTGCCTGGGAGCCAGTGCTGCGCCAGGGTCCGATCGAAGTGCAGCTATTTGGCGATTTCAAGCGCGAGGCGGCCCTGGCGGCGTTGGGCAAGACGTTCGGAGCGCTACCTGCGCGCGGCGGCTTGCCGGCCGGAACCGCAGCACCGCGGACTGCGACGCTGCCCCCGGCGGCGGCTCCGCTGGTGCTCTATCACCGCGGCGATGCGGTTCAGGCGGCGGGTATCGTTGCCTGGCCGACCGGCGGCGGCATGGCCGGGATCGGGGAAAGTCGCCAGCTCGAGATCCTTTCGCAGCTGTTTTCAAACCGCTTGCTTGAAGCGCTGCGCGAAAAACTGGGCCAGGCCTATTCGCCGCAAGTCGCCAACGACTGGCCGACCGATATGGACGGCGGCGGCCGGATCTTCGCGATCGCCCAGCTCGATCCCAAGGCAGTGCCGGTGTTCTTCGCCACGGCCGACGAGATCGCCGCCGATCTCACCGCCAAGCCGCCCAGCGCCGACGAACTCGCCCGCGTTACCGAGCCGCTGCGTCAGCAGCTGACCCGCGCCTCCACCAGCAGCGCCTTCTTCATGTACCTGCTGGAAGGCGCGACCGAGGATCCGCGCAAGGTCAAATCGGTCCGTACCTTGTTGACCGACTATACCCAGACCACTCCCGCGGCGATGCAGGCCTTGGCACAGAAATACCTGCTGCGCTCGAAGAGCTGGCGGGTGGCGGTGATCCCGCAGGGGCAGACGCTGGTGACCGGAAAGTCCGCGGCGGGCGAAGCGGCGGCTTCGGCTTCGCGCTAGGGCGCCGCAAGCAATAAAGTTGCCCGTTCTGCCTGCGCGGCATTGCTTGTTTTGCATTTGCGAAAAAGCGGCGCTATGGGCCGCGCTTCGTTTGAGGAGCATAAGAAGTGGCGAGCAACTGGACCCCCAATAGCTGGACGGCGAAAGAGGCGCGGCACTTGCCGGCCTATCCCGACGCCGCGGCGCTCGATCGGGTTACCGGCACGCTGACCAACTTTCCGCCGCTGGTCTTCGCCGGCGAAGCGCGTGCGCTCAAGGCCGATCTCGCCGAAGTGGCGGCGGGCAAGGGCTTCCTGCTCCAGGGCGGCGACTGCGCCGAGAGCTTTGCCGAGTTTCACCCCAACAATATCCGCGATACCTTCCGGGTGCTGCTGCAGATGGCTGTGGTGCTGACTTTCGCGAGCAAGCAGCCGGTGGTCAAGGTCGGGCGGATGGCCGGGCAGTTCGCCAAGCCGCGCAGCTCGCCGGTCGAAACCATCGGCGGGGTCGAGCTGCCCAGCTACCTGGGCGACAACATCAACGGCATGGAGTTCACGCCCGAAGCGCGGATTCCCGATCCGCAGCGGCTGCTTCAGGCCTACAGCCAGTCGGCCGCGACGCTCAACCTGATCCGTGCCTTCTCCACCGGGGGCTATGCAAATCTGCGCCAGGTTCACCAATGGACGCTGGACTTCATGGGCCGCAGCCCCTGGGCGGCGAAGTTTGCGGAGATCTCGACCCGGATCGGCGAGGCGCTGGACTTCATGGACGCCTGCGGGATCGATCCGCGCAACGTGCCGCAATTGCAGGGCACCACCTTCTATACCAGCCACGAGGCGCTGCACCTGACCTACGAGCAGGCGATGACCCGGCAGGATTCGCTGACTGGCGACTGGTATGACACCAGCGCCCACATGCTGTGGATCGGCGATCGCACCCGCTTCGAAGGCTCGGCACACGTTGAGTTCCTGCGCGGGGTGGGCAATCCGCTGGGGTTCAAGTGCGGGCCTTCGCTGAAGCCCGACGAATTGCTGCGTCAGCTCGACACGCTCAACCCAGGCCGCGAAGCGGGGCGGATCACGCTGATCAGCCGCTTCGGCGATGACAAGGTTGAGGCGGGCCTCGCCCCTCTGGTCCGCGCGGTCAAGCGCGAGGGGCATCCGGTGGTGTGGTCTTGCGATCCGATGCACGGCAACGTGATCAAGGCCGAGAGCGGCTTCAAGACCCGCCCGTTCGACCGCATCCTCAATGAGGTGCGCGGCTTCTTTGCAGTTCACCGCGCCGAGGGCACCCACGCCGGCGGGATCCACATCGAGATGACCGGGCAAGACGTCACCGAATGCGTCGGCGGAGCAGTGGCGATCAGCGACGCGGCGCTGGCCGATCGCTATCACACCCATTGCGACCCGCGGCTCAACGCGGCGCAGTCGATCGAGCTCGCGTTCCTGCTCGCCGAGATGCTCAACCTGGAAGCGGTCGACCGCGCCCAGCGCGCGGCATAGGCTCCTGGTGACCTGATGGTCGGCTCGCTGGCTGCAACACAATTGGAGTTGGTCAAGGAACTGGTCGGAAGTCTCAGTGGCCTGCCAGGCTTGTTGGCCATAGCGCTCGGAGGGTCGCATGCGCGAGGCCGAGCACGACTTGATTCCGATATCGATTTGGGCCTCTACTACGAGGCCGGCCGCCCCCTCGACGTAGATCGACTGCGCGAGTTAGTTGCCTCAATAAATGATACGCCCGAACCCGTTGTCAGCAGAATTGGCGGATGGGGGCATTGGGTCGATGGCGGGGCTTGGTTGTCGCTTGGTGGTCAGAGGGTCGATTTGCTATATCGTTCGTTCGATCTGATCGAACATACACTCGCTGAAGCGCAAGCTGGACGCTTCGTGATTGATTTTGAGCAGCAGCCGCCTTTCGGGTTTTTCGGGCCGACAGTTCTTGGAGAACTGACTATTGCCCAACCGCTGCTTGATTCAACAAGTCGGCTGGCTGAACTCAAGGGAGGAGCCGATCCCTTTCCCGAGACACTGGTCCACGCGGTGGTCCAGAATCAGCTCTGGAGTGTCGACTTCGGTTTGCGCGCATTTGCGCCCAAGTATGTCGCCAGCGAAAATGTGCTGGCGGTTGCAGGAAGTTTGACCCGCTTTGCCAGGGCGCTTGTCCTCGCTCTATTTGCGCTCAACCGGACCTATTTCATAAACGACAAGACTGCGCTCGACGAGGTATCGGAGTTCGCGCTCGTCCCGCCAAATTTTGCGGCGCGAATTGAAATCATCCTCTCGAGGATTGGCAGCAGCGCCGACGAACTGGCGGCCTCAATCGCAGAGATGAAAGACCTGTTCGATGAAGTCCGCAGAATGTCGGGCGATCTCTATATTCCGAGCTGGCGTTTCTGATGGAGCAGTGTCGCGACCATGACGAGATGCTTGTAAAAACGGAACCTTTGTCTGGAACTGACTCATGAGGATTGTATGATCCGCCGCGAACTGCTTGGCACTGCCCAGGTCCCCGGTGGCGAGGAGGTCAAGCTCTTCGCCCATGGCCGCGATTTCATGATCGTGCTCGGCCATAACGAGCTGATGAGTACCCGGATGCGCGGCTCGGAGGAAGCACTGGCGACGCTGACGCTGGAGCGGCTGGGCAATCCGCCCGCGCCGCATCTGCTGATCGGCGGCTATGGCATGGGCTTCACCTTGCGCGCGGCGCTGGCCGGAGTGGGGCCGGAGGCGCGCGTGATCGTTGCCGAACTGGTGCCCGAAATCATCGCGTGGGCGCGTGGGCCAATGGCCGAACTGACGGCCGGCTGCCTCGACGACCCGCGTGTGAACTTACGGATGGACGACGTTTCCGAGGCGATCCTGCTTGCGCCCGAACCGCTCGATGCGATCCTGCTCGATGTCGATAACGGCCCCGACGGGCTGGTCCGCGCCGACAACCGCCGGATCTATTCGCGCGCCGGCCTCGACGCCGCGCGCCGCGCGCTGCGCCCCGGCGGGGTGCTGGCGGTGTGGTCAGCCGCGCCAGACCGCAAGTTCGTCCGCCGCCTGGAAGACTGCGGGTTTCAGGTCGAAGAGGTCGAGGTCCGCGCCCGGGTCGATGCCGATGGCAAGGGCAAAGGCCCGCGCCACACGATCTGGTTCGGGCGGACCGAATCCTAAGGCAACAACAGCGTCGATCCCGTCGTCTTCCTCGCCTCAAGGTCAACATGCGCCTGCGCCGCTTCCATTAGCGGATAGGTCTGGCCGATGGTGATGGTCAGCTTGCCAGTGGCGATCATATCCCAGACTTTCGCCACCCCCGCAGCACCTTCGGCGGGATCGAGGTAGTAGTCATAAACCCCCGGCCGGGTCACGAACAGCGAGCCGCGGGTCGCGAGATCGCGCAGCGCGACGCCGGTTACCGGGCCGCTGGCATTGCCGAAACTGACGATGGTGCCGCGGCGGCCGACGCAATCGAGCGAGGTTTGCCAGCTGGCCGCGCCGACCCCGTCGTAGGAGACCCGCACGCCTTCACCGCCGGTCGCTTCACGAACCTTGGCGACGAGCTCAGCATCGTCCGAGAGATAGACCAGTTCGGCCCCGGCCTGGGTCGCCAGCGACACCTTTTCGGCGCTGCCGACGGTGCCGATCACCCGCACCCCGCGCGCTTTGAGCCACTGCACCAACAGCAGCCCGACGCCGCCGGCAGCGGCGGGAACCAGCGCCCAGCCACCCGGCGCCACCGGAGCGCAGCGTTCGGCAAGCATTTCCGCCGTGGTACCCTTCATGATTGCGGCGGCGGCGGTGCGGCTGTCGATCCCGGCGGGAACCGGCAGCAGGTCTTTGGCCTTGATGATCCGAGCGGTGGCATAGGCGCCGGGGCTGCCCATGAAGGCGGCCTTGTCGCCTGCCTTGAACGCTTGCACGCCTTCACCGACAACTTCGATCACCCCGGCGGCTTCAACGCCAAGACCCGTAGGCAGCCGCGCAGGATAAAGCCCGGTACGGAAATAGGTGTCGATGAAGTTCAGCCCGATCGCTTCCTGGCGCAGCAGCACTTCGCCCGGGCCCGGTGCGGGCAGATCAACCTCGCGCCACTGGATTACTTCGGGGCCGCCGGTCTGCTCGATAAAAGCCTGGGTCGCGCGCATCGGAATCTCCTTTGGCGGCGGGGATAGGCGGGTGCGATCGGGGGCTCAAGCCCGGACGCAAAGCGGGCGCCCTCTCGCTTTAGAGAGGACGCCCGCATTGTCTGGCCCAAGGGCCGGTTCGGATCAGTACTTCATGCGGACGGTAAGCCCGTACATCCGCGGCTCTTCAACAAACGAGATACGCGACAGGTTGGTCGCAGGCGTACCAAAGGTGCCAGCCGTGCCGCGCAGCGGGGTGTTGGCGGTGATGCCGCGAGTCAGCTCGTTCGAAAGGTTGGTGCCCCACAGTTCGAAGGTGAACTTGTCGTCCGGAGTCGAGACACCAATGCGGGCGTTGATCTTGAAGTAGTTCTCCTGATAGTCGAGCGGCAATGGCACCAGTTCGGTCGCACCGGTTCCGGCTTGAGTCCGTCGCGCGAAATGCTGGGTCGAGGTCCGGCGCCGGTCCGAATAGTTGACGTTGACGTTGGCGAGGAAGCCCCAGCCCGAGCTACCGATCGGTCCGTCGTAGGTCATGCCCCAGACGGCGGCGAACTTGGGCGCGTTGGTCAGCGGCTGGCCGCACAGCAGCGAGGCAGACGGAGTTGCCGCAGCTGACAAACCGGCAGCGCAATTGTCATCATAGGTTGCCTTGGCATAGGTTGCCGAGGCGTTGATGCTGATGTTGTCATGCAGCTTGCCGAACAGTTCAACCTCAACCCCGCGCGAGCGCGCGCCGGCGACGTTGAAGGTGAGGAACTGGACCCCGGTGAACTCAAGCACCTGGAAATCGCTCATGTCCATCTGGAACAGCGCGATATTGGCGTTGAGCCGGCCGATCTTGCCCTTGACCCCGATTTCGTAGGCATCGACCTTTTCCGACTGGAAGCGCGGATCGGCGAACACCGGCGCAACGGGTGTGGCGGTGCCAAGGCTGGCAAGAACCGCTGCCGAGTTGAGCAGGTTGGCAGCGGTCGGATCGAGGTTGAACCCGCCCGATTTGAAGCCGTGGCTGAAGCTGCCGTAGACCAGCCAGTCATCGCTCGGCTTGTAGCTGAGCTGAGCGGTGTAGGTGATCTCGTCGTCCTTGAAGGTGTTGGCCCATTCGCGCGGCAGCGGCAGGAAGTTGCTGGCAAGACCGCCGCCCAGTGCTCCTGGTGCGGTTATGCTGACCGGAGCGGCGATGAAGAAGCAGTTGAGCCCAACCAATCCGGCGCGCAGCGATGCCGGTACAGCGGCGGTAAGCGCACCGTTGACGCTGGCCTGGCAGGCGCCATTGCTGGCCGAAAGCTGGTCAAAGCTGGCGTCCTTCTTCTCATCGACATAGCGCGCGCCCAGCGTGACGCTGAGCTTGTCGGTGATGCTGAAGACGTTGTGGGTGAAGACCGAGAAGGTTTTCGCGTCCTGCTTGAACAGGTTGTTGGCAAAGGCACCTGCCGCATTGACCGGCACACCGCCGTTGCCCAGCGCGGTCAGCGCGAACAGCGGGTTGACCCCGGCGACATTGGCAAAATTGCCTGCGCTTACCGCTTGCTGGTAGTCGCGTCCGAGTACCGAAAACCCTCGGGCCTCAATCTTTTCGCTGCCGTAGAAGCCGCCAATCAGCCAGTCGAGCTTATCCTCGAACGCGGTGCCTTGCAGGCGCAGCTCCTGGGAAAAGGTCTTGATATCGTCGCCGGTTTTCGGGTTGTTGCCCGCCGGTGCGGTCGAACCGCGGCGACCGGACGAATAGATCAGCAAGCTGGTATAGTCGTCCTGGTTCGATTCCGAGGAGAAATCGCGGTAAGAAGTGATCGAGGTCAGCTTGGCGTTGCCAAATTCCCACTTGAGTTCGCCCGAGACGCCCCACTGCTTGGAGCTGTTCTCAAAACGGTTGGCGTTGGTCGAGAGGTTCTCCAGCGCGGAGAAGCCGCTTTGGTCCACACCGTCGCTGGTCAGGCCGTGGAAGGCGAAGAACGGCTGCAGCGGAGTTTCGCGGATAACCACCGCGTCGCAGCACTTCTCATCAACCTTGGAATAGTCAGCGAGCAGGCGGATCGAAACGTCCGAGTTGGGCTCGGCGTAGATCTGGCCGCGGACCATGTAGCGATCGCGATTGTTGCTTTCACCGCCGGCCGGGGTGGTGAGATAGCCATCGCGCTTGCGCCAGGTGCCCGAGACGCGGACTGCGGCAACGTCCTCGATCACCGGAGCGCTGGCCCCGGCCTGGACGTTCATGAACTCATAGTTGCCATAGGAAAGGTTGGCAAAGCCCTGGACCTTGGTCAGGCTGGGGCGGCGGGTAGTGACGTTGAGCGCGCCGGCCGAGGTGTTGCGGCCAAATAGCGTGCCCTGGGGCCCGCGCAGCACTTCCAGCCGCTCAAGGTCAACCAGATCGCCCAAGGCAACGCCGGGGCGCGACTGGTAGACGCCGTCGATGAACACGCCGACCGAGCTTTCCAGACCGGTGTTGTTGCCGGTGGTGCCGACGCCGCGGATCTTGATCGAGGTGCCCTGGGTCTCAGTCTGCGAAGACTGGATGTTGAAGCTGGGTGACAGCGTGGACAGCGACTTGATGTCGGAAATGCCCTGGCGCTCGAGCGTCGCCGGGGCGATCGCGGTCACCGCCAGCGGAATGTCCTGAACGTCGGCTTCGCGCAGCGTTGCGGTAACGATGATTTCGTCACCGGCGGCCTCATCGGCGCCCTGGGCATCCTGGGCGTCTTGGGCCAATGCCGGGCTGGCCATCAGCCAGGCTGCAGTCGAAGCGAGCAGGGTAATCCGTTTAATCATGAAATCCTCCAATCGATGCGGGCCTAACCGCCCGTCGCGCAAACGCTTTGGCCACCGGATGGCAGCTCCAAGTTCAGAGATCCTATGAATTTCCTAACCCGAGCTAGCGACAGTGTCCTTGCCTGATGATTCAAGCTTGGCTGACTTTTCACAAAAAGCCTGCAGCGCCGGTTATGCGCAGGCTGACTCCGCTGTCAATTATGTTAGGACTGCAACCGCACGCATTGCCGCGCAATCCGTCGGCAGTGTTGCCCGAATAGCGCACTCGGAAGCGGTAAGGCGGACAGGGGTGCGTCGTGGCCGGGGCGCTGCGGAAAGTCTGGGTGATTTCGCGTCGATCTTGCACCGAACGGCAATCGCGAACATCCGGCACTCTTTTATTGACTTTTAGTATAATAATGGCGATGAATTGCCGCCGAGGTCGGACGTGCAAGCAACGCACCAATCTCGCGCCTCAATGTGCTGTGCAGGAGTAGGCCGGGTCATGTTCGATTTATCAGGACACGTAGCGCTGGTGACTGGCGGGAACGGCGGGCTTGGCCTGGCGATGGCCAAGGGACTGGTCAAGGCCGGCGCCAAGGTTGCGATCTGGGGGCGCAACACAGCGAAGAACAGTGATGCTGCGGCGAGCCTGCGGGCGCTGGGCGGCGATGCCGAGGCGTTCGTCTGCGAAGTCACCGATCCGGCGCAAGTCGATGCAGCCTTTGCGGCCACTTTGGAGCGCTTCGGCAAGGTTGACAGCTGCTTCGCCAACGCCGGTGGTTCAGGCCCGACCGGGATGCTCCACCAGCTTTCTGCCGAGCAATGGGCCGGAGTTCTCGATCTCAACCTCAACAGCGTGGTGCTGACCTACAAGGTCGTGATCGCGCACCTGCTGGAGCGCAAGCAGGGCGGCAAGCTGATCGCCACATCATCGGTGGCGGCCAACCTTGGCATGCCATTTCACGCTGGCTATTCCACCACCAAGGCCGCGCTGCTTGGGCTCACCCGGTCGCTGGCGTTCGAGCTCGGCCGGGCCAACATCCAGGTCAACGCGATCCTGCCCGGCTACATCGCCACCGAGATGTCGCTCGATACTTCGCAGGCGTTCCAGGATGCAGCCAAGCGTCGCTCGGCCGCCGGCGAGGTCGGGCGGCTCGAGGACATGGAGGGGATCGCGGTCTACCTTGCTTCGCCTGAGAGCCGGTTCATGACCGGGCACGGGCTGGTAATCGACGGCGGCCAGTCAATCTATCCTGGTTAGAGTTTTTTCGATTGGCATCGGTTCATCACCAGCGCTGGGGGACCGGGCTGGTGATGTCTACTCCGGAACAACTCTAGGCGGAAGCCGCGCCAGTAGCGCTTACCGCGGCTTGGCCGGCGCCGCCCGGTGCAGTTCCAGGCCGGTCGCCCAGCGCCGCTGGAACCCCCGCCAATACTTGTCCTGCGCCGGCCCAGCCTGCGTGCCATTGAGAATTTCGCCCATTGCAGTCGGCCATTCCCCGGCGTTGGAATCGACCGTCGGAACATCAAGGTAGGCGCGTTTGGCGTCCTCCCCCTTGAGCGTGAGATCGAGGAAGGCGGTGACGAAATGCTGGTTGATCGCGTTGAGCCGGTCGCTGCGCCAGACCGGCTCCTTGAGGAACTCGGCCGCCATGAACGGAGCGTTTTCATCCAGATCAAACGCGTTGCCGACGATATTGTGGCGCGCTTCGCGGTAGACCAGCATGTAGCGTTCAGCCGCAGTCAGGCTGTTGTAAAGCCACGACACGCCGTCCTTGAAGTTGACCACATCGTCCTGGTTGCCAGTAACCAGCAGCACCGGCAGCGTCACCTTGGCCAGTCCCGCAGTGTCCCAGGCCCGGCTGTCTGGCTGGCCGCCCCACGGTGAGAACAGCACCAAAGCCTTGATCGTCGGCGCCTGAGCGGAAGCAGATTGCACGGCTTCGCGGGCTTCCGATGGCAGGTTTTCGAGCGGGCCGTCGTCATAGCGATAAGGCGCGCCTGCCGTATTGAGCGCGCCGTAGCCTCCCATCGAATAGCCGATCAGGCCGATGTTGCCGGGTTCGACCAGTTCCAGAAAGGGCGACCTTCTGGCGCGCACGTCTGCGGCAATCTGGGCCAGGATCTGGCGCTGATCGAGGCTGCGGTCCATCAGTACATTGCCGAACGAAAGCAGAAACGAGCCGATGTCGTCGGCCGCCATGTCTTCATGGTCGATCGCGGCCACGACATAGCCTTGCGAGGCGATGTGTTCGGCAAGGTTGCTGAACTGGGTGTTCCAGCCGCCATAGCCGTGCGACATCAGCACCAGCGGGAATTGCTTGCCGGCCAGCGGCTTGGCATCGGCGAGCGCGACCCCCTGACTGGCAACCGGGAATGGCGGCTGGCCCGGAAAGCGCATAACATGATCGTAGCGGACCGGCTGCCCCTGCGCGGCCGCGTCGGCCGGGTACCAATAGCGCACGGTCAAGGTGCGGCTGCCGGATTCAAGCTTGCCGGTAAGGGCGCTCATGCCGGAGATCTTGCCGCGCCCGGCCAGGTTCATCGCAGCCGTAGCCGTGCCAAGCTGATAGGGCCCGGCCCGGCCAAGTTCGGGCGATTCGCCGGGTTGCCCCTGATGCTTTGTCGGCGTTGTAACGTATGCGGCCATGGCACCCCCGGCGACTAGAACGGCGGCAAAGCCGATCAGGAAGTGCTTTA
>JANOGS010000120.1:0-1980 GCA_031414115.1 Novosphingobium sp. | reverse complement strand
GTACCGAAGGCCCCCTGTGCCCTTGCCAGGGCAGCGCGGCCAAGCGGCGGACCGGGACGGGCGAGGACATTGCTCAGGCTTTGCGCTCTGAGGTCCGCTATCAGGCTGGAAAGGCTGGAGAACCGCACCTCCAAAGCGCGGCTGTCTGCCACCGGATCGGCCCAGCCGGCGCGCTGCAGCAGCTGGCCACCGGCGCGGACATCGACCGCAGGGTGGAGCCGCGGGGCTGGGCGATCCCCATCGGCGGCGAGCATGGCAGAGCGCAGCGTCGGCAGGCTTCCAGCGCCGACGAAGCTTGCTATAGCCAGGCCGCTGGGGGCAAGCGCTGCGCGGATGTGGATCAACGCACCGGGCAGGTCATTGATGGTGTCGAGCGTGCCAAGGCTAGCGATCAAGTCGAAGCCGCTGCCGGAGAAGGGCGCGTCTTCAGCGAAACCCGCGGCCGGTTCGGCCTCTTCGACATCGCAGCCCTGGGCGCGCAGAGCCGCGGCCAATGCTCCGCTGTAGTCGCCGATCACCAGCGCCCGGCCGGGCTGATGACGCAGGAAGGCGAGCCGCTCGAGTACATCATCAACCATGTCATCGAGCAGGTATCGCGCCGCACCCGGCTCAGCCTGCAAGCGCAATGCCCGCCGCCGCGCGGCAAGCCGCCGGGCGGGGTTGAACACCTGAGGCGGGGCGGGGCGGTCCATCGCGCGCCCCTGCCTTGCGCGGTGCGGCGGCGCAAGCGATAGTCGCGGCCAGTGCAAGTCCATCCGCTCCTCGCGCCGGTCGTCGATCTGGTCTTCCCGCCGCGCTGCCCCTTGTGCGGCGAGGGGCTGGCGGCGCAGAGCGGGCTTTGCGCCGCCTGCTGGGGTAATCTGGCAATCCCCGGCGAACCGTGCTGCGCCAAGTGTCAGCGACCATTCGCTCAAGGCATGGCGCAAGGCAGCGTCTGCGCCCCTTGTCTCGCCAGCCCGCCGCGCCACGACGGGATCGCCGCGGGCACGCTCTATACCGAGGCCTCGCGCAAGCTGGTGCTGGCTTTCAAGCACGGCCACCGCATCGCGCTCGCGCCATTGCTCGCCAGGATCATTGCAGCGCAGCTGCCTGAGGAGGTAGGGGAGGGGTGGCGCTTCGTCCCCGTTCCGCTGCACCGCTGGCGGCTGTGGAGCCGCGGGTTCAACCAGTCCGCCCTGCTGGCACGGGAACTGGTGACATTGCGCGGCGGGACCATGCTGGTTGACGCGCTGGAGCGGCGCAAGGCGACTCCGGTGCTCGGCGGTTTGGGCCGCGCCGCTCGGGCCCGGGCGTTGTCCGGCGCGATCACGGTTGCCGCGAATCGGGCCGGGGTGATTCGCGGGCAACGGATCGTGCTGGTCGACGATGTCCTGACCAGCGGCGCCACCACGGCGGCCTGCGTCTCGGCGCTCAAGCGGACCGGCGCGGACAAAGTGGTGATCGCTTGCTTCGCCCGCGTGCTTGATGAAGCGCTTGATCTGACGTGACAAACGAAAGCGCCCGGAACCGAAGTCCCGGGCGCCCTCGTGACGAAACTGCTGGAGCGCCGCTTGCACGGTTCGGCGGTTCCCCCTTGAACCACCTCGCTCGATCCCTCATGCGGTCGCCCATCGTGTGGGGCGAGTCGGTCCCTGAACCTGGCCTTCGGCCCTACCGCGCGCCTCAAATCCCCGAATTGCGCCGCGATTGATAGAGCGAAGCTGTTGTAAGACAGTTTTTGGTCGACACATGTGGTTATCTTGCAACAAAGCGGAACCATGTCTGTAAACTCTCCCGACGATCGCGAGCTGGGACGCGCGTTTCAGCCGAAATTTGATGGCCACGGCCTGCTCAGCGCGGTTGCAGTCGATTCGGCGAGCGGCGAAGTGCTGATGCTGGCCTTTATGGACGCCGAAGCGCTGGAGAAGACGCGAGAAACCGGCCTGGCGCACTTTCATTCGCGCTCGCGCGGGCGGCTGTGGATGAAGGGCGAAAGTTCGG
>JANOGS010000119.1:0-17479 GCA_031414115.1 Novosphingobium sp. | reverse complement strand
TGGCGCAGGGTCAGCCCGCTCAGCGGGTCGCGCCAGGCGGGCGCGATCGCGGCGGCCGGACCCAGCACGAAATGGCGGGAGCGAAAGCGCGGGTGGGGCACGGTCAGGCCGGGCGACGACCAGGCGCCGCCGCTCCACAGGACGATATCGAGATCGAGCACCCGCGAGCCCCAGCGTTGCCCGCTGCGGCGACGCCCGAAATCGCGCTCGACCTGCTTGAGCTGGTCAAGCATTTCGTCCGGATCGAGCTTGCACTGCACCACCGCGGCGCTGTTGGCATAGCGCCGGCGCGAAGGGCCAAGCGGCGCGCTGCGGATCACTGGCCCGGCGTGTTTGAGCTTAATCCCCGCCTCGCCCAGCGCCGCCAGTGCCGCCGCAAGTACGCGCTCCGGCGCCCCGAAGCGGTGGTGGCGCTGGTTCGAACCCAGCGCGATCAGATAGCGCTGACCCAAGTCAGATGTCCTGCGCAATCCGGCCGTAGAGCTGCGGGCGGCGATCGCGGAAGAAACCCATCCCGGCGCGGTGTCTGGCCGCCTGGGCAAGGTCGAGCGTGTGGACCAGCACCCCGCTTTCGCCCGCGCCGAATTCCTCCACCAGATCGCCCCATTCATCGGCGATGAACGAGTGGCCATAGAAGCGCTGGGCGCCTTCGTTGCCGATCCGGTTGGCGGCGATCACCGGCATGCAATTGGAAACCGCATGGCCCTGCATCGCCCGCCGCCACATCCGGCTGGTGTCGAGATCAGGGTCATAGGGCTCGGAGCCGATCGCGGTCGGATAGAGCAGCACCTCGGCGCCGAGCAGCGCCATCACCCGCGCGCTTTCCGGGTACCACTGGTCCCAGCAGATCCCGACGCCGATTGTCGCCCCGAACGCCTGCCAGACCTTGAACCCGTCGTTGCCGGGGCGGAAATAGTACTTTTCCTCATAGCCCGGACCATCGGGGATATGGCTCTTGCGGTACGTGCCCTGGATTGCGCCATCGGGATCGATCCAGGCGACGGTGTTGTAATAATGGTGCCCGTCGCGCTCAAAGAAACTGGTCGGGATCGCGACCTTGAGCTTTGTTGCCAGCGCCTGCATCGCGATCACCGAAGGGTGCTCGGCGGTCGGCCGGGCCAGCGCGAACAGGGCCTCGTCTTCGGTTCGGCAGAAGTACGGCCCCGAGAACAGCTCGGGCGGCAGGATAACCTGCGCGCCCTGCTCCGCTGCCGCCTCGACCAGCGCGGCGACCGCGGCAATGTTCTCCGCCTCGTCGGGCGAACCAAGGGCAAGCTGGAGGGCGGCGATCGTAAGCGTGCTCATGACCCCCCGCCTATTTCGGCTCGAGTGCGAAGTCCACCTGCACTGTTACACTGGTCCGGGTGACGCCGGGGCGGATCGAAGGCGGCGGCGCGACACTGGTGGCTGCGGCATCGGCCGCCATCTCGTTCATTGCATAGGGTATCGGCCCGCCGCCGTTCTGCCCGCCATCGCGGATCGCCAGTACCCTGGCGATCTTCATCTCTGCCGCTTCGGCATAGGCCTCGGCGCGAGTCCGCGCGGCCTGGTAGGCGGCAATGTAGGCGCCGCGATTGGCCTTCTCTGGATCATCGATCTGCAGCGACGGGCCGGACAGCACATTGGCCCCGGCAGTGGTCGCCGCCGCCACGGCTTCGCCCGCCTTGGGCACATCGCTCAGCCGCACGGTCAGCGTGTTGCTCGCCTGGAACTGGCCCTTGCGCTTGCCATAGTCGATCCGGCTGAGCGAGAGGTTGGCGGTCTGGATATCGCGGTCGGCTACGCCGAATTTCTCCAGCGCCTTGGCGATCTCGGCGGCCTTGCGGCTGTTGGCATCGTTGGCGGCCTTGGCATCACGGCCATAGGTCTCAACCCCGATCATGATCGTGGCCAGGTCGGGCACCGCCTCAGCCTCGCCGCTGGCTGAAAGCGAGAGCAGCGTTTCGTCATGGTCGACACCGCGCGGATCGGACTTGCCCGAGCCGCAAGCTGCCAGGGCGAGGGCCACAGCCCCCGCCCCGAACAAGCGGGCCGCAATCATGGCCGCTTGCGGAAAAGCAGCGTCATCCGGTCGGTCTCACCGATTGCCATCAGCCGCAGCTTGTCTTCTTCCTTGGCGTTGCGCAGCGCCGGGGGCAGGTTCCAGACCCCGTCGGGATGATTGGCCGGATCAGCCTTGTTGGCATTGGCCTCGCTCTTGCCCACGAAAGTGAAGCCGTTGAGTTCCATCAAGGCGATCACGTCCTTTTCGCGCAGGTAGCCCTTGGCGCCATCGGTGTAGCTGTAGGGCGCGTTCGGCTTGGCCCGGTGCTGTTCGATCCCGATCATGCCATCGGGCTTGAGCAGGTCGCGCATCGCCTTGATCTCGCGGTCAGCCACGTTCCAGCGCATCAGGTTGTGGACCATTCGCATGATCAGGATGCGGTCAAAGCTGCCCTTCTCACCCGCCGGGACAGCATCGAGCGCATAGCCGCTGAAGCGCTCAGCCGGCAGGCCCGACCATTTGGCGACATCGGCGGGATACTTGGCCGCACCGTCGCGAATGCCCTTCTGCTGGGTTTCGGTGAACGCGCCCGAAGTGGGATCGAAATATATCCCGACCAGCTTGCCCTTCGGGCCAAGGTAAAGCCCCAGCAGCCGCGAATACCAGCCGCCGCCGGGGGCATATTCGCCAACCTTCATGTCGGGCGTGACCTGCATGAAGGCCAGCGTCTGGTCGGGGCGGCGATACTTGTCGCGGGCGCGGTCCTCGGCGCGGCTCGGATGGGCGACCGCGGCGGCGAGATCGGCGTTGATGGCCTTGCCCGGCTTGGCATCGGCATCGTTGAAACCAAGCGTAAGCACGGGGACGGCAAGCGTAAGAGCGGCAAGCGGCAACAGGACACGGCGCATCTGGGGAATCCTCATCGAGGTTGGGAGGTGACCTGCATTCTAGCTGCGTCGCAGGCGATGACAAGCGCAACGGCGCTCCCTATCTACAACCCGGGCGGGAACGAAAGGACCGATACGTGACACAACAGGCTATCTTCGCCGGCGGCTGCTTCTGGTGCACCGAGGCGGTGTTCCATTCCTTGCGCGGGGTCAGCGCGGTGGAAAGCGGCTATATCGGCGGCCACATGCCCGATCCCACCTACAAGGCGGTCTGCTCAGGCAGCACCGGCCATGCCGAAGCGATCCGGATCGAATTCGATCCGGCCGAGCTGTCTTTCGCCGATCTGCTCGACATCCACATGGGAACCCACGATCCCAGCCAACTCAACCGCCAGGGCAACGATGTCGGCACCCAGTACCGCTCGGCACTGTTCCCGCTCGACGATGCCCAGCGCGCCGAGTGCGAAGCCGGGATCGCGCGCTGGAATGCCGGGCACGGCGGCGGCTCGGTGACCACCATCGAAGGGCCCGCTACCTGGTATCCGGCAGAGGACTACCACCAAGAGTATTGGGCAGGAGAAGGCCAGCGCAATCCCTATTGCCTGGCAGTGATCCCGCCTAAACTGGCCAAGCTGCAAAAGGGCTTTGCGGAGCGGTTGAAAGGTTAGCCTGCTAGATCCTCTCCAAATTTGCGAAGCACATTTGGGTAGGTGGCAGACGCGAAGCGGCTGACGGAGGGGTATCAACGCCAGCGTCCAATCCCCTCCGTCTGGCCCTGCGGGCCATCCACCTCCCCATTTGTGGCATTCGCCAAAAATGGAGAGGAACTACTTGCGCCACCTTGCGACGAAAAACCCATCCAGCCCGCCCACGTCGGCCAGCATCCCCGGATCGGTGCGCAGCCAGCCTTCAGCGGTAGCCGCAAGCCCGGCTGGCAGTTCCTCGGGCCGGATCGGATCGGGCTCAAGCACGACCGCTCGAACCTGCTCCTCCCCCTCCTCGCGCTCAAGCGAGCAGACGGCGTAGACCAGCACCCCGCCCGGCGTGAGCCAGGTTGCGGAACGCTCATGCAGGCGGGCCTGCAATTCCGCCAGCTCGGCAATCTGGCGAGCGCCGATGCGGTGGAGTACGTCCGGGTGTCGGCGGCAGGTGCCGGTGGCGGTGCAAGGGGCGTCGAGAAGCACCGCGTCGAAAGCTTCGGAAGGCTCCCATTCCAGCACATCGGCTTCGATCAACTCGGCAGTCAATCCCGTGCGGGCAAGGTTGTCGCGCATTCGTGCGAGCCGCTTGGCCGAGCGTTCGAGTGCGGTGACATGCCACCCGGCGGCGGCAAGCTGCATGGTCTTCCCCCCCGGCGCGGCACAGAGATCAAGCGCGCGGCTGCCCTCCCCGGTGCCGAGCAACCGCGCGGGGAGGCTGGCGGCAAGGTCCTGGACCCACCAGGCGCCTTCGGAGAAGCCCGGCAGGTCTTCGATTGCGGTGCCGCGTGCAAGGCGAACATGGCCGGCCATCAACGAGATTCCGCCAAGGCGCTCGGTCCATTCCGCCGTGGCGGCGGGATCGCGCAAGGTTAGGTCGAGCGGCGGCGGCAGCACAAGTCCCGTTGCAATCGCGGCGGCCCGTTGACCCCAGCGCTCACGAACCGCCTCGGGCAGCGTTGGTACAGCCGGCAACTTCGCATCGCGCTGGACCAGCGCCCCGAACACCCCATGCGCCAGTCGCCGCGGCCCGCCGCTGAGCAGTTCCAGCCCGGTGGCGATCACTGCGTGCGGCGGGGTTTCGAGCCGCAGCCAGCCGGCCAGCATCAGCCTGAGGACAGCGCGCGGCTTGGCGTCATCGGGCAGGATCTGGCGGGTGGCGCTGTCGATCAGCGCGTCGAGATCGACCAGCCAGCGCAGCGCTTCGCCCGCCAAGGCCCGAGCCAGCGCCTTGTCGGCCGGGGCGCGAATCCCCTGCAAAGCGCCATGCGCGGCGGTGTCGAGCGTTTCGCCCCGGCGCAGCACCGCATCGAGCAGCTTGAGCGCCGCCTTGCGCGCAGGAAGGCCGGGGATGTCCATCGCCAAGCCCCCTAGACGGCTTCGGCAGGAAGGGCCAGACTGGCGCCATGACCAAGCGCGCGACCAAACGGCCCAAGGAGTTCGCCAAACCAGCCCACTGGAGCAACGAGCCTGCGCCTGCACCCGAAGCGCCGGCCGAGAGCGAAGATCCCGCCGGCCTCTCGCCCACCCGCTATGGCGACTGGGTGCGGAAAGGCATCGCGGTGGATTTTTGAGGTCTGATTTTCGTATATACGATTATTGACTTCCCCCCAGATTAATATATATACATAAATTGGATGAGCACAGCCGGCGCTCGTCGAACGGAAAACGGCATAAAGAAAAGGTTATGGATCATGAATTTTGACTTTTCTTGTCGCCGTCTAGCGACCTGCCGCCGGAGATTCAGTAATGGAGATCGAGTACGACCCCGCTAAACGCGACGTGGTCCTTGCGGCACGCGGGCTTGATATGGCTCGCTGCGGTGAAGCGTTCGATGGCTTTCACCTCACCAAGCTAGATGACCGGCATAGCGAGCATGAGCAGAGATTTCGATCGTTCGCATCGCTCGACGACACAGTGGTCATCATCGCTTGGACGCCGCGGGGCAAACTACGCCGCATTAAAACGATGTGGAAAGCCAATGATCGGGAAAGACAAAGCTATCGCCTTGCTCGCGAGCGATCCGAATGAGGTCAAGCCGGAACACGACGACGACTGGTTCGCCGAAGCCGATGCCTACATCGGCGATAAACTCGTGCGCCGGGGCCGCCCGAAGTCGGACAATCCCAAGCAGCCGGTTTCGTTGCGGATCGACCGCGACGTGCTCGAATGGTTCAAGGGCAAGGGCGCTGGCTGGCAGAGCCGGATCAACAAAGAACTGCGCAAAGCCGCCGGGCTTTAAACCGGCGTGAATTTCACCTTCAGCCCATCCCTCGGCTTGGGGATCGGCCAGGGCTGCCATTTCGGCGCATAGCCCGGCTCGATCTCGATCCGGTAGCGGGTCAGCAGCTGCGCCATCAGGATCTTGATCTGCATATAGGCGAAGTGCAGCCCCAGGCACATGTGGGCGCCGCCGCCGAACGGGACCCAGGCGTATTTGTGCCGCCCTGCGATCATTTCGGGGGTGAAGCGCAGCGGATCAAATTTCGCAGGTACGGACCAGTGAGTCGGGTCCATGTGCACCGCCGACGGGCTGATCCCGACCCCGGTGCCGGCCGGGATGCGGTAGCCACCGAACTCGAATTCGCGCATCGCCCGGCGCGGGATCGAGGGGACCGGCGGGATCAGCCGCAGTGCTTCCTTGAACGCCATTTCGGTCAGCTCGAGCTTGGCCATGTCATCGTAGGCCAGCGGGCGACCCGCACCGCCGGTTATCGCCAGCGCCTCGGCGCGCAGCTTGTCTTGCCATTCGGGGTGCTTGGCGAGCAGCCAGACCAGCGAGCTGGCCGACGAGGTGATGGTGTCATGCGCCGCCATCATCAGGAAACTCATGTGATCGACCACCTCATCGACCGGCATCAGCGACCCGTCTTCGCGCGTCGCGGTGGCGAACTGGCTGAACATGTCCTGCCCGCCCCCTTCGGCGCGGCGCTTGAGCGTTTCGGCGGTGATGTACGCGATCAGGAACTTGCGGCCCGCAACGCCGCGGCCCATCGCCGTGAACGGCAGCGGTTTGCGCACCACCCCGATCGAGGCCTGGACCATATCGACGAAGGCCTGGTTGATCGCATCGGCTTCAGGCCCGAGCGGCACCCCCAGGAAGCTGTCGGCGGCAAGATCGAGCGTCAGCTGCTTGATCGCTGGATAGAACAGCATTTCCTTGCCCGACCACTCGCTCACCCGCGCGCCGATCCCCCGGTTCAGTGCATCCGAATAGTGCCGCATCGGCCCCGGCTTGAACGCAATCGACAAAGCGCGGCGATCGGCGCGGTGATGGTCGAAATCGAGCAGCATCAGCCCGCGCGGGAACAACAGGTCGAGCACCGAACCCCAGCCCTGCGCCGACGAGAAGTTCTTGTCGCGATCGAACAGCACCAGCTCGTTGGCATCGGCCCCGAACAGCAGCACCGAGCGCCGTCCAAAGGCATGGCTGCGGAACACATCGCCATAAGTGGCGCGCATCCGGGCGCCGAAGCCGATCGGATCGGCGAGCAGCGGCAGGGTGTTGCCGAGCACCGGCCAGCCGTCCTCGCCGGGAATATGATCAAGCGCGTGGCGGGGCTGGGCCTGCGACCAGTGGCTGTAGGTCGGCGTTTCGGCGGCTAGCGTGGCCATGGGGTTCCTCGGACTGACGGGCTTACTTACCCTGATGTAAGCAATTCACAGCCAGCCTGCAAGCTCGCGCCTAACCAAAGCCTCAAGCATGCCCATGCCTGCCTCCCCGGCATTGAGGCAATCGAGCGCAGCGAAATTCTCCCCGCCGGCGGCAACGAACTGTTCCTTGCCGCGGATTGCCAGTTCCTCACGGGTTTCGAGGCAATCGGCGGAGAAACCCGGAGCGGCGATGGCCAGCGCCCTGGTGCCCTTGGCCGCCTCGGCCACGATCACCGCATCGGTCGCCGGTTCCAGCCACCTGGCGCGGCCAAACCGCGACTGGAAGCTGACTTCGATCCGTAGCTGCGGGAACTGGGGCGCCAGCGCCTCCGCCAGCAGCCGCGCGGTCTTGCGGCAGTGGCAATGGTAGGGATCGCCGAGCAGCAGCGTGCGTTCGGGCATGCCGTGGAACGACAGCAGCAAGACCTCGGGCCGGAAGCGAAGCGCGCCAAGCTGACCGGCGATGTCGGCACGCAGCGCAGCAATGTGGGCGGGATCGTCGTAATAGGGCGGCAGGCTGCGCAGCGCGGGCTGCCAGCGCATCCTGGCCAGCTGCGCGCCGAGCGCATCGAGCGCCGTCGCGGTGGTTGCACCCGAATACTGCGGATAAAGCGGGGCCAGCAGGATCCGTTCGCAACCGGCATCCTTCAGTGCCTGCAATTCAGTCCCCAGCGCGGGATTGCCATAGCGCATCGCCCAGCGCACCAGCACCCCCTCGCCCAGCCGGGTCTGCAACGCCTGGGCCTGAGCGCGGGTGTAGACGGCGAGCGGCGAGCCTGCGGGGGTCCAGACCTGCTGGTAGGCATGGGCCGATTTGCGCGGGCGAGTGGTCAGGATGATCCCGTGGAGGATCGGCCACCACACCAGCCGCGGGATCTCAACCACCCGGCGGTCGGACAGGAACTCGCGCAGGTAGCGCCGCACCGCCGCCGGGGTCGGCGCATCGGGGGTGCCAAGATTGACCAGCAGCACGCCGACCTTGGGCTCGGTCACGGCGGGGTGATCGGCCGGCCGCATCAGCCCTGCTCCGCTGTCAGCGGCAGGCTGTGAAGCCGCTCCGACCCGGCCGAGAACAACGCGTTGGCGATCGCCGGAACGCTGACCGCCACTGCCAGCTCGGCGGGATCGAACGGGTCGGCCGGACTGTCGACGAATTCCACTTCAATCTCCGGGCAATCGCCGAGCAAGGGCAAGCCCAGCATGCCCAGCCGCCCGATCAGCGGCAGGCCTTCGGCATAGGCGGTACTCGATCCGCGCGCCAGACCCAGGCCGAAGATCAGCCCGCCCTCAACCTGCTGGCGGGCAATGTCGGCGTTGATCACCCGGCCGACGTCGAGCACCGCGGTCAGCTTGTCGACCCGAATTCCGGTTTCGTCGCGCCGCGCCGAGGCGACCAGCGCGATCCGTCCCTGCCGCCCGGCGATTGCCTGTTTGGTGCAGGCCAGCCCTTGCCCGGAGCCACCTGCGCCACCGCCCCATTCGGCCAGGCTGGCCGCGCGCTGCAGGACCTGCGCCAGCTTGAGGTCCTGGCCCAGCATTGCCATCCGATAGGACAAGGGCTCGCGCCCCGAACGGTGCGCAAGCTCGTCAACGAAGGTTTCGATCAGGAAACACCCTAGCGCCCACGAATTGCCGTGCAGGCGACCGGTGGGCAGGCCGATATTCACCGGCACGTGTTCAACCGCCAGATGGGCAATGCCATAGGGCGGGACCATGCCTTCGAGCGCCAGCGGATCGCCCTGGTCCTGCGCTGCCAGCGCCGCGCGGCGATCATCGCCATCGAATAGCCGTCGCCCGAACTCGCGCATAGTGCCGGGCATCGCCACCCGCACATTCAAAGCGATGAGCGAGCCGTCCTGCGCGGTGCGCGCCGCCAGCTTCGCGCGGGCCGGGGCACGCGGCAGCCCGGCGACATGCTCTTGCCAGCGCGACCAGGTCAGTTGCACCGGCTTGCCGACATCCCTGGCGATCAGCGCTGCTTCGACCGCGTGATCGCTTTCGAGCCGGGCGTCGAAGCTGCCGCCCGCCGGCATCGGATAGACCACGACATCGGCCAGCGCGATCCCCAGCGCCCGCGCCACCGCGCGCCGCGCCGCTTGCGGGGCCTGGCTCGCCAGCCACAGCTCGCACTTGCCGCCTGCGAACCGGGCCGTTGCGCTGGCGGTTTCGAGCGAAGCGTGGAGCGCCGGGGCGATCGCATAACTGGCGGCGTGTTCGACCTTGCCGGATAGCCACGCGTCCGGGTCTCCCAGCTCTGCCACCCGCTTGCCCGCACCGGATTGCAGCGCGGTTGAAAGCCGTTTCTCGATCGTGTCGCTGTCAGCCTTGCCCGTGGCAGCGAAGCGCGGCGCGATCTGGCTGAGCGCACGTTCCGCCGCCCACCAGCTGGTGGCGACGGCGGCCAGCCAGTCCTTGCCGGGCACAAGCTTGACCAGCCCCTGCACGCTCCTGGCCTTGCGCGCATTGAAGCTTCCGAGCCGGGCCTGGCCCACCGGCCCATGGCGGATCGCGGCGTGAAGCATGTCGGGCAGGCGCACATCGGCAGCGAAAGTGAAGCTGCCATCGACCTTGGCCGGCAGGTCAAGCCGGGGAAACCGCAGCGCCGCCCCGGCAGGAAACTCGGCGGAGCGTTCGGACGGCGGCTGGGCGCGCAGCACCGGCGGGCTGGGCGGCGTATATCCTGCCGCCACCTCGACCAGTTCGGCGAAGGAAGCGCGGTTCTTGTCATGGACGATGAACCCGGCCTGGGCATCGCATTCCTCCCAGGCGACTCCCCACTTGGCGGCGGCGGCCATGGCCAGCATCGCCCGGGCACCCGCCGCCGCGCTGCGCGCCGCGGCCTCGTGCGCGGCCAGCGCGGTGCCCTGGGCAGTCACGACAAAGGCCTCGTTCTCCACAAACCGCCGGGCGAGCAGGCTCTCGGGGGTATCGCCCAGTTCGCTCAGCAGCGGCAGCCACAGCGCTGACCAATGCGCGGCCAGCACCGCATTGCCATAGGCGCCGCTGACCGGCGCCGGCTCGACCGCAACCTGGCGCCAGTCCGCGCCCAGTTCCATTGCCACGATCTGCGGAATCAGCGTGGTGATCCCCTGGCCCATCTCACAATCGGGGACCGCGACCGAAACCACCCCGTCCTTGCCGATCTTGAGCCAGGCATCGAAAGCGAACTCGCCCGCGCCAGCAACCAGCGGCGGATCGAAGCGGCGCGCGGTCAGCACCCAGGCGGCAAGCAACCCGCCTGCCGCCCCGGCTGTCAGCAACACTCCCCTGCGTGTGAACTGCATTACCGCTGCCTACTGGTTGTCGAGCCAGGTAGCAACGCGCCGGGCGAGCGCGGCAAAAGCCTCGGCCTGCGGACCCTCTCCCGCCGCCGGGGGTGTGCCGGCATCGCTGGCGGTGCGGATCGCCATGTCGAGCGGAATCCGGCCCAGGAACGCCAGCCCCATTTCGCCCGCCGCTGCCTCCGCACCGCCGCTGCCGAACGGATCGCTGACCCCGCCGCAGTGCGGGCAGACATAGCCAGCCATGTTCTCGACCAGCCCGATCACCGGCACCTCGCCCACCCCGAACAGCTGGATCGCGCGGGTGGCATCGATCAGCGCCAGGTCCTGCGGGGTCGAGACGATTACCACTCCGGCGGGCTTGTGCTTCTGCATCATGGTCAGCTGGACATCGCCGGTGCCGGGCGGCAGATCGACCACCAGGATCTCGGCCGCGCCCCAATCGGCGTCGATTAGCTGGCCCAGCGCCGAGCTGACCATCGGCCCGCGCCAGGCAATTGCCTTGCCCGGCTCGATCAGCTGGCCCATCGACAGCAGCGGCACTCCCCATTGGCTGGGAACCGGGATCAGCTTGTTGTCCTGGGCCTTGGGCTTGACCCCCTCGCTGCCAAGCAGGCGCGGCTGCGAGGGGCCGTAGATATCGGCATCGACCAGGCCTACCCGGCGCCCGATCCGCGCCAACGCCACCGCCAGATTGGCCGCCACGGTTGACTTGCCGACCCCGCCCTTGCCCGATCCGACCGCGACAATCATGCGCCGGGCCTTGTCTGCCGTCAGCGCGACGCGCACCTCGGTTACGCCGGGCTGGTTGCCAAGCGCGGCCTTGACCTCTTGCTCCAGCGCGGCGCGCTCTGCCGCGCCTAGACCCGCGACATCGAGCACCGCGATCACCACCCCATCGTTCAGCCGCAGCGACTGGAGGCGGGACTGGGCGGCATCGGGCAGCGCGGCGCGCAGCGTTTGGGTGGGATCGCTCATTTCGTCCCCCTAGCAAAAATGCGCCGCATGGCACTGTTTTTTGCGCAGGCGATACCTATAGTATCGATCATGACACCATCGGGCGACAGACCGCAGTTCGACATTCTGGCCATGGCCAGGGGCAAGAGCCCATGGGGCGGCGGCAAACGCAGCGACGACGCGGCCGAAGACGTTGCCGATCCGCCTGCGGGCAAAGACGGCGAGGTCAAGGAAGCGGAAGACAAGGAAGCCGGCACCGCGGACAGCGGCCCGTCGCGCAATCCCTGGCTGCCCCCGGCCGAAGAGGGCGAAGGCCGCCGTTCGCCGCGGATCGATGACATCCTGCGCCAGCGCCGCGCCCCGTCAGGCGGCGGCGCTGGCTGGAGCTGGCCGCCTTTGCCGGGCGGCGACCGGGCGCGGGTGATCCTGCCCTGGGTTATTGCCGGCAGCGCGCTGCTGCTGGCCTTGTCGACCTCGCTCCATGTGCTCGCCCAGGGTCAGAGCGGCACCGTGACCACGCTGGGGCGCTATAGTCGCAGCCTCGGCCCCGGGACGCACCTGACCCTGCCCTGGCCGATCGAGGCGGTGACGCTGCGCGGCGGCAAGGGTGCCGATGTGCTCGCCCTGCCCGACAAGGGCGGCGAGATGCTGCTTTTGACTCGCGACGGCGAACTGATCGACCTGGCTTTCCAGTTGCGCTGGCAAATCGGCGATCCGCGGCGCTTTGCCGCCGCTTTCGCCGATCCCGAGGCGAGCCTGCGCAGCCTGGCGCTGGCCGAAATGCGGGCCGGAGTTGCGGAACTGCCGTTTGACGAGGTTTACGAGGGTAAGCGCCAGGCCGAATTGCAACTGCGCGTTGCCGGGCGGATCCAGCGTGCGCTCGATGCGATGCGCGCCGGGGTCAAGCTTGACGGAATCGAAGTGACCCGCGCCCAGCCGCCGGCCCGGCTGGCGGAGGCTTTCAAAAAGGTCGGCGCGGCCAAGGCCGAAATGGACAAGGTTCGCGGGCAGGCATTGAAATGGGCGAGCGAGACCCGCAAGACCGCCCAGTCCGACGCCGCCGGTTTCAGCAAGGTCTATGCCCAGTACAAGATCGCCCCGCAGGTGATCCGCAAGCAGATGTATTATGAGACGATGGAGCGCGTGCTGCGCAACAACCAGCATATCGTGGTTGGCGGCACCGGGGCGGGTGCGCCTGCTTCCCCGCGCGCGACGTTGACCGTGCCGCAGGCAGGAGGGCTGTGATCATGGCAAGCCCCTGGCGCAATTCCGCCGCTGGCTGGTTCGGGCTGGGCGCGGTTGCCTTGCTTGGCCTCGCGAGCGTCACGGTGGTTGGCGAGGCCGAACAGGCGGTGATTACGCGGATGGGCGAGCCCGACCGGGTGATCAACCGCTTCAGGCCTGAAGCCGCCCAGCCCCGCAGCGGCGCCGGTGTGGCCTTCCATGTGCCGCTGCTGGAATCGGTCACCAAGCTGCCGCGCGGGCTGCTGACCCTGACCAGTCAGGGCCAGACCGTGCGGACGACCGATATGCAGGGGTTGGTGCTCGATGCTGCTGTCACCTTGCGGGTGATCGATCCGGTGCGGCTGGTCGGCAAGCTCGGCTCGGCCGATCGGATCGCTGCAGAGGTTGAGGCCTGGCTGCCGGAGCTGATGAAAACCGAGCTGGGCAAACTCGATTCGGGGCGGATCCAGCTGACCGGCGGCGGCGGCGCAACGGCGGGGCTGCGTGCCGCGCTGGATGCCAAGCTGCGCGCATCCGGGGTCCAGGTGGTCGACCTCAGGATTGCCCGCGCGGCACTGCCGGCCGAGGCCCAGCAGAATGCCCTGCTGGCGATGGGCGAGCGCCGCGAGATCCTGGCCGGGGAAGAGCGCAATCGCGGCGCGCGCGAGGTTCAGCAGATTACTTCCGATACCGAAGCGGAAGCTGCCGCGATCCTCCAGGCCAGCGCCGGGCGCGATCCCGAATTCTACAATTTCTACCGGGCGATGAAAAGCTACGAGTCGATCTTTGCCCACCCCGACCGCAAGGACAAGGCGACGATCGTGCTGCCGCCCGACAGCGGTTATCTTAAACAGTTCAACACGCCCTGACCGTTCAATCGCGGTTCAGCATGACTGGCGTGAATCCGCGCCGGGGTATTGAGGTGATGAAGAAGGAACCAGACTACGTGCGTATTGCATATGGAGTAAGCTCGTCGCTGCTGCTTGGCGGCGCTGCCCTGTCATTGGCGATCGGCCTGCCGGCCGGCGCCCAGATCGCCCAGAACGACGAAGACCAGATCAGCCGGATCGTGCCGCGGGCCGGCGCCCCGGTAAGCTTTGCCGATCTGACCCAGCAGCTTCAGCCGGCGGTGGTCAACATCGCGGTGCGGCAGAAGGTGGAAGTGGCAAATCCGCTTGCCGGGTCGCCGTTCGGGCAGATCTTTGGCGGCGGCGCCAACCAGTCGCGGATCGCCGAGGGCGCCGGCTCGGGCTTCGTCATTTCCGCCGATGGCTACATCGTCACCAACAACCATGTGGTCAGCATCGACGGCAAGGGGCCGGCTGATGCGGTTACGGTCAGGCTTTCGGACGGCTCCGAACTCGACGCCCGGATTGTCGGGCGCGACCAGGAGTCGGACATCGCGGTGCTCAAGGTCGATGCCCGCAAGGCGCTGCCGTTCGTGCGCTTCGGCCAGTCGGCCAAGGCCCGTGCGGGGGACTGGATCATCGCCATCGGCAATCCCTTCGGGCTTGGCGGCACGGTTACTTCGGGGATCATCTCCTCGGTCAACCGCAACACCGGCTCGGGCGCTTACGATCACTACATCCAGACCGACGCCTCGATCAATTCGGGCAATTCGGGCGGGCCGATGTTCGATATGCAGGGGCGGGTGATCGGGATCAACAACTGGATCATCGCGCCGGGCGGCGGCAATGTCGGGATCGGTTTCGCGATTCCCGCCGACATTGCCAAACCGCTTGTCGACAAGCTGATCAAAGGCACTCCGATCGAGCGCGGGTTCCTGGGCATCCAGATCCAGCCGGTCACCACCGAGATCGCGGATTCGCTGGGCCTGCCCAAAAACCGTGGCGAACTGGTCCAGGCAGTGCAGCCGGATATGCCCGGCGCCAAGGCCGGGATCGAGCCGGGTGACATCGTCCTCAAGGTCAATGGCGAGGAGGTCACGCCCGACCGGACCTTGTCCGGGATCGTCACCGATGTTGCGCCGGGCGCAAGAATTCCGCTGGAAATCCTGCGCAAGGGCAAGCGCATGACCATGACTGTGACGGTTGCCAAGCGTCCCGCTCAGGAGGATCTGGCCAAGGCCTTCACACCGGGCAGTGACCGGCCCGACCCGTTCGACAATCCCGGCAAGCCGGCCGAGGGGCTTTCGCAATCCGCGCTGGGGCTGCAGGTGCTCGACATGAACCCCGAGATCGCCAAGCGCATCGGCGTGCCCGAGGGCACCAGCGGAGTGGTGATCGCTTCGGTCGACGGCGCTTCGGATGCCGCCAACAAGCAGCTCCGCCAGCGCGACATCATCCTGTCGGTCAACTACGCCGATGTGAAGAACGTCGCCGGGTTCGAAGCTGCGCTGCGGGCAGCCAGGGCGCAGAACCGGCCAACGGTGCTACTCCAGATCCTGCGCCCGGGCCTGCCGCGGCCGCAGTACCTGCCGCTGCGATTGCGGTAGGTCTCCCGAGCCTTAACTAATTCCCCGGCCGGTCCCGCCCGGTCGCCTCGTCGAGGAAATCCTCTTCGGCGGCAGGCGGCGGCGCTACCGGGACCAGCCCCTGATCGCCTTGCGGGCCGGGATCTTCGGGCGCTGCCGGCGCGCGGTCGCGGGGGCGGGAGCCGGGTTCGATCAGGTTGCCCTGTTCGTCGACATAGTAATAGTCGTCCGGGCTGCCGCTCATCAGCATTTCATCGTCGGGTTCCAGCTGCCAGGCGGGCAGGGTCATCTCGGTATCGAACTTCTCGACCGGACGGTTCGCCACTGCGATCTTCATATAGGCGGCGAAGGCGCGCGCCGGGGCATGGCCGCCCTGCAGGCCGGCCACCGGCTTGCTGTCATCGCGGCCCATCCAGACCCCGGTTGTGATCCCGCTGGAGAAGCCCAGGAACCAGCCGTCCTTGTTCGATTGGGTAGTGCCGGTCTTGCCCGCCACCGGCCGCCCGATCTGCGCCGCACTGCCGGTGCCGGTGGCGACCGCGCTTTGCAACAAGTCGGTGATCCCGGCGGCGACATAGGCCGGAACCAGCATGCCTCCCGCCTGCTGGTTGCGGCTGTAGAGCACCCGTCCCTCGGTGGTCTGGACCTTGGAGATACCATAGGGCTCGACCGCCTGACCCTTGGCCGAAACCGCGGCAAAAGCGCGGGTCATGTCGATCAGGCGAACCTCGTTGGTGCCCAGCACCATCGAGGGGACGGTGCTGATCGGGGTCGAGATGCCAAACCGCCGGGCCATCCCGGCAACGGTGGAAAAGCCGACCTCGTTGCCAAGCTGCGCCGCAACCGTGTTTTTCGAATAGGCAAAAGCGGTGCGGACATCGATCTTGCCGGCGAAGTTTCCGCTCGAATTGCGGGGGCTCCAGCCCTCGATCGTGACCGGCTCGTCGACCACTTCGTCGCTGGGAGTGTAACCGGCTTCGAGCGCGGCGAGGAACACGAACAACTTCCACGCCGATCCCGGCTGGCGCACCGCGTTAACCGCGCGGTTGTAGTTCGAGGTGACATAGTCGGTCCCCCCGACCATCGCCAGCACTGCCCCGTCGCGATCGACCGAGACCAGCGCGCCCTGGCTTCCTCCCGGCACATTGTTCTGGATTGCAGCGGTGGCGGCATTCTGGAGCGCCGGATCGAGCGTGGTCCAGACCTCGATCGGCTCGGAAATGTCGCCCAGCAGCAGGTCGAGCTGGGGCAGCGCCCAGTCGGTGAAATAGCGCACCGAATTGCGCCCGGTTTCCTGCGCAAACTTGACCGCGCCAAGATCAACCCCGGCGGCTTCGCTGACGCTGATCACGCCGTTGGTCTGCATCAGTCCCAGCACCACTTTGGCACGGTCGATCGCTGCCTCGCGGTCAGCGGTTGGCGAATAGTGCGATGGCGCCTTGACCAGCCCCGCAACAATCGCCGCTTCGCTCACCGACATCTGCGTGGCGGGATGGCCGAAGAACTTGCGGCTGGCGGCATCGACCCCGTAGGCGCCGCCGCCGAAATAGACCTTGTTGAGATAGAGCTCGAGGATCTCCTCTTTCGAGAATTTCCACTCCAGCGCCATCGCGATCACCGCTTCGCGGACCTTGCGGGCGAAGGTGCGGCTGTTGTTGAGGAACACCGTGCGGGCGAGCTGCTGGGTGATCGTCGAGGTAGCGCGGATCGACTTGCCGGTGGTCGCCGCGAGATAGCCGGCCCGGGCCAGGCCGATCGGATCGACCCCGAAATGCGAGTGATAGCGCCGGTCTTCGACCGCGACCATCGCCTGACGCATGATCGCCGGGATCTGGTCGTGGCTGAGCCATTTGCCATAGCTTGGCCCCAGCGAGACCAGCTCGGTCCCGTCGCGGGCGCGGACCACGATCATCTGCCCGGCCTGGCTGGACTTGAGCTCCTCGAACCCCGGCATCGAGCGCGCCTGCAGGCCAACCGCAACCGCCAGCGAGCCAGCGGCCAGCAGCCCGAGCGAAAAGCTCCACACGAACAGCCGCCGCAACCATTTGCGCCAGCCGGTTCGCTCGGGTTTCTCAGGCTTGCGCGACGGGCGCGGTGGAGGCGGAGAACGCCGGATGTCGGTTCTAGCCATGGGGCTCGTTCGATCCTCCCGCCCGGCCAATCGCCGCTGCTTGCGCGCTATACATAGGCCAATCGCAACGCAGCGTTAATGGGAAATCGGTGAGCGTTCAGTGCAGATGCTCGACCAGCAGCACTGCCCCGTCGGCGCCGCTGACCCGCATCTTGGTGCCCGGTTCGGCATCAGGGCCGCGCGCCAGCCATTCGCTGTCGCCCAGCTTGACCCGGCCCGAACCGTCCGC
>JANOGS010000118.1:0-7613 GCA_031414115.1 Novosphingobium sp. | reverse complement strand
TCGTCGAAGGTCGAGGAGATCACCTCGCCCTTGACCGAGCGCTGCATGTCGGTGACTTCCTCGGGGCGTTCGTCGACCAGCAGCACCAGCAGGAACACGTCGGGGTGGTTGTCGGTGATCGCTTTGGCGATGTTCTGCAGCAGCACGGTCTTGCCGGTGCGCGGCGGCGCGACGATCAGCGCGCGCTGGCCCTTGCCCTGAGGGCTGATGATGTCGATCACCCGCGCCGACTTGTCCTTGACCGTCGGGTCGAGCGTATCGAGGCTGAGTTTCTCGTCAGGATAAAGCGGGGTCAGGTTGTCGAAATTGACCCGGTGGCGGACCACTTCGGGATCGTCGTAGTTGACCGTGACCAGCTTGTTGATCGCAAAATAGCGCTCGCCGTCCTTGGGCGCGCGGATCTCGCCTTCAACGGTGTCACCGGTCCTGAGGCCCCATTTGCGGACCTGGTTGGGCGAGACATAGATATCGTCGGGTCCGGCCAGATAGTTCGCCTCGGGGCTGCGCAGAAAGCCGAAGCCATCGGTCAGCACTTCGATCGTGCCCTGGCCGACAATCTCCTCGCCGTCCTCGGCCACTTCCTTGAGGATCGCGAACATGATGTCCTGGCGGCGCATAGTTGATCCGCCTTCAACGCCGTATTCCTCGGCCATTTCGACCAGTTCGGCGGCGGTCTTTTTCTTGAGTTCTTTAAGATGCATTGCGGGTGTCAGTCCCTGAAAAGTGTCTGGGTTATGGCCGGTCGATCGAAGGGCTTGGGGAAAGCGGATCGCGCGGCGCTTTGGCGGCGCCAGCCTTGCCGGTGACGCCGCGAATAGGCGCGTGGTGCGGAAAGGTCAACGCCTTCAGAACGGCTTTACGATCACCAGAACTACGATAACAACGGCCGCCAGACCGGGCACCTCGTTGAGCAAGCGCAGCTGCTTGCCCCCAGCCGCCGCTCACCGCGTGCCAAGGCCTTGTGGTAGCCCGCCAGCCACAGGTGGTAGGCGCTCAGTCCCAGAACTGCCGCCAGCTTGGTGTGGAACCAACCTTGAGCAAGGGCACCGGTCTGCATTGCAAGAGCCAGCCCCAGGGCCCAGGTGACCACCAGCGAGGGCCACAGGATGATCTTGAGCAACCGCGCCTCCCTTCCGATCCACAGCGCGTTCTCAGGCGCTTCTGGCGCGGTCTCCTGATGGTAGACGAACAACCGGGGGAGCATGAACAGTCCGGCCATCCAGAAAATCACGAACACCACGTGAGCTGCCTTGAGCCAGAGGTAGGTCATCTCCGCCACCCCCGGACCGTGGCCAGCAACTGCCCGACATGCTCGACCGGGGTAGTCTGGCCGATCCCGTGGCCGAGGTTGAACACGTGGGGGCGGTCGGCGAAGGTGTCGAGGATTCGGAGTGTCTGGCGTTCCAGTTCCGCCCCGCCGGAGATCAGCAGCAGCGGATCGAGGTTGCCCTGCACCGGAAGACCGGGGGGCAAAGCCTGCGCCGCCCACAGTGGATTGATCGTCTCGTCGAGCCCGAGCGCGTCAACCCCGGTCTCGCGGGCATAGGCGGGCAGCTTCTCGCCGGCACCCTTGGGGAAGCCGATCACCGGCACCGCAGGGAAGCGCCCCTTGAGCGCCGAAACAATCTCCGCATTGGGAGCGATCACCCAGCGCTCGAACTCGGCCGGAGCGAGACTGCCCGCCCACGAATCGAACAATTGCACCGCCTCGGCCCCGGCGAGGATTTGCCCGGCGAGGTAATCGATCGTCACGCGCGTGATCTCGGCGATGATCGCCTGGAAGGCAGCGGGATCGCGATAGGCCAGCTCGCGGGTGACATGCTGGTCACGGCTACCCTCGCCAGCAACCATATAGGTCGCCACGGTCCACGGACTGCCGGCAAAGCCCAGCAGCGTCTTGTCGGCGGGAAGCTGGGCCTTGACCAGCTTGACCGTCTCATAGATTGGGCTCAGCCGCGCCGGCACCGCATTGAGCGCTTCCAGCGTAGTATCAACCAGCTGCGGCGAGAGGCGCGGACCCTCGCCCAGCAGAAACTCCAGGTCCTGTCCCATCGCATAGGGCACGATCAGAATGTCCGAGAACAGGATCGCCCCGTCGAAACCATAGCGGCGAATCGGCTGCAGGGTGATCTCGGCGGCGGCCTCTGCATCATAGACCAGCGCCAGAAAACCGCCCTTCTTTGCCCGTAAAGCGCGGTATTCGGGCAGGTAGCGCCCAGCCTGACGCATTAGCCAGACTGGCCGCTGGGCCGCGTTTTCACCGCGCAGGGTACGAAGGAGCAAACCGGGCATCGGGGACGAATCCAATCAAATACAAATTAGAATCTTAAAAGGATTTGGTTGTAGTTGGGCTGTGAAAAGCGGGGATGGCGCGCCCTTGCCGCAATTCTCCCGCGCTGAACAGGGCAAAGCGCAGTGCGAATCGTCGCCAGGACGCGTCAAGCGGCACTTGTCCCTGCTATCCCCAGGCTGTGGGTAGCGCTCTCCACATGTCCACAACCGTCCCGGCGGAATCCTCCCAGTGGGGAGCGAATCCAGTGCCGAACTTGTCCCGCGTTTGCTCCCGTGGTTTATGCGGGGCTTCATCCACAGGGGTCACTCGACCAGTCCAATGGCGCGCCTTCACCTTCACCTGCTGTCCGATTCGACCGGCGAAACGCTCGAGATGCTGGCCAAGGCCGCGCTCGCCCAGTTCGAAGGCGCCGAGGTGATCCGTCATTTCTGGCCGATGGTCCGCTCGCGCCAGCATCTCGACCGGATCATGGCCGAAATCGCCGCGCACCCGGGGCTGGTGTTCTACACCCTGGTCAATGCCGATACGCGGGTGCGGCTGGAGGAGCATTGCCATACCCTGGGGCTGCCGGTGGTGCCGGTGCTCGATGCTGCGGTCGAGGCGCTCGAGGCGGCGCTGGGCCAGCACCCCAAGGCGCGGCCGGGCAGCCAGCATGCGATGGACGAGGCCTATTTCGCCCGGGTCGATGCAATCCACTATACCATCGCCCATGACGACGGGGTTGGCTGGGAAAACTGGGAAGCCGCCGATATCATCCTCGCCGGGGTTTCGCGAACCTCGAAGACCCCGACCTCGATCTACCTCGCCAACCGCGGCTACAAGGTCGCGAATATCCCGATCGTGGTCGAAAGCCCGCCGCCGCCGGCGCTCTATGGGCTGAAGCACCCGCTGGTGGTCGGGCTGACCACCGCGCCCGACCGGCTGATCCAGGTCCGGCGCAACCGGCTGCTCTCACTCAATCAGGCGCCCGAGACCGCCTATGTCGACGAGGACCGGGTGGCCAAGGAGGTCCAGTTCGCGCGGCGGATGTTCGCGGACAACGGCTGGCCGGTGATCGACGTCACCCGCCGCTCGATCGAGGAAGCGGCGGCCGCGATCATCAACCTCTACAACGAGAGCCGCAGTGCGCAGGACGGGGAAGTCGAGGAATGAGCCTGGTGCTGGCCTCGGGCAGCCTGTCGCGGCGCGAAATGCTCGGCGCGGCGGGGGTGGCGTTCGAGGTTCAGCCGGCCGCGGTGGACGAGCGTGGAATCGAGGCCGGGCTTGCGGACCGCTCGCCGGCCGCGTCGGCGCTGGCTTTGGCCGAGGCCAAGGCTCTGGAGGTCTCGCGGTTGCGTCCGGATGCGCTGGTGCTGGGCAGCGATTCGCTGGTCGTGGTTGGGGGACGACGGTTCGACAAGCCGGGGAGCCGTGAGGACGCCGCCGCGCATTTGCGGTTCTTCTCGGGCAAGGCAATGGCGCTCCACAGCGCCGCCGCGCTGGCGCGCGATGGGGCAGTGGTGTGGAGCCACGGCGAACATGCGACGCTTCAAGTGCGCGCTCTTTCCGAGAGTTTCATCGAAGACTATCTCGCCGCCGAATGGCCGGCAGTGGCTGGCTGCGTGGGGGTGTTCCGGATTGAGGGGCAAGGCGTTCAGCTGTTCGAATCGATCGAAGGCAGCCACTTCACCGTCCTCGGCATGCCGCTGCTGGCAGTTCTCGGCGCCTTGCGTCAGCAAGCGGAGCTGGCGTCATGACGCGGCCCTATGCCGAAGTGATCGGCGACCCGATCGCGCACTCGAAAAGCCCGCTGATCCATAACTTCTGGCTCGCTAAGCTGGGGATCGACGCGGAATACCGCGCTTGCCACGTCCGGCCCGAAGAGCTGGCCGACTATTTCACGCGGAGACGCAGAGACGCGGAGTGGCGCGGGTGCAATGTCACGATCCCGCATAAGGTCAGGGTGCTTGAGTACGCGGATGAGATCGAATCGATTGCCGCCGAGATCGGGGCGGCAAACTGTATGGTACCTCGTGACGGCGAACTGATTGCCCTCAATACCGATCACGCTGGCGTCGGTGCCGCCGTCAGGTGTGCTGTAAGCTTGGTATGCTTGATCGGTTCCGGAGGCGCGGCACGATCGGTCTTTCCGCCATTGGACGTATTGTGTGCCTACGACTACCGCGTGCTCGCCCGTGACCCGGCCAAGGCGGCGGCAGCGTTCGATGATCTTCCCTACGAATTCACGTACTTCACTTTCGACCAAGCCGAAGAGGCCATGCGCGATGCCGATTGTGTGATTAACGCCAGTCCGCTCGGAATGACCGGCCAGCCACCCATGCCGCAACCGGTTCTCGACGCGCTCGGAGCTCTCGGCCCGCAACCCCTTGTCTTCGACATGGTCTATGCGCCGCTTGAAACCGAGTTGCTTAAGGCGGCAAGGGCTTTGGGAATTGAAACGAGTGATGGCCTGACCATGCTGATCGGCCAAGCGAAATTTGCGTTCAACCATTTCTTCGGTGTCTTCCCCGATGAGGAACACGACGCCGAACTGCGCGAACTGCTCACAGCATGATCATTAACCCAGCCCTGCTCACCCAGCATCGTCACCCTGAACTTGTTTCAGGGCCCATTTCTCGTCCCCGTCCGAAGTCCTGTTCGGCAGCATGGCGGCGCAGCTTGCCGGCGGCACAGCACCCCGGTTTGGCGGCACGATGGGCCCTGAAACAAGTTCAGGGTGACGGGATTTGGGGAGGAGTTAGGTGAAGCAGCGCCCCTTCATCCTCGGCCTCACCGGCTCGATCGGGATGGGCAAGTCGGCGGTGGCGGCGTTGTTTCAGGGGCTGGGGGTGCCGGTGTTCGATGCCGACAAGGCGGTGCACGAGCTGCAGGGGCCGGGCGGGGCGCTGCTCGGGCCGATCGAGCGCGAGTTTCCCGGCACCACTGGCCCCAGCGGCGTCGATCGGCCCAAGCTCGGCGCTGCGGTGTTCGGAAATCCTGAGGCGCTGAAGCGGCTGGAGATGATCGTCCACCCCGAAGTCGCCGAGATGCGCCGGGCATTCCTCGCCGACAATGCCGATGCGCCACTGATCGTGTTCGACATCCCGCTGCTCTTTGAGAAAACTGGCCAGCGCGGGCTCGATGCGGTCCTCGTGGTCTCCGCCTCGGCCAAGGCGCAGCGCGCCCGGGTGCTGCGCCGGCCGGGGATGACGCCGGAAAAATTTGCCCAGATCCTGAAGCTCCAGGTTCCCGATGCAGAAAAGCGGGCGCGCGCCGATTATGTGATCGATACCGGCACCTCGCTCGCCAAAACCCGCCATGCCGTGCAGGAACTGGTTCATATGCTGACAGGGCCAAAGAAATAGCGAGTCGCCCTCTTGTCACATGACCATATCGGGTCGATATCATTGCTGTAATGCGTGAGATTATCTTCGACACCGAAACCACCGGCCTTGATCCCAAGTCCGGTGACCGGCTGGTCGAAATCGGTTGCATCGAGATGGTCAACCGGGTTGCCACTGGCAGCACCTTTCACGCCTATTTCAACCCCGATCGCGATATGCCCGCCGCTGCCGAGGCGGTGCACGGCCTGTCGATCACCTTCCTCTCCGACAAGCCAAGGTTCCACGAAAAGGCGGCCGAGTTGCTCGAGTTTCTGGGCGAGGAAACCAGGCTGGTCGCGCACAACGCCGGGTTTGACTTCGGCTTCGTCAATTCCGAGCTGGAAATGTGCGGCCTGCCGCCGCTCTCGCGAGAGCGGATGATCGATACCGTGGCCATGGCCCGGGTCCGCCACCCCGGGGCGAAGAACTCGCTCGATGCGCTGTGCACCCGTTACGGGATCGATCGCAGCCACCGCACCCGCCACGGTGCGCTGCTCGACGCAGAGCTGCTTGCCCAGGTCTATGTCGAGCTTACCGGCGGGCGCCAGATCGGGCTCAGCCTGGTGGCCGAGGCTCAGGAAAGCCTGGTGGTCACGGTCGAAAGCCCGCAGCGCCAGCGAACCTTCCGCCCCGCCCGGGCGCACGCGCCAAGCGAAGCCGAGCGCGCCGCCCACGCGGCATTTCTCGAGACCGTCAAGGAGCCGCTTTGGAACTCCTGACCCTGATCCCCATCTCAGCCTAGCCTAGAAGGAGGCCGCCCATGGATATTCGCGTTTCGGGCCACCAAGTCGATACCGGCGAGGCACTGCAGGTTCACGCGCAGGACCGCCTGGCTGCAGTGGTTGAAAAGTATTTCGGCCAGGCGCTGTCCTCAACCGTCACCTTCAATCGGGCACCGGCCGGGGCGTTTCGCTGCGATATCGTCACCCATGTGATGCACGGCATGCTGCTCAAGGGCGCCGGCATTGCCCAGGATGCCCACGCCGCGCTCGATCTTGCTGCGGCCAAGATCGAAAAGCAGCTGCGACGCTACAAGCGCCGCCTCAAGGATCGCCATGCGGCCGCGACCCACGCTGTCCGCGCCGAGGAAGCCGCCTATACTGTCTTCGTCGAGCCCGACGAGGAGGCCGAAGAGGTTCATGTCGATGCCCCGGTGGTGATCGCCGAAACCCGCGTTGATGTGCCCGAGGCGACCGTTTCCGACGCAGTGATGATGCTCGATCTGCGCAACACCAACGCGCTGCTGTTCAAGAACGCCGGCACCGGCACCTATAACATGGTGTACCGGCGCGGGGACGGTTCGATCGGCTGGGTTGAACCTTCGTGAACTTGCGCGTAAAGGCGCGCACAAATTCCAGGTGAAGTTGGGGGCAAAGGGCGCGGGGGCTTCTCGCGGCACTTGCCCTTGCCGAAGCCGGTAACCGCATTATTTGGACCTGGTGCCTGCCGATGACAGCCCTTTTCACGCTCATGCCCGAAGCGGTCGGCACAATTGCAGCCGATAGCAAGCAGGCGATTCTCGAACAGCTCGCCGACCGCTTCGCTGGCGTCTATGGACTCGATCCGGTGATGGTGCTCGAACGCATCGAAGAGCGCGAGAAGCTGGGCAGCACCGGGTTTGGCCGCGGGGTGGCGATCCCGCATGCCCGGATCCCCGAACTCAGCCGGCCGGTAGCGACATTCTTCCGGCTCGAATCGCCGGTCGCTTTCGATGCCGCCGATGGCATGCCGGTCGATCTGGTGTTCGGGCTGCTTTCGCCCGAGGCGGCGGGCGCAGCGCACCTCCACGCGCTTGCTGCGATCAGCCGGATGATGCGTGACGAGGCGATGCACGCTGCGCTGGGCGAGGCCCCGGGCGCGGAAGCGCTCTATGCCCTGCTCGCCAACGGGATCGACCGCGACGCTGCATAGTTTGTTTAGTGCGGACAGGCCCTCCGGCCTGTCCTTTTTGCAACACC
>JANOGS010000117.1:0-1560 GCA_031414115.1 Novosphingobium sp. | reverse complement strand
CATTATACGACTGGAAACTATTCCATGTTCGCAAAAATCCATTGCCGGGACGCTCGGGCGGGCCGCGCTGGGTGAGAAGATCGACGCGGGCGGCTATGCTCCGGTGTTCTTCCTCACCGCAGCGCTGGGGATGATCGCGGTGGTGCTTTGCGTGTTCGAATGGATCCGTACCGCGCGTCAGCAGCAGGTCAGTCCACCACCTCCCGGTTGAGCCGCAGCACTTCTCCCGCAAGGTAGAGCGAGCCGGCAATCAGCACGTCGCCTTCTGGCGGTAGTGCGGCGAGCGCGTCGGCAACGTCCGGAAATGATCGTACCGGTAGCCTGGTATGCGCCGCGAAGTCCTCAGGCCGGTGCGCTTCGTGCCCCGGGGCGGGGACCACCGAGAGGCTGAGCAGCTTGCCCGCCAACGGGACGACGATCGCCGCCGGGTCCTTGCTGGTGAGCATGCCGGTGATCAGGTGGAACGGCTTGGCGCCGGCGAAGTAGCGCGCGATTGCCAGCCCGGCGTCGACATTGTGCCCGCCATCGAGCCAGACTCTGCGCCCCGGCACCAAAGCGGTCAGCGGACCCGGTCCCAGCCGCTGCAACCGCGCCGGCCAGCGCGCGGCGCGGATGCCTGCCGCCATTGCCTCTGGCGAGACCGTTACCTGCGATTGGTGTCGCAATAAGGCGACTGCCAGCGCGGCGTTGTCGGCCTGGTGGCTGCCGGCTAGCATCGGAAGGGGCAGGGTGAGTTCGCCGTGGCGGTCGCGGTATTCAATCGACCGGCTCATCCTGAGCTTGTCGAAGGAGGCGAACCAGTCGAGCCCGCGGATCGCGGGGCGGGCACCGACTTTCATCGCCTGCTCGATCACCGTCTTGGTCACGTCTGCGGAGTAGGCCTGGGTTACCAGCGGCACCCCGGGCCGGGCGATCCCGGCCTTCTCGAAGGCGATCCGGCACAGCGGGTCCTGTGGCACGTCCGCCTCCGGCACCAGCAGGAAAGCCTCGTGGTCGATCCCCAGCGTGGCGATCCCGCAGGCCGCTTGCTGGTCGAGCACATTGGTCGCATCGAACCGTCCGCCCAGGCCAACCTCGATCACGCAGGCGTCGGCGGGCACGCGGTGAAAGGCGAGGAAGGTGGCGGCGGTGGTGACTTCGAAGAAGCTGGGCTCCAGATCCCCGCCATGATCGAGTACTTCCTTGAGCAGATCGGCCAGCAGGTCATCCTCGATCAGCTTCCCGGCGATGCGGATGCGTTCGTTATAGCGCACCAGATGCGGCTTGGTGGCGGCGTGGACGCTCAGCCCGTCGGCCTCGAGCATGGCGCGCAGATAAGCGCAGGTCGAGCCTTTGCCATTGGTCCCGGCGACGTGGAACACCGGGGGCAGGGCGCGGTGCGGATCGCCGAGGCGCGCGAGCAATTGGTGGATCGTGTCGAGGCCGAGCCGCCCGGTCCGCAGGCCGAGCGCGCCGAGGCGGTCAAGCTGCGCCTGGACGCGGGGGGATTCGGAGACGGCGAAGTCTTTCACAATTCCTCCCCCTTGGGGGAGGGGGACCATGCGAAGCATGGTGGAGGGG
>JANOGS010000116.1:0-5753 GCA_031414115.1 Novosphingobium sp. | reverse complement strand
CGGACTTTCTGCTTGTCCTTGTTGGCGAGGCCCGAAGGCATCGGCCCCGACGGCACGAATATCGCCGGCAAGTGACCGAACCGCAGCGCGCCGATCAGCAGTCCCGGGACGATCTTGTCGCAGATTCCCAGCAAGGCCATGCCATCGAACATCGCGTGGCTCAGTGCCACCCCGGTCGACAGCGCGATCACGTCGCGGCTGAACAGCGACAGCTCCATGCCGTCCTGGCCCTGGGTGACCCCGTCGCACATCGCCGGCACCCCGCCCGCGACCTGCGCGGTCGCGCCAACCTCGCGGGCATAGAGCTTCATCGCCTCGGGATAGCGGCCATAGGGCTGGTGGGCGGAGAGCATGTCGTTGTAGGCAGTGACGATCGCGAGATTGGCCCCGCGACCGGACTTGATTGCGGTCTTGTCATCCAGCGCGGCGGCAAAGCCATGGGCGAGGTTCGAGCACGACAGCGCGCCTCGACCCGGGAAACGCTCAGCCTCGCGGTCGATCAGCTCGAGGTAGCGGCGGCGCGAGTCTTTTGACTTGTCGATGATCCGCTGGGTGACGCGTTCAATGGCGGGGTGGAGGATCATGCCGCGTCTCTATCGAACCAGGTTCCACGCGGAGGCGCGGAGGCGCGGAGAGATTGCACCGGCGGCGAAGCCGCAACTCCCAATCGACCTTGCGATTCGGTTGAAAGCGAGTAGCAAAGGAATGAGCCTGCGGCTCGGCGCAACTCTCCGCGCTTCCGCGCCCCCGCGTGAACCACCTCACTCATGCCAATGCACTCCGTCGCGTTCGGTCAGGGCAATCGCGGAATTGGGACCCCAGCTTCCGGCCATGTAGCCCTTGGGCAAGATGCCGTTCGCCGCCCAGCTCGCGCGGATGCCGTCGATCCATTCCCACTGCGCTTCCACCTCGTCGCGGCGCACAAACAGGGTCTGGTCGCCTTCGATCAGATCGAGCAGCAGCCGCTCATAGGCGATCCGTTTGGTCGGCCCGGCGAAAGCATCGGGCATGGTGATGTCGAGCGGGACCGAGCGCAGCCTGATCCCCTCTCGGTCGAGCCCCGGCACCTTGGCCATCAGTTGCAGCCGCACGTTCTCTTCCGGCTGAATTCCGATCACCAGCTGGTTGGGAACGGTTCGCGCACCCCCCCCTTTGTGGTTTCGGCCGGCGAAGATCGAGTGCGGGACCTGGCGGAACTGGACAATAATCTCGGTCTTGCGTTCGGGCAGGCGTTTGCCGGTGCGCAGGTAGAACGGCACGCCTTTCCAGCGCCAATTGTCGAGGTGGGCCTTGATCGCGACGAAAGTTTCGGTCTCGCTCTCTTTGCCCAGCTCCTCGTCATAGCCCGGCACCGGTTGACCCTGGATGGCGCCGGCGCGGTACTGGCCGGTGACGGTCTCGTCCGGGCCGACGGGGCGCAGCGCGCGCAGCACCTTGACCTTCTCGTCGCGGATCGCGGTCGCGTCATAGTTGGCAGGCGGCTCCATCGCCACCAGCGCGAGCAGTTGCAGCATGTGGTTCTGGACCATGTCGCGCAGCGCCCCGGCGCCGTCATAGAAGCCGACGCGGCCTTCCAGGCCTACGGTTTCCGAGACAGTGATCTGGACATGCTCGATATGGGCGGCGTTCCACAGCGGTTCGAACAGGATATTGGCGAAACGCAGCGCCAGCAGGTTCTGGACGGTCTCCTTGCCCAGGTAGTGATCGATCCGGAAGGTGCGGTCTTCGGGGAAGGCGCTGGCGACCGCGTCGTTGATCTCGCGGCTGGTGCCAAGGCAAGTGCCAAGCGGCTTTTCCAGCCCGATCCGCACGGTCTCGCCGGTCAGTCCGGCAGCGCTGAGCCCGGCGATGGTCGCCTCGAACAGGCTGGGCGCGGTTGACAGGAAGATCGCCAGCCCGCCTTCGACATTGCCGACCTTGGCGGCGAGCGCGGCAAATCCGCCAGTGTCGGTGGCATCGAGCGGCTGGTAGTAGAGCCGGTTGAGAAAGGTTGCCATCGAGCCGCGGCGATCGGCAGGCATGAACTTCTCCAGCGCCTCGCGCGCGAACTGGCGGTAGGAATGATCGTCGAGCGGCTGCCGGGCGGTGCCGATGATCTCCAGATCCTCGGCCACCAGCCCATCGGCATGGAGCGCGCACAGCGAGGGCAGCAGCATCCGCTTGGCCAGATCACCGGTTGCACCGAACAGCAGCAGCCGGTTGGCAGTGATGGTCATAGCCTACTCCTGCGCCCCCTTGTTGGAGAGGCCAGAGTTAGCAGCGCAGCACAGCGCGCGCCAGAGCGGCGCAGACCTATTCAGGCGCGGGCTTCCCCGCAGCCCAAACAGCAATTATGAACCGCCGCAGAGGAGACTTGCCAATGCGCCGTCCAGCCCTGAACTTGCTGCTTGTCCTCGGGCTGGTGGCAACGCCGCTCGCAGCAAAGCCCGAACCGGCATCCGGCAAGGCCCGGGCCGAGACCCAGGCGCTCGATCTGGCCAAACGGCTGATCGCGCTGCGGACGGTGCGCGGTGCGGACAACAAGACGCCGGCGGCGATGCAACTTGTGCGCCAGGAACTGCTCGCCGCCGGCTGGAGCGAAAGCGCGATCGAGATCACGCCGCTTGACGATACCGCCTATCTGATCGCCAGCTGGCCAGGCAGCGATCCCGGGCTCAAGCCGCTGGTGGTGTCGGGCCACATGGACGTGGTCGAAGCCAGGCCGGCGGACTGGCAGCGCGATCCGTTCACCCCGGTGGTCGAGAACGGCTTTCTGTTCGGGCGCGGGGCTTCGGACATGAAGCTCGACAACGCGCTGGGGCTGACCGCGCTGATCGAGCTCAGGCGCAAGGGCTACAAGCCGCGCCGGACCATCTTGATTGCCTATTCGGGCGACGAGGAAACCACCATGGCGACCAGCCAGGTGATTGCAAAGCGGCTGGCGGGCGCCGATCAGGTGCTGATCCTCGACTACGATCTCAACGGGCTGCTTGATCCGGCCAGCGGCGCGCCGGTCCAGTATATCTGGCAAGGCGCCGAGAAGAGCTATGCCGACTTCGAGCTGACCGTGACCAACCCGGGCGGGCACAGTTCGGTGCCGCGGTCCGACAATGCCATCAATCAGCTTGCCGGGGCCTTGCAGCGGATCGCCCGGCACCACTTTCCTGCCGAGGTCAGCCCCTTGACCCAGGCCTACTTCGCGCAGTCCGCCAAGCTCGAAAAGAACCCCGAACTGGCCAAGGCGATGCGCGATTTCGCCGCCAATCCGGCCGATCCGCAGGCGATTGCGGTGCTGCGCGGCGATGTCGAGCTCAACGCCCAGATCGGCACCACCTGCGTCGTCACGCTGATCAACGGCGGCCATGCCATCAATGCGCTGCCGCAGCGGGTTACCGCCAACGTCAATTGCCGTATCTTCCCCGGACATCGCCGCGCCGAGATCATGAACGCGTTGAAGCGGGTTGCGGCCGAACCGGCGCTGACAATTCGTGACGTTTCCGAAGGGGTGACCGAAAGCCCGGCTTCGCCGCTGCGCAAGGACTTGACCAGCGCGGTCGGCCGGGCGCTTGGCAAGATCCATCCCGGACTGCCGGTCGTGCCGGGCATGTCCAAGGGCGCCACCGATTGCATGTGGTACCGCGTCGGCGGAACCGATTGCTACAACGTCAGCGCGCTGTTCATGAAGCCCGACGACTATCGCAGCCACGGGCTCGACGAACGCGCACCGATCGCCAGCATCGGGCCGGCGCTGACCTTCTACATCTCGCTGTTCAGCGATCTGTCGAAATAAGCCGGGCCAGCGCCGTCCGGGCAATCGCGGCGGCTTCGGCCGGGGCAATCTCTTGCGGCGATAGGCACAATTCCAGCCACAGCCCGTCGACCAGCGCGGCGATGGCGATTGCGGTGCGGCGAAGTTCGTGGTGCGGCACTGAACAATCCGCCAGCAGCGCTTCTAGCTGACCACGAAAACCGCCGTACTGCTCGTCGTGGAGCCGGGCGATGTCGGGGCGGGAGCGCACCAGGCTCCAGAACGCGATCCAGGTCGCGAGCAGTTCGAGATCGGCGATCGGGGCCGCGAAGCTGGCGGTGACGAAAGCCCCCAGCCGGGCCTGCGGATCGGGTCCAGCTCCGGCCACAGCCGCCGCCAGCGCGGCATCGACCCGCGCCCCGGTGTGGACATAGGTCGCCGCAATCAGGGCATCGATGCCGGGGAAATAGTGCCCCACCAGTCCGGCGGAAACTCCGGCTTCCACCGCGACCTGGCGCACGCTCGCCCCGGCAATCCCCTCGCGCGCCAGTACCCGCGCGCAAGCCTCGATCAGGCTGAGGCGGCGCGCGTCCGGCTCTGACCGGCGAAAGGCGGGGGCGGCGGTGTTCACTTGCGCCAATCTAGCACTTGTTGTACGAGTGTCCAACAAGCAATCGGGACTCGCGGAGGAACCATGGGCAAGCTCGAAACGATCGTTGCCGAGATCGACGGCGCCGAACTGGATCCCGACGCCGATTTCAGCCTGCCGGGCTGGATCTACCACGACCGTGAGTTCTTCGATCTGGAGATGGAGCGGATCATCCGCCCGTCGTGGCAGATCGTCTGCCACGTCAGCGAGATCGCCAATCCCGGTGACTATCAGACGATCGACTACCTCGGCGAAAGCGTGGTGGTGATCCGCGGCGACGATGGCCAGATAAGGGCCCTCAGCAACGTCTGCCGCCACCGGGCGATGCGGCTGGTCGAGGGGCCTTCGGGCTGCGCCAGAAAGCTGGTCTGCCCCTACCACGCCTGGACCTATGAAACTGACGGGCGGCTAACTGGCGTGCCTATGAAGTCTGAATATCCGACCCTCAAGCTCGAGGATAACGGCCTGGTCCCGGTCGCCACAGAGCTTTGGCAAGGCTTCGTCTTCGTCTGTCTCCAGCCGGGCTGGTTCCCGACTCCTTCCGAGATGATGGCCCCGTTCGAGGCAGAGATCGCGCCTTACCGCTTCGCCGAGATGGAGCGCATGGCGCCGGTGCGGCTGCGGCCCAGAGAGGTCAACTGGAAGAACGTCGGCGACAACTATTCGGACAATCTCCACATCCCGGTCGCCCACGATGGCCTTGCCCGGCTGGTCGGCCAGACTTACCGGATCGAGGCCCACGGCTGGGCCGACCGGCTGGTTGGCGATGTGGTGAAGAACGAAAAGCAGAACCTGTGGGAGCGGGTCTATCGCAACCACCTGCCCCGCGTGGACGGACTGCCAGACGAGGCCCACGGCCGCTGGCTCTACTACAAGCTGTGGCCCAACATGGCCTTCGATATCTACGCCGATCAGATCGACTTCATGCAGTGGCTTCCGCTTACGCCCACAACCTGCCTGCTGCGCGAGGTCGCTTATGCCTTGCCGGATCAGCGCCGCGAGATGAAGCTGGTGCGCTATGCCAACTGGCGGATCAACCGCGTGGTCAATGCCGAGGACACCTGGCTGATCGGCCGGGTCCAGCAGGGCATGGCCAGCAAGACCTATGGCAACGGCCCGATCGCCACCAGCGAGGTCTGCCTGCGCAGCTTCGCCCGCAAGGTCCGCGCCCTGATCCCGGAGGCGCGCCAGCCGTTTCCGCCGGCGCCGGGGTGTAGTGTCAACCAACCCCGTTCGTCCTGAGGAGCGGCTGAGCGAAGCGAAGACGCGTCTCGAAGGACTTTTGCGCAACCGTGGTTCGAGACAGGCCTCCGCAAGTGCTCAGTCCCTCCTGACCACGAACGGATATTGGAAGAAAGTGAATTGCAATGACCAAAA
>JANOGS010000115.1:0-9766 GCA_031414115.1 Novosphingobium sp. | reverse complement strand
GGCGTTCAGCCCGTCGTAGATCTCCACCGCCGTTGCCCGCAGGTTGGGGGTGAAACGCCCGCCGCCGCGGTCGACGCTGACCAGCGCGTTGGGCTCTTCCGCCCCGGCGCCGAGCAGTCCGCGCGGGCGATGGTATTTGAACGAACGCCCAAACAGGGTGACGCCACTCGCCAGCAAAGCCGACGCCAAGGTGTCGCCCGCAAAGCCCTGGTAAGGCTTGCCATCGAAGCTGAAGTTGACTGCACGGCTGCGATCAATCCGCCCCAACCCGTCAATCCGATAGCCGCTCATCGGCGGGGCTCTCCCGCCTTGTAGGTCACTTCGAACTTGTCGCTGGCGGTGTCGCGGACCGCGTTGAAAAACCGCCCGCAGCCGTGGACGTGGCGCCAGCGTTCGTGGTGGCGGCCCCTGGGGTTGGCGCGGATGAACAGGTAGCGTTCCCATTCCGCGTCGCTCAATCCCGAGGGATCGGCGGGCCGGGCGATATGCGCCTCGCCGGCATAGGCGAATTCGAGCTCGGGCAGCTTCTCGTCGCAGTAAGGGCAGTGGATCAGCAGCATCTCAGTGCGCCACCGCCGCCGCCGCAGCCTCGTCGATCAGGCGGCCATTGCGGAACCGGTCGAGGTTGAACGGGGCGTTGATCCGGTGAGGTTCATCCTTCGACATGGTGTAGGCAAGCAGATCGCCAGCGCCCGGGGTGGCCTTGAACCCGCCGGTGCCCCAGCCGCAGTTGACGTAGAGCCCCGACACCGGGGTCTTGCCCAGGATTGGCGAGCGATCGGGGGTGACATCGACGATCCCGCCCCAGTTGCGCAGCATCCGCATTCGCCGGAACAGCGGGAAAATCTCGCAGATCGCGGCGAGCGTATGCTCGACGATGTGGAGCGCGCCGCGCTGCGAGTAGGAAACGTACTGGTCGGTCCCCGCGCCGATCACCAGCTCGCCCTTGTCGGACTGGCTGATATAGGCGTGGACCGCGTTGGACATCACCACGCAGGGGAACACCGGCTTGACCGGTTCGGACACCAGCGCCTGCAACGGGTAGCTTTCGAGCGGAAAATCGAGCCCGGCCATCGCCATGATCACCGAGGAGTTGCCGGCGGCTGAGACTCCGACCTTGTTCGAGGCAATGAACCCGCGCTCGGTTTCAACCCCCTGCACTGCCCCGTCCGGGCCGCGGCGGATCCCGGTGACCGCGCAGTTCTGGATGATATCGACCCCCAGTGCGGCGGCGGCACGGGCATAGCCCCAGGCGACGCTGTCATGCCGGGCGGTGCCGCCGCGGCGCTGCAAGGCCGCGCCGAGCACCGGATAGCGCGCGCCGGGCGAAATATCGAGCGGTGGGCAGTATTCCCTAGCCTGCTCCGCGCTCAGCCACTCGTTGTCGACCCCGTTCAACCGGTTGGCGTGGATGTGGCGCTGGAAGCTCTGCAGATCGTGGACATTGTGCGCGAGCATCAGCACCCCGCGCTTCGAATACATCACGTTGAAATTGAGCTCCTGGCTGAGCCCGTCCCACAGCTTGACCGCGTGATCGTAAAGGTGTGCACTCTCATCGTAGAGGTAATTCGAGCGGATGATCGTGGTGTTGCGCCCGGTGTTGCCGCCGCCCAGCCAGCCCTTCTCGATCACCGCGACATTGCGGATGCCGTACTTCTTCGCGAGGTAATAGGCCGCGCCGAGGCCATGCCCGCCCGCCCCGACGATGATTGCATCGTAGGCCGGCTTGGGCGCCGCATCGGGCCACAGCTCGGGCCACGACTTGTGGTGTCCAAGCGCCTTGGCGAACAGGCTGAAGGCGGAAAAGCGGGTCATCAGGCCTTTAGCGCGGTGTTTTCGGGATCATAGGGGCTGTCGGGGATCACTACTGCCCGGTGCCGCTGGTCCAGGATCGTGATCTCCAGCCCGGTCCCCGGCGCGGCCAGATCGGGACGGACCATGGCGAGCGCCAGGCTCTTGCCCACCCGCCAGCCATAGCCGCCCGAGGTGACCCGTCCGACCAGCTCCTCTCCCAGCCAGATCGGCTCGCTGCCGCGCGCATCTGCATCGCTGACGCCGAGCACTTCCATCGTGACGAGGGAGTTACCAAGGCCGTTGTCCTGCCACGCCAGCAAGGCCTGCTTGCCGAAGAAACCCGGTTTTTTCAGGTTGATGAACCGGCCCAGCCCGCTTTCGTAAGCGTTGTATTCGATCGAGAGCTCGCGCGGGATCAGCTTGTAGCTCTTTTCCAGCGCCATCAGCGTCATCGCCCTGATCCCGAACGGCTTGATGTCGATCTCTGCGCCCGCGGTCATGATCTGATCGAAGATGTAGTTCTGCATCTCGATCGGGTGGTGGATTTCCCAGCCCAGTTCGCCGATGAAGTTGACCCGCAGGGCATCGACCGGAGCCGCGCCGATGCTGAGCCGCTGGCCGGTGAGCCAGGGAAAGGCTTCGTTCGAGAGGTCGGCGCGGGTCAGCTTGCTCAGCACATCGCGGCTGCGCGGTCCGGCGAGAACCAGCACCCCCATCGAGGTAGTCAGCCGCTCGAACTGCACCGAACCGTCGCCGGGCAGCGCCTTCCTGAGGCAATCCTGATCGTGGCGCTCATAGGCCCCCGCCGAAACCAGATAATAGCTCTGCGGGCCTTCCTTGTAGACGGTGAACTCGCCGCGCACCCCGCCCCTGGCGGTGAGCAGGTAAGACAGCGTCATCCGGCCCACTTTCTTCGGCACCGCATTGCTCAGCAGGCCATCGAGCCAGGATTCCGCGCCGGGGCCGGAAATGCGGCACTTGGCGAACGCGCTCATGTCCTGAATGCCAACCTTTTCGGCAACATGGCGGCATTCATTGCCAACATGCTCGAAGTAGTTGGAGCGACGGAACGACCACTTCTCGCGGATCGCCTCGCCTGCAACGTCGGGGTGGTTGTGGTTGAGCAGCACGTCAGGCCGGTCAAGCTCGGCTGCGCTCAAGTCGTAACCCGGCGGCGCGAACCAGTTGGGCCGTTCCCACCCGAACACCGATCCGAACACCGCACCCAGCTCCTTCATCCGCGAATAGCACGGGGTCTGGCGCAGCGGGCGGGCGGCTTCACGCTCTTCGTCGGGGTAGTGAACGGTGAAAACCTTGGCATAGGCTTCCTCGTTCTTGGCGGTGAGATAGCCCTCGCCCGCATAGTCACCGAAGCGGCGCGGATCGACCCCCATCATGTCGATGCTCGGTTCGCCTTCGACGATCCAGTGGGCGAGCTGCCACCCGGCCCCGCCGGCGGCGGTGATCCCGAACGAATGGCCCTCGTTGAGCCAGAAGTTCCTGGCGCCCCAGGCCGGGCCGACGATCGGCGAACCATCGGGGGTATAGGCAATCGCGCCGTTGTAGACCTTCTTGACCCCGACCTCGCCAAACGCCGGAACCCGGGTGATCGCGGTTTCGATATAGGGCATCAGCCGCTCGAGATCGTCGGGAAACAGCTCGTACTCGCTGTTCGCCGCCGGGCCTTTGACGTAGCAGGCCGGCGCCCCAACCTCGTAAGGCCCAAGCAGCAGCCCGCCAGCCTCCTCGCGCATGTACCAACTCGAATCGCTCTCGCGCAGCACGCCCATTTCCGGCAGCCCCTGGCGCTTGCGCTCCATGATCGCGGGGTGCTGGTCGGTGACCAGGTACTGGTGCTCGACCGGGATCACCGGAATATCGAGCCCGACCATAGCCCCGGTCTGGCGGGCGAAGTTTCCGGTCGCCGAAATCACATGCTCGCAGGTGATCTCGCCCTGATCGGTCGTGACCAGCCATTCGCCGTTCGGCTTCTTCGCGATCGCGGTCACGGTAGTGTTGCGATAGATCGTCCCGCCCAACTGGCGTGCGCCCTTGGCCAGCGCCTGGGTCAGGTCGGCCGGTTGTATATAGCCATCAGCCGGATGCTGGATCGCGCCCAGAATCCCATCGGTGTTGCACAGCGGCCAGATTTCCTTGACCTGATCGGGGGTGAGGAAATTGACCTCGACCCCGATCGTCTTGGCCACTCCGGCGTAGTACCGGTATTCGTCCATCCGGTCCGCAGTACGCGCCAGACGGATGTTGGAAACGTTGGAAAAACCGACGTTTAGCTCGGTCTCGGCCTCAAGGCTGGGATAGAGCTCGACCGAATACTGGTGGAGCTTGCCCACCGAGTACGACAGGTTGAACAAGGGCAGCAGCCCCGCCGCGTGCCAGGTCGACCCGGAAGTCAATTCCTTGCGCTCGATCAGTACCGAGTCTGCCCAACCCATCTTGGCGAGGTGATAGAGCGTCGAAACCCCGACCACGCCGCCGCCGATCACCACTGCCCGTGCCGAAGATTTCATCGAATATGCCTGCCATGACGCGATTGTATGCCCCTATGTCAGCTTAGCCTGCGGGCCAGCAACCGCGAAGCCGCGTCCATGGCGCAATCTAATGATCGGGATAAGCCCCGCATCAGTGCTTGCAAGATCGTCCTGAGCGGGCAGAACTGATTTGATAACAATGGGGCGCAGGATGACCGCAATCGCAGAAGCACTGGGTAACGACCGCGTCGGGGGCAAACTCGCCCGTTCACTCAAGTCACGCCACGTCTCGATGATCACCTTCGGCGGGATCATCGGCGCGGGGCTGTTCGTCGGCTCGTCCACCGCAATCGCCAACATCGGCCCGGCGGCGGTGGTATCCTATGCGATCGGCGGGCTGCTGGTGCTGCTGGTGATGCGGATGATCTCGGAAATGGCCATGGCCCTGCCCGGCGTCCAGACCTTCCCTGATTTCGCCCGTGAAGGCGTGGGTCCCTGGGCCGGGTTTCTGGTCGGCTGGCTCTATTGGTGGTTCTGGATGGTGGTGATCGCGATCGAGGCGATCGCCGGGGCGCAGATCATCGTCCAGTGGCTCCCGCAGTTCGCGGTCTGGCAGGTCGGCGTGGTGATCATGGCTGCTTTGACCGGGGTGAACCTGCTGTCCGCGCGGTCTTATGGCGAGTTTGAGTTCTGGTTCGCATCGACCAAGGTGGTGGCGATCATTGTCTTCATCCTGGCCGCGGCAGCCTATGCCAGCGGGCTGACCTCGCCCACCGGATCGACTTTCGGCAACCTCACCGCGCATGGCGGCTTTGCTCCCAATGGCTGGACAGCGGTGCTGGCAGGCGTGGTCACAACGGTGTTTTCGATGTGCGGCGCGGAGATCGCCACGCTCGCCGCAGCCGAATCCGAAGAAGGTGCGCAGACCATCGCCCGGATGACGATGTCGGTCGCAGTGCGGATCCTGCTGTTCTTTGTGCTTTCGATCCTGATGATCGTTTCCGTGGTACCGTGGAACGAAATCGAAGTCGGAGTTTCGCCGTTTGCCCATGCCTTGCGGGTGATGGGCTATGCCCAGGCCGACCTGATCATGAACGCGATCGTGCTGGTCGCGGTCCTTTCTTGCCTCAATTCGGGGTTCTACATCACCTCGCGCGCGATGTTTGGCCTCGCCCAGTATGGCGATGCGCCGCAGTCATGCGTCAAGCTTAGCCGGGCCAAGGTGCCGGTCCGGGCGATCCTGATCGCCAGCGTGTTCAGCTATGCTGCCTTGGCTGCCTCGGTGATTTCGCCTGACATGGTGTTCAATTTCCTGATCAACTCGCTGGGTGCGATCATGCTGTTCATCTATCTGCTGATCGCCTGGGCCCAGCTCAACATCAGGACCAGACTGGAGCGCGAAGCGCCCGAGCGGCTCAAGGTAAAGATGTGGCTGCACCCCTGGGGGACGTTGCTGGCCGCCGCGGGGATGATCGCGGTGCTGGGATTGATGGCCTGGGACCAGGCCCGGCGGATCGAGCTTTGGACCAGCGTGATCCTGACCGCAGGATTCTTCACGGCTTGGTGGCTGGCCCGCCGCAGGCCCGCGAAAGTCTGATCAGACCTCGAGCACGATCTTGCCGACGTGGGTCTTCTCAAGGAAGACCCGCTGCGCAGCTTCGATCCTGACGAGCGGATAGGTGGCGCAGACCACAGGCCTGATCTCGCCGCGCTCGATGTAGTCGATCAGGCTCTGAAACACCCCGGGATCGAGCGCGGTGCTGCCGTAGAAGCTCAAATCCTTGAGGTAGAGCGTGCGCAGGTCAAGCTCGACCAGCGGCCCGGCAATTGCCCCGGACGTGGCATAGCGCCCGCCGGGCTTGAGCGCGCCGAGCAGGCCGGCGAAGCCCGGCCCGCCAACCACATCGATCACCACGTCGACGCTGTCGGCAAGCAGCGGGGCGTGGCGATCGAGTACTTGGTCCGCGCCCAGCGCCCAGACTGCCTGGTGCTTCGATACCCCGCACAGCGCGGTCACCCATGCGCCCCGGCGCTTGGCCAGTTGCACCGCCGCCGATCCAACCCCGCCCGAAGCTCCCGTCACCAGCACCCGTTCGCCCGCGGCAACGCGGCTGCGGTGGAGCAGATTCTCGGCGGTCGAATAGGCGCAGGGGAACGAGGCAAGTTCGACATCGCTGAGCGGCGAGACGATGGCATGGGCGTGCACCGACGGCGCCAGGGCATATTCGGCGAAAGCCCCGTCGCATTCCGAACCGAAGAAGCTGACGCTGCCATCGGCCTGGCGCAGCGCCGGTTCGACCAGCACCCGCTCGCCAATCCGGTCAGCCGAAACGCCAGCTCCGACCGCGACGATCCGCCCGGCGGCGTCGATCCCCTGGACGCGCGGAAAGTGAAACGGCGCGCCGCTCCAGCCATCATCCGCAGCCTCGGCAAAGCCGCTCGCCCCGCCCTCGGCAGTCGATCCCTCCACGGTCTTTGAATACCAGCCGATCCGGGTGTTGATATCGGTGTTGTTGACCCCCGCCGCGCCGACCCGAATCAGCACTTCGCCCGGGCCGGGCTGCGGCACCGGCAGGTCATTGCGGTATTCCAGCTTGTCGAACCCGCCAAACCCGGTCAGCACCACCCCGGACATGAGCGCGGGCAAAATCACTCGGCGCGCTCCAGCCCGAACTGGTGCAGGTACCATTGCTGGAACTTGATCACGCTGCCCTCCTGATCGGAATAGCGCCCGGGGCGATAGCGGCTGGAGAGGATCCCCGCCTGGTTGTTTTCGGTGATCACTTTGTCCTGGCTGGTGGTGGCGTGATAGCCCCAGATCATTTTGGGCACATCAACCTCGGCCTCGGAGGCGCGGCCATCGACCAGCCAGATCATTTCGACATCGGACACGAGCGCCGAGCGCGGGGTGAACTGGAACAGGATGACGAAATGATCGTCAGCAACAATCTGGCTGAACGGGCTGAAACTGAGATGCATCCGCCCGCCATCGGGCTGGCTGCGCTTGCCCATCAGCGGGGCGGGCGCGGTGCCGTCGCGGGTTTCGGCGGCCCAGCCGGGCTTGTTCATCCGCTGCATCAGCAGCCGCAGGTGCGAGCTCTCGGGCGCATCATCGATCGTGCCGATCGGACGCCCCAGCGCGGCCGCGCTGGCTTCCCAGGCCTGGACCTTGGGCATGTAGCTGGCGATCGCATCAGCCGGGCCCGAGCTTGGCCCCGCCCCCACCGCAACGATCGATTCTGCCGCGTGCATCGAGCAGAATTCGGGGTGCGAGGGGACGCAGTGATAGCATTCGAAGAAATTCTCGACCACCAGCTTCCAGTTGGCAGTGGTCGGGTAGCTGCCGGCGTGGGCGATCCGCGCCTCGGCCATGCCGTGATAGTCGAGGATCGGGTCCAGATCGCCGAAGGTCGCGTCGAAATCGTCGGGTTCGGCTTCGCTCATATTGATGAAGATCAGCCCGTGGAACACGCGGATATGGCAGGCAAACAGGCTGTTCTCGGCCTTGTCGAAATCCTCCGGCATCAGCCGCGCGGCCAGAAGCCTGCCGTCGAGCCCGAAAGTCCAGGCATGGTAAGGGCAGACCAGCTTGGGCGCATTGCCGCTTTCGGCCTGGCAGATCGTCGAGCCGCGGTGGCGGCAGACGTTGAAGAAGGCGCGGACGCTATCCGCATTCTCGCGAATGACGATGATCTGTTCCGAGCCGACCCGGAACAGGAAGTAATCCCCTTTGTTCGGAATTCGCGAGACATGGCCCGCCAGCAGCCATTTGCGGCTGATGATCCGTTCCATATCGGCCTTGAACACCGCCTCGCTGGCGTAGAATTCCTGGTCGAAACTATAGCCGACCTGGGTATTGGCCGCGAGCCGCTGCATCAGCTGGTGCGGGGTTTCATGCATCATGACTTTATCCGTGCACTGGTGGGATCATAGAGCGGCTTGAGCGAAGCCGTGGCCGGATAGCGCGTGCCGGCAATCTCAATCTCGTAGTCATCCGCCCCGATCGCGCCGACCGGACCGCCATCGGCCGCGAAGACATAGCCCAGCCCGCCTGCTGCGCCCAGCGTGTGGCAATACATGCCCGAGCGGATGTAACCGGCGATCCGCTCGCCCTGCCAGATCGGCTCATTGTGGTAGAGCATTGGTGCGGGGTCCCTCAGCAGGAACTGCACCAGCTTCTGCCGCACTCCGGCCTGTTTCTGCGCCACCAGCGCCTCCCGCCCGATAAACCCGCCGGGCTTGTCGAACCTGACCGCGAAGCCGAGCCCGGCCTCGAGCGGAGTGTCCTCGTCGGTGACGTCGTGGCCCCAGTGACGGTAAGCCTTCTCCATCCGCAGCGAATTGAGCGCGTGATAGCCGGCGTGTTTCAGCCCGAACTGCGCGCCCACCGCGACGATTTCGTCGTACACGCCAGCCATGAATTCGGTCGGCACATAGAGCTCCCATCCCAGCTCGCCGACGAAGGTGATCCGGTTGGCGCGGACCAGACCATAACCCAGCTCGATCTCGCGACTGGTGGCGAAGGGGAAGGCTTCGTTGGAGAGGTCGTCAGGGCTGAGCGATTGCAGCAGCGCCCGCGAATTGGGACCCATGATCGCAATCACCCCCATGCCCGAGGTGACATCGGTCAGCACCGCGTGGGCATCCGCCGGGATATGCCGCTTGAGCCAGGCAAAATCCTTGGTCGCTGTCTCGGCCCCGCCGACGATCAGGTAGGCGGTTTCGCTGAGGCGGGTGACGGTGAGGTCAGCCTCGATTCCGCCCTTGTCGTTGAGCCACTGGGTATAGATCATCCGCCCCGGCGCGACATCGACATCGTTGCCGCAAACCCGATTGAGCACAGCGCAGGCATCGCGGCCTTCGAGGCGGAATTTGGCGAAGCTCGACTGGTCGAACAGCGCGACCGCCTCGCGCACTGCCTTGCATTCGGCGGCGCTGTTCTCGAACCAGTTCTGGCGGCCATAGGAGTACTGATACTCCGGCGTGCTGCCCGGCTCGCCATACCAATTGGCGCGTTCCCAGCCGAACGCTTCGCCAAAGCAGGCACCCTCAGCAGCCAGTCGGTCGTGGAGCGCCGATTTGCGCACGCCGCGCGCGGTCTCGTACTGTTTGAACGGGTAATGCGTCGCGTAAAGCAGGCCAAGGCTCTCGCTGACCCGCTCGCGCAGGTACTTGCGGTTGATCTGGAAGGGCATGTTGCGCCGCACGTCGACCGTCCACAGGTCCGCAGGTGGCATACCGTCGCGGATCCACTCGGCCATCACCTTGCCGACCCCGCCGGCAGATTGCAACCCGATCGAGTTGAGCCCGGCGGCAACGAAGCAGCCCTTGAGTTCCGGGCTTTCACCGATGTGATAGCGCACGTCAGGCGTGAAGCTTTCCGGCCCGCAGAAGAACTTCTGGATCCCCGCCTGCTCCAGCGCCGGAACCCGCTTCATCGCATCGAGCAGCAGCGGTTCGAAGTGCTCGAAGCTGCCAGCGAT
>JANOGS010000114.1:0-6897 GCA_031414115.1 Novosphingobium sp. | reverse complement strand
AGCCCATCGGCACCCGGCTCATGCTTTCGATCCCGGCGGCGATCACCACATCCTGCACGCCCGACATCACCGCCTGGGCAGCAAACTGGATCGCCTGCTGCGACGAGCCGCACTGACGGTCGATCGTCACAGCTGGGGTCGACAGCGGCAGCAGCTTGCTGGCCATCACCGCGTTGCGACCGACCTGCATCGCCTGCTGCCCGGCCTGGGTGACGCAGCCCATCACCACGTCCTCGACCGCGCCGGGATCGATCCCGGTCTGGCTGACCAGGTGATCGAGCGTGGCCGCGGCCAGATCGACCGGGTGGACCCCGGCCAGCTTCCCGCCGCGGCGCCCGCCGGCGGTCCGCACTGCATCGACAATATAGGCTGTGGCCATGGTTTTCCTGAGTCCTTCCGATAACGTTTAATCGATCGATTAAGGAGTGGCCCGGCCGAGGTCAAGCCGGGTCCAGGATTCTGACAATCGTGCAGCGGCAGCCGCGCCCTGTTGCAGAATGACCACACGCCTGACGGAAACACCGACCGGGACTTTTCGAGAATTGCCAGTCCGCGAGAGTTCTTTCAAATGTGTGACATCAAGGCCCGGGGTCAGGGTCAGGGAGTCGCATCCAATCATTCGCATCTGGCGGCGTTATCTCACGCATTTTGTCTGCGCCTGCGCAGGCGTTCGAACAAGGGGCTTGTCGATGAAATTCTTCCGTAAATCCGCGCTCGCCAGCGCCACTTGCCTGCAGAGCGCGGCGCTTGCCGCCGCCCTGATCGGGCTTGCCACCACCACCGCCGCCCAGGCCCAGGACGCTCCGGCAGATTCCACTGAAGCCGATGTCGCGGAAACGGCGCAGACAATCGTGGTTACGGGGTCGCGCATCGCACGGCCCAACCTGGAATCGACGATTCCAATCGCCACGATCGCAGGTGAGCAGTTCTACAAGCAGGGCGATGCCAACGTCGGCGAAGCACTCAACGACCTGCCGCAACTGCGCAGTACCATTTCGCAGCAGAACCCGGGGCTGGGTGTTGGGATCGCCGGGCTCAACCTGCTCGATCTGCGGGGTCTGGGCACGTCACGGACGCTGGTGCTGGTCAACGGTCGCCGTCACGTTGCAGCGGATATCCTCAGCAATGCCGTCTCTCCCGACGTCAACTCGATCCCCAACGATCTGATCGAGCGTGTCGACATCGTTACCGGTGGTAACTCTGCGATCTATGGTTCTGACGCGATTGCGGGCGTCGTCAACTTCGTGCTGCGCCGGAGCTATGATGGAGCGCAACTGCGCGGGTCGCTCGGCGTCTCACCGCGCGGATTCGGCGGGAACCAGTATATTTCCGGAATGGTCGGCCAGAACTTTGCCGACGGCCGCGGCAACGTGACGGTGCATGGCGAATTCTCCAATCAGGAGCGCGTATTCGGCTCGCAGCTGCCATGGTTGCGCTCGGTCGATCAGTTCGCGGTCGTCGATGTCGATCCGGGCGGCTTGCCAAATGGCAGCGACGGCTTCCCCGACTCGGTGTTTCAGCGGGACCTTCGCAGCGCCTCGATCAATCGCTTCGGCCTGGTTCCGATTACTCAACCGCGCGACAATCCCGCGACGGCGACGAACGAAGCCCTTTGCGGCATCGGCGCGGGCGCGAGCAATGGCGCCACCTCTTCGGTCGGCGGCCAGCCTTACAACTGCACTTTCCTGTTCAATCCAGAAGGGTCGCTGGTCCAGCAGACTGGGACTCGCTTCAATTCCGGCATCATTGGCGGGATCCTTGGCGGCAACGGCCAGACCGGCCGCGAGGATCGGCTGCTTTCGGTCCAGCCGCAGGTCAGGCGCTACAATCTCAACCTGCTGGCTCATTTCGAATTCAGCGAAGCTTTGGAGCTGTTTGCAGAGGCCAAATGGAACCGGGTAAATGCTGTTGGCAACAATGCCGGCGCGTCTGCCATACAGGGTACGTTTGGGCAGTTCGATTTTCGTGAGCGAATCCGGCTCGATAATCCGTACCTTGCACCACATCGCGACCAGATTGCTGGCCTGATCCTGGCGTCAGGCTGCAACACCAGCCTGACCGTGGCCTGCGCCACAGCAGCCGGCGCAGCGGCGTCTCGCACTGCCACTGCTGGTCAAGGAACTGGCGGTCCGCTCAACGCCGCAGACATCACGGCCATCAACAACGGAACCTATCGCATCGTGCTGGCCCGTAACTTGGCTGACGTTGGCATTCGCGATGAAGTGTTCCAGCGCGACACCTACCGGATTGTTGGCGGCTTGCGCGGCACTTTCAACCAAGACTGGAAGTACGAGCTTTCGTTCAACTACGGCAAGTTCGAGCAGACCGTCGACACCGATGGCTACGTCGACCGCCAGCGCTTCATGCTTGCCTTGGATGCCGCAATTGACCCCCTAAATCCGACTGCGGGAATTCAGTGCCGCTCACAGTTCGACTCAACTGCTGCGGTAGCTTATGATTCGGGCGTCTTCCAGACTGGCACAGGCGGCTCGCGCGCGAATGCCGGCCAGATTGGCAGGCTCGCGGCAGACATCGCCGCTTGCGTGCCCTACAATCCCGCAGGCGTTGGAAACAACGCCGCTTCGTCAGCGTACTTTTCGCGCAGTGCTCATACCGATGCTTCGCTCGAACAATTTGTTGTGAGTGGGTTCGTATCGGGCGACACCAGTGGTTTCTTCAATATGCCAGGTGGCCCGGTGCGGTTTGCACTGGGTGCTGAATATCGCAAGGAAGACGGCAGCTATCTCGATGACCCGTTCCTGACCCAGGGGGCCCCGCTCGCCATCCCGTCGACCCAGAACAACACCAATTCGGTGGTGATCGGTAACTTCTTGCCGCCAGCTTTCAAGGTCAAGGAAGCGTTTGGTGAGTTGCAGATTCCGTTGCTCGCGGAAACGCCGTTCTTTGAGGAACTGACCATTAGCGGCGCTGCCCGTATCGCTGACTATAATGGCGCGACCGGAACGGTCTGGGCCTTTAATGGCGGGATCGACTGGGCGCCGGTCCGCGATCTGCGTTTCCGCGGCAACTATAGTCGCGCAGTTCGAGCCCCGAACCTGTCCGAGCTTTACTTCCCGCCGATTCCCAACTTTGCGCCCGGCTTCGTTGATCCGTGTTCGCCCAACCAGCTCGCCGGCAACCCCAATCGCCCAGCGAACTGCCTGGCGCAGATGGGCGGGGATGCGGCCATCCTTGCTGGAATTCCAAACGTCACCCAGTCGCTTCCGGTAATCAACGGCAGCAACCCGCTGCTCGAAGAGGAAACCGCTGATTCGTGGACTTTTGGCGGTGTGCTTCAACCACAATTCGTCCCTGGGCTGGTCCTCAGTGTTGACTATTACAATATCAAGGTGAAAAATGTCATCGTTTCACTTGGCGCGCAGACCATTGCCAACAATTGTGTTGATCAACCCACTACCGACAACTTCTTCTGCACGCTGTTTCAGCGCTATCTTGGCCCCACGCCGGGACCACTTGGCGAAGTCCAGGGCCAGGTTCAGGCCAACACGCTGGTCCAGTCCGGCTACAATTTTGCCGCCCGGGTTCGGCGCGGTGTTGACGTCAATCTGGCCTATCGCACCAATCTCGGTGCGAACGTCAAGCTCAGCACCAACCTGATCTGGACCCACAATCTCCAGATCAGCAACTTCGAGAACCCGGCCCTGCCGAACTTCGAGAACCGGATCCTGAGCGAGCTGGGCGATCCCGAAGACGAGTTCCGCTGGGACACCGATCTGACCGTCGGCCGGTTCACCATGGGTTACCGGATGCGCTACATCGGTCCGATGTTCACCAGCGCCTATGAAAACTTCAATGCGCTTCCCACTGCCTGCAACGGCACAGTCTGCCCGCCCAACAACCTCGATGCCATCGAGATCCGGGAGCTGCCGTCGACCTTCTACCACGACCTCCGGCTTGAAGTGAACCTGGCTGACGACAAGTACCAGTTCTATGTCGGCGTCGACAATCTGCTCGATACCCACGCGCCCTTCGGACTTACGGGCACCGGCTCGATTGCCACCCCCGACCGTGGCGGCGGGACGGCCGCGATCTACGACGCGTTTGGCCGCAAGCTTTACACCGGTTTCCGCGCCCGGTTCTGACCGGCCAACGGATAGCGCCAACAACGAGGGGCCGGAACCCAGTTCCGGCCCCTTTGCTTTTGCGCTAGGGCCAGCCCATGTCGCACCGCTCCGCTCCCCAGTTGATCTCCCGCGCGATCGCTGCGGCGCAGCAGGGCCGGATTGCCGAAGCCTTCCAGCTGCTCACCCAGGGGGTTGAATCCGGCCATGCCCAGGCGGCGCTGACGCTGGCGCATTGGCGGCTGGCGGGCGATCCGATCCGCCGCGATCTTTTCGCTGCGCGCGACCTGTTCGGCACGGCGGCCGAGCTTGGCCTGGCCGAAGCAGAGCCGATCCACATTGCCCTGCTGGCCAATGGCGCGGGCGGCGCAGGGCGGCGCTGGGGCGAGGCTTTGCAGCGGCTGGGTCAGCGCGCCAGCAAGAACGCCCTCGCCCGCCGCCAGGCCGAACTGATCAGCGCCATGGCAATCGATGCCGAAGGCGATCCCTCGGGCCTGCCTGAGGCCGCGGTTCAAAGCTCAGTCCCGGAGATTTCAATCCGCCGCGGCTTCCTGAGCGCAGCGGAATGCCGATACCTGATCGATCTGGCCGGACCGCAGCTCCAGCCCTCGATCGTGGTCCATCCCCAGACCGGCGAGCAGCTCCGCGACCCGGTCCGGACCGCCGACTTCGCAGCCTTTCCCTTTGTGCTCGAAGATCCCGCGATCCATGCGCTCAATCGCCGGATCATGGCGTCAACCGGCACCAGCTATGAGCAGGGTGAGCCGGTGCAGGTGCTTTCGTACCAGCCGGGGCAGGAATACAAGCTCCATTCCGATTGCCTGCCGCCCGGCAACAACCAGCGGGTGCAGACTTTCCTGGTTGCTCTGACCGACCAGTTCGAAGGCGGGGAGACCGCCTTTCCGCGAATCGACCTCAAGCTCAGGGTTGCGGCGGGCGATGCCATACAGTTCGTCAATGTCGATGCCCGGGGTCAGCCCGAGCCGCTCGCCCGGCATGCCGGACTACCAGTGCTTGCGGGGCGCAAGCTGATGCTGTCAAAGTGGATCCGCGCCACCCCGCTCGACCTCAGCGGCCCGCCGGGGCGGCCGTTCTAGCTCACGGCGATCGTCAGCGCGCCTTCGCCCTCGCCAATCTTCACCATCGAACCATCCGGAATCTCGCCGCCGAGCAGCTTCTCCGCCAGCGGATCCTGCAGGTAGCGCTGGACCGCGCGCTTGAGTGGTCGGGCCCCATAGACCGGATCGTAGCCGACCCGGCCGAGCCAGCGCTTGGCCGCCTCGCTCAGCTCGAGCGTGATCTTGCGGTCCTTGAGCAGCCCCGCAACCCGCCCAACCTGGATCTCGACGATCGGGGCCATGTGCTCGACGCCGAGGCGGCGGAACAGGATAATCTCGTCAAGCCGGTTGAGGAATTCGGGGCGGAAATGCCCGCGCACCACTTCCATCACCTGCGGTTCGACCAGTTCAACGTCCTGCCCTTCCTCAAGGCTGGCCAGATACTGGCTGCCCAGGTTGGAGGTGAGGATGATCAGGGTGTTGGTGAAGTCCACCACCCGGCCCTGGCCATCGGTCAGCCGCCCGTCGTCGAGCACTTGCAGCAGGACGTTGAACACGTCGGAATGGGCCTTCTCGACCTCGTCGAACAGCACCACCTGATAGGGTCGTCTGCGAACCGTTTCGGTTATAACACCGCCTTCCTCATAACCTACATAGCCGGGAGGGGCGCCGATCAAGCGGCTGACCGAGTGCTTCTCCATGAATTCGCTCATGTCGATCCGGACCATCGCGGTGTCGTCGTCAAACAGAAACGCCGCCAAAGCCTTGGTCAATTCGGTCTTGCCGACCCCGGTAGGCCCGAGGAACAGGAACGAACCGAGTGGCCGGTTGGGGTCCTGCAAGCCTGCCCGGGCGCGGCGCACCGCCTTCGACACCGCCACCACCGCATCGTGCTGACCGATCACCCGCTGGCCGATCACTTCTTCCATCTTGAGCAGCTTCTCGCGCTCGCCCTGCAGCATCCGCTCGACCGGAATCCCGGTCCAGCGGCTGACCACCGCCGCGATGTCCTCGCCGGTAACTTCCTCGCGCAGCAGCGCGTTCTCGCTCACCCCCTGGGCCTCAGAGAGCTGCTTTTCGAGCGCCGGGATGGTGCCGTAGGACAGCTCACCGGCCTTGGCGAGATCGCCTTGACGCTGGGCCTGCTCGAGCTCGATCCGGGCATGGTCGAGCTGGGCCTTGATCTCGCCCTCGGCGGCGATCTTGTCGCGCTCGTTCTGCCAGCGGGTGGTGAGTTCGGCTGACTGCTGCTCGAGCTGGGCAAGTTCCTGCCTGAGCGCGGTGAGGCGGTCCTTGGAGGCGGTATCGGTCTCCTTGGCGAGCGCCATCTCCTCGATCTTGAGTTGGATGATCCGGCGGTCGAGGTTCTCGATCTCTTCGGGCTTGCTCTCGACCTCCATGCGGATGCGGCTGGCGGCCTCGTCCATCAGGTCGATCGCCTTGTCGGGAAGGAAACGGTCGGCGATGTAACGGTTGCTGAGCGTCGCCGCCGCGACGATCGCGTTGTCGGCGATGCGCACGCCATGGTGCAGCTCGTATTTCTCCTTGATGCCGCGCAGAATGGAGATCGTGTCCTCCACCGACGGCTCGTCGACCATCACGGGCTGGAACCGGCGCGCCAGCGCTGCGTCCTTCTCGATATGCTTGCGATATTCGTCGAGCGTGGTCGCGCCGATACAGTGCAATTCGCCGCGCGCCAAGGCGGGCTTGAGCAGGTTCGACGCATCCATCGCGCCTTCACTCTTCCCGGCGCCGAC
>JANOGS010000113.1:0-13534 GCA_031414115.1 Novosphingobium sp. | reverse complement strand
CGACGTACGCAATCCCCTCAAGCCTCCAGCTCGACATCCCAGTAGAACCAGTCGCGCCAGGTCTCGTGCAGATACCTGGCGGGAACCCCCGCCATCACCCCTCAAACCCCAGCACCAGCGACTGCTCGACCAGCACCATGTCCTCGTCGGTCAACCGGCCAGTCCGCTTGCCCAGCTTGCTGCGCGGGACCGAGGCGATCTTGTCGATCATGACGCTTGAAGGCCTGTCGAGTCCATTGTCAGGCGTTGGCTCGAACGCCGGACGGAACGGGATGACAAGGTCTTCGCGCGAGGTGATCCCGCAGGTGATCACCGATTGCGTGGCGTCAAGAATGTCGGACTGCACAATCAATGCCGGGCGGGGTTTGCTGCCATAACCGGGCGCGCCCGAGACGGTCCAGATTTCACCGCGGATCACGCGGGCGGGCCGTCCTCGCCCCAGTCATAGGGCGGCTCCGACGCCATCAGCTCGTCGTAGTTCTGCTCCAGCCAGGCGTTGATCGCGGCCTCTTCGTCGCTGGCGTTGATCGCCGCCACCGCGCGTTCGATCCTTGTCCGGACCTTGGGGTCACGCAGATCGGGGACCCAGAACTGCTTCAGCCGCAGGCCCTGCGCGCGCTTCGCGGCGCGGTAGCGGGCGGTGCGTTGGGCTCCGGTCAGGTTCTCGTGCTTGCCCATATGACCTCCGTCACATGTGACGTAAGCGACGAATAGCGAAATGGCAAGAACTTCGCCCGGCCGCACCGTCGGAAGGGGACACGCAATAGCATGTCCCCGCTTCTGCAATGGACCGCCCCCCTCAAGCCTCCAGTTCGACATCCCAGTAGAGCCAGTCGCGCCAGGTCTCGTGCAGATAGCCCGGCGGGAAGGCTTTGCCGCGTTCCTGCAATTGCCAGCTGGTCGGGCGGATCGGCTTGAGCAGCAGCGGCATCCGCGCTTGCTGCGGGGTCCTGCCGCCCTTCTTCATGTTGCAGGGCGCGCAGGCGGTGGCGACGTTTTCCCAGCTGGTCCGGCCGCCCAGGCGTCGCGGGACGACATGGTCGAAGGTCAGATGGTGGGGGCTGCCGCAGTACTGGCAGGCGAAGCGATCGCGCAGGAACAGGTTGAAGCGGGTGAAAGCGGGGAACTCGCTGGGCTTCACGTAACTGCGCAGCGCGATCACGCTGGGGATCGGCATGGTCCAGCTGGGCGAGTGGACCAGCCGCGTATAGCTTTCGACGATATCGACCCGCTCCAGAAAGATCGCCTTGATCGCGGTCTGCCACGGCCACAGGCTGAGCGGATAGTACGACAGCGGGGTATAGTCGGCGTTGAGCACCAAAGCAGGGCACTGGCTGAGATGCCGCGAGGGATCACCCTCGGCGCTGCGGAACCGGGCCGCGCGCTCAATCAGCTCCGACTTGAGCATGGCTCCCGGTAGCCGCAGGCTTTGACGGTTTTGCTACAACGCATGGCACTAAAGAACATGGCGGGTCGCGGTGCGTCAAGTCTGGTGTTGGGGTGCAATCCACAGGTGGAAGGGGGTTCACGCAGAGACGCGGAGAAGAAAGGGGAGGCGCAGTGAGAACATGGAAGTGATGGTTCACACGAAGACACAAAGGCACGAAGAGGTTGCATAGCGCCGCAGGCATTCAGTTCAATCGAATGGCTGCCGCTTGTCGCAGCCTCGAAATGTGCAAGTGGTTGGCCTGCGGCCGACTTCGTCTCGCCCAAAGCGGACCCTCTTCGTGCCTTCGTGTCTTCGTGTGAGAAAACCCTTCTGTTCTCCACGTCTCGGCGTGAACCAATTCCCCGCTGGCCCCCCGCACCACACCCGCGATAGAAGCGCCGCGATGATCCGCACCCGTTTCGCCCCCAGCCCCAACGGCTCGCTGCACCTGGGCCATGGCTATGCGGCGATCGTGGCGCACGATCTGGCGCGCAGCCGGGGCGGGGCGTTTGTGGTGCGGATCGAGGATATTGATGGCGAGCGGAGCCGGGCGGAACTGGCTGCGGAGCATCTCGCCGATCTTGCCTGGCTGGGGCTCAGCTGGGATGGCGCGGTGGTGCGGCAGTCGGCGCGGCTGGAAAGTTATCAGCAGGCGATCGATCAACTCAAGGACATGGGCCTGCTCTATCCCTGCCGCTGCACCCGCGCCGAGATTACGGCGGCGGCGAGTGCGTCGGGGCCGGACGGGCCGCTCTATCCCGGGACTTGCCGGGGGCGGAACCGCGATCCCGAAGGCGCGGCCTGGCGGCTCGACATGGCCCAGGCAGCGGCACAGGCGGGGCCGCTCGAATGGGTCGATGAACTGGCCGGGCCCCAGTGCGCCCGGCCCGAACTGTTCGGCGATCTGGTGCTGGTCAGGAAAGACGCGCCCGCCAGCTATCACCTTGCCGCGACGCTCGACGATGCCGAGCAAGCGATCAGCCTGGTGACGCGCGGCACGGACCTGTTCGCCGCCAGCCACGTCCACCGCCTGTTGCAAGCACTGCTGGGGCTGCCGGTGCCGGTCTGGCATCACCATGCCCTGCTGGTAGAAGCGGACGGCAGGAAGCTTGCCAAGCGCCGGGGCTCGGCGCTTTCGGGCTTTGGGCTGGCCGCGCGCCGCCGCGCCGGGGAGGACGGATTGGCGCTCGCCCGGGCCTTGCGCGAACACCGCTTCCCCGCTGGCATTTCACTCGCGACCGGCATAGAAGCGGAGGTATGACCACTCTTCTCGTAATCGTTCTGATCGGCCTGATGATCATGGTGGTTGTCAGTCTGGTCCGCGGTATCGCCGCTTTCCTGCAAAGCACCCGTGCAGACCTCGAACGCCCCGAATCAAGCGGGCCGAGCGAGATGCAGCTAAGGCAGAACAAGATGATGATGCAACGCATCCTCTACCAGGGCGCGGCGATCGTGGTGGTGGCCTTGGTGCTGCTCTCGGCCGGGCGGGGATAGGGCTGCGCTCTCTTGGTCAAGCTCAACAAGATTTACACCCGGACCGGCGACGATGGCACTACCGGCCTGGTCGATGGCAGCCGCCGCGCCAAGCACGACGCGCGGCTGGAGGCGATCGGCGCGGTCGACGAGGCGAACAGTGCCTTAGGCCACGCGGTGGTGGCGCTGAGCGGCTTGGTCCAGCACTTGAGTGCCGTTGTGCGGATCCAGAATGACCTGTTCGATCTGGGTGCGGATCTGGCCACGCCGGGGGAAGATTTCGCCCCGTCGGCGATGGTCTTGCGCATCGTTGCGGCCCAGGCGACCTGGCTGGAAGCGCAGATTGATGCGCTTAATCAAGATCTTGCCCCGCTGACCAGCTTCATCCTGCCGGGCGGGAGCGAGGCTGCGGCCCGGCTCCATATCGCCCGCGCCGCGGTCCGCCGGGCCGAACGCGCGGTGACCGCGCTGGCGGCCAGCGAACCGGTCAATCCCGCTGCTCTCGCCTACGTCAACCGGCTCTCAGACTACCTGTTCGTGCTCGCCCGCGCGGTCAATGCCGCGGGGGCCGGCGACGTGCTGTGGGTGCCGGGGCAAAACCGCTAGCCAGCGCGGTTTTTCACCGCTAACCAGCCGCCCTTGCTGCAAGTGCGAAGGGATTTGAGAATGCGGATTGTCGGCGTGATTGGGGCAGGGCAGATGGGCTCTGGGATTGCCCAGGCGATTGCCCAGAACGGCCTCAAGGTGCTGCTCTCCGACGTCGATATCAAGCTCGCCGAGAAAGCCAAACTGGGCATCGACAAGGCACTTACCCGCTTGGTTTCTAGGGAAAAAATCACGCCTGACGAAGCCACCGCGGCGCTCGCCCGGATCACTCCGGTGGCCGACTATGCGCCGATGGCCGAGGCCGATCTGATCATCGAAGCGGCGACCGAACGTGAGGAAATCAAGCGCAAGATTTTCGAGGCGGTCGGCCAGGTCCTGCACGCGGATTCGATCCTCGCCTCGAACACCAGCTCGATCCCGATTACCCGCATGGCGACCAGTTCGCCCGATCCCAAGCGCTTCATCGGGCTGCATTTTTTCAATCCCGTTCCGGTGATGGGGCTGATCGAGGTGATCCCTGGCCTGGCGACCAGCGCCGACACCGTTGCCCGCACCCGCGCATTTGCAGAAAGCCTGGGAAAACAAGTAGTTCAGGCCGAAGATGAACCCGGCTTCGTGGTCAACCGCATCCTCCTGCCGATGATCAACGAGGCAGTGTTCGTGCTCGGCCAGGGCACCGCCAACATCGCCGATATCGACAAGGGCTGCCGGCTTGGCCTCAACCACCCGATGGGGCCGCTGGAACTCGCCGATTTCGTCGGGCTCGACACCTGCCTCGACATCGTCCGGGTGCTCTACAACACCACCGGCGACAGCAAATATCGCCCGGCCCCGCTGCTGGTGAAGTACGTCGAGGCCGGCTGGCTCGGCCGCAAGACCGGGCGCGGCTTCTACGACTATTCGGGGGACGCCCCGGTGCCGACCCGGTGAACCGGCTTGGCTGAGCGGCGGCCTTGAGCGGCGAAGCGGCAGCGGGCTTAACGGGGCGAATCCGCGCCTTGGCAGCGGCGTTGCGCCGACCGGAAGATCCCGAAACCGAAGGCGGGCGCGCCCAGGTCCGGCACCGCGCGATTGCCCTTACCGCGCTCTGTTCTGCCTTTGCCCGCGTTCTTTCGATTGCCACGACGCTCGCGGCGGTGCCGCTGACGCTGCACTACCTTGGGCCCGAACGCTACGGCATGTGGATGGCGCTCAGCGCTTTTTCCGTGCTGCTCAGCTTCGCTGATTTCGGGATCGGCAACTCGGTGCTGACCGCGGTTGCGCACAGTGCCGGGCGGCGCGATCCGTCAGAACTGCGCCGCCAGATCGCGTCGGCTTACGCAGCGATGGGTGGAATCGCTTTGATCATGCTGGCGCTGCTGGCCGCGATCTATCCGTTTGTCGCCTGGGAACGGTTGTTCAACGTTGGCGGCGCCCAGGCCGCAGCTGAAGCCGGACCAGCGGCGGCCATGTTCCTGGCGATTCTGGCGCTGACCACGCCGCTGGGGCTGGTGCTGCGCATCCAGCTTGGCTTGCAGCAGGGCTTCCGTGCCAGCCTGTGGCAAGGCGGGGCGAGCCTGGCTACGCTGGTCGCGTTGCTTGCCGCGATCCGGCTTGAGGGTTCGCTGCCGTGGCTGGTGCTGGCTTTGGCGGGCACTCCGGTGCTGGTCAGCCTGGTTAACACGCTCGATTTCTTCGGCAATCGCCATCGCGAGCTGCGGCCGCGCTTCGACCGGATCGATTTCGGTGCGATCCGCCGCCTTTCCGGCGAAGGCGCGCTGTTTCTGGTGCTGCAGATCTGCGCGGCGCTGCTGTTCCAGATGAACGCGTTTATCGTCGCCCAGGTGCAAGGTGCGGAGGCGGTCGCCGCCTATGCCGTGCCGGAACGGATGTTCGCGGTGGTTGCCACGGTGCTGGCCATGGTGTTCACCCCGCTTTGGCCGGCCTATGGTGATGCCGTGGCGCGCGGCGATCATCGCTGGGCTCGGCAGACCCTGCGCCGCTCACTGGTGCTGGGGGTAGGCAGCGCGGCGCTGCTTTCCGGAGTATTGGTCGCGGCTGGTCCGCAACTGATCCGCTGGTGGGTGGGCGAAGGCTTGGCGGTTCCTTTCGCATTGCTCGCCGGGCTGGGTCTGTGGCGAGTGATCGAGGGCGCGGGCAATGCCGGCGCGATGTTTCTCAACGGCGTCAACCGGTTGAAAATTCAGGTACTCGCCGCACTCGCCTGCGTAGTGGTCAGCATTCCGCTGCGGATTTGGTGGACGCAGGAATTCGGCTTGCCAGGGGTGATCTGGGCGACCGTCGCCAGCTATGCGCTGGTGGCTTTGCCGTTCATGATTGTGGCGGTTCGCCGGGAGCTGGCGCGAATGGAAGCTGCTGAGGTTTCAGGCTGATCTGGCGCCGACCTGGTGCTTGCGCTATCGCCGGGCAAAGCTGGACCGCAGAAAGGAATATCCGGGTCATGGGGATTGTGCGGTCACTGCGCGACCGGCTGGCGCGGCTGCTCGCGGCGGCCGCGACGCCAAGTCCTGCGAGCGAGCGTCTTGCGCTCCTCCAGGGACAGATCGCAGCTCGCCAGGTCGCCGGTTTGGCCCAGCTTGGAACGCTGGCTGACGCCGAGTTCCGGGTTTCCTCGCAGTGGGGCGAGGATGGCATCATCGAATGGCTCGTCGCCCATTCCCCCGGAATTCCGGAGAGCTTCATCGAATTTGGCGTCGAGGACTATAGCGAAAGCAACACCCGCTTCCTGCTCCAGCACCGCAACTGGCGCGGACTAGTGCTAGACGGCTCGGAAGCCAACATTGCCGCGATCCGCAAGAACGAGCTCTGCTGGCGTCACGATCTGACCGCGTTGGCCAGTTTCGTCACCGCTGAAAACATCGAGCAGACCATCGCCGACGTCAACTTTACCGGGGAGATCGGAATTCTCAGCGTGGATATCGACGGCAACGACTACTGGGTCTGGGAAGCGATTCGCAATGCCTCGCCGTGGTTGGTGATCGCCGAATACAACGCCGTGCTGGGTGATCTTCTCCCGCTCAGCGTGCCCTACCGGGCCGATTTCGCGCGGACTTCGGCTCATCCGTCCAACCTCTACTTCGGCGCTTCGAGCAAGGCGTTCGAGCACCTGGCGGCGGCCAAGGGCTATGTCGTGCTGGGCAGCAACCGGGCCGGCAACAACCTGTTCATGGCGCGCGCCGATATCGCCAGCGCACTTGCCGATCGCATCGCCGATCACCGCCCGCGTGCCAGCCGCTTCCGCGAGGCGCGCGACGCTGAGGGGCGGCTGACCTATCTTGGCGGCCTTGCCCGGACCGAGCGGATCGCGACGCTGCCGGTGGTCGATGTCGCCAGCGGCAATCAGGCTCCGCTCGGGCAGTTCGGGGCGTTGTTCGGCGCCGATTGGCTGGCCGCCATGGCGGGAACGGGATGAGATGAGTCTGCCGCCGGCGCCGCACGATCCGCTTCGGGTGGTGCTCGACCACCGTATCTTCGCGAGCCAGGCTTATGGCGGGATTTCGCGCTATTTCGCCGGCATCGTGCCGCTGCTGGGCCAGCACGGCATTGCCCCGCGGGTTGTCGCGCCGCTGCACATCAACCACTATCTGGCGCGGCTCTCGTCAGAGCTGGTTTGGGGCCGGCAAATTGCCGAGCGGCGCGGCGCGCGGCGGTTGTCTTTGGCGCTGGGCGATGCCCTCGTTCGGCCCTTGGCCAGCCTGGCCGGCGCGCGGATCGTTCATGAAACCTATTTCGGGCTCAGCCGCCTGGCCCCGCGCGGTGCCCGCGTGGTGCTGACTGTCTACGACATGATTCACGAGCTCTATGCGCATGAAATCAGCGATGATGCGGCCCGCGCCGCCAAGGCGGCGGCGATCGCCCGGGCGGACCGGATCCTGTGCATTTCGCGAAGCACGCTGAACGATCTGATCCGCTTCTACCCCGAGGCGGAGGGGCGCGCGCGGGTCACGTTGCTTGGTTTCGATGCCGCCACCTTCGCGCGCCAGGCGGCCGCGGCTGGCCGGGGCAAGCGACCCTACCTGCTCCACGTCGGTCACCGGGCTTCCTACAAGAACTTTTCCGGCCTGCTTCGCGCCTTTGCCAATTCCCCGCGGCTGCAGGCCGAGTTCGATCTGGTTTGCGGCGGCGGCGCGCCGTTTGACGAGGGCGAGCAGGGGCTGATCGCTGCGCATGGATTGCAAAGCAAGGTCCGCCAGATCGCGGCTGACGATGCCACCCTCGCCGCGCTTTACGCCGGGGCGGCGCTGTTCGTGTACCCCTCGCTTTACGAAGGGTTTGGCATCCCGCCGCTCGAAGCCATGGCGGCAGGTTGCCCGGTGGTGGCGGTCAGCGCCAGTTCGGTGCCCGAAGTTTGCGGCAAGGCCGCGCATTATGCTGAGGACGGCTCGCCAGAGGCGCTTGGCGCGGCTATCGAAGCGGTGGTCTGGTCGCCGGACCGCCAGGCCGCATTGCGTGCGGCCGGGGCGGAGCGGATCACCGGGTTCACCTGGGAACAAACCGCCGCGCAGACCGCGGCGTGCTATCGGGAGCTTGCCTAGGCGATGACACGGGCGCTTATCTGCGGGATCGGGGGGCAGGACGGGGCCTATCTGGCGCGGCTGCTGCTCGGTCGTGGTTATCAGGTGTTCGGCACCTCGCGCGATGCCGCCAGCGCCGATTTCGGCAAGCTTGAGCGGCTTGGGATCCGCGCCAAGGTTGGGCTGCGCTCGATGGCGTCGACGGACTTTCGCAGCGTTCATGCCGCGATCGAGTGGGCCGCGCCGGATGAGATCTATGCCTTGGCCGGGCAAAGCTCGGTCGGGCTGTCGTTCGAGCAGCCGGCCGAGACGCTTGAAAGCATAGTCCTGGGCACGCTTAACCTGCTTGAGGCAGTGCGGCTTTCGGCGCGCTCGGCCCGGATCTATCACGCCAGCTCGAGCGAGTGCTTCGGCGATCTTGACCGTCGTCCCGCCACCGAGGATACCGCGTTTCGCCCGTGCAGTCCCTATGGCGTCGCCAAGACTTCGGCCCACCTGCTGGTCGCCAGCTATCGCCAGGCCTATGATCTGTTTGCCGCCAACGGCATCCTCTTCAACCACGAATCACCGCTTCGGCCCGAGCGCTTCGTCACCCGCAAGATTACCGCTGCGGCGGCCCGGATTGCCGCCGGTTCGGATGAACGGCTGCAGCTTGGCCGGCTGGACATCGTTCGCGATTGGGGCTGGGCCAACGAATATGTCGAGGCGATGTGGCGGATGCTCCAGGCCGATGCGCCGGATGACTTCATCGTTGCCACCGGCCAATCGCACAGCCTTGAGGCGTTCACCCAAAGCGCCTTCGCCGAAGCCGGGCTCGATTGGCGCGATCATGTCGATGTCGATCCGGCGCAGGGTCGCCCCGCCGACCTCGCCTGGAGCGGCGGCGCGCCTGACAAGGCCGCGCGGGAGCTGGGCTGGAGCGCGCAAACTGCAATGGCGGAAGTCGCGGCGCGGATGGTGGCTGCCGACCGCGCGGGGAGTACAGCGCTCTTGTAACCCATATCGACAAACTATTTTCCTACAAATAACCGTATAGGTTAGGTCGCCGGCTCCACGATTCGTCAGGAGCCCCCATGCCCCCCACTCCGATCCAGTCTCCGGCCAGCTACGTGCCGATGCGCGCAGCGGCCTTTGCCGACGTTGACGGCACCTCGCTGCTGGTCAGCGCCAGCAATCCGATGCCGGTTTCGATCGGCCCGGCCGCCGCCGCTGCTGCCCTTGCCGGAAGCACCGCGGCCTCGGGCGTGCTCGGTCCGTTTCAGCCGGCTGCGGGGCGCCCGGTAGTGCTGGCCCTGTCCGGCACCTGGGTCGGCCTAGTCGCGGTCAAGCGCTCGACCAATGGCGGCACCACCAAGCTGCCCTTGACCGTCGGCGGAATGGCCTGGGGCCAGTTCACTACGAATGCGTGCGAACCGGTGTGGGAGGAGAACGAGGCTGGCGCCGCGCTTTACCTCGATGTCGCGCTGACTTCCGGAACCCTCACTTACAGGCTGGCCCAATGAGTTCGACAGACTATATCGCCCGCGGGCTCATCACCCAGACCAGAACCGAACTCACCTCAAGCGCCGAGGGTATGGGCGCGGGCAAGGTTGGTTTCAGCGCGGCTGCGACCGGGAGCGGCCGCACCGTGCAGGAAAAGCTGCGCGAAAGCATTTCGGTCAAGGACTATGGTGCTGCCGGAAACGGGACCACGGACGATACCGTCGCAATCCAGAACGCGATCAACGCGGTCATCGGAACCAGCGGCGGCTCGCTCTATTTCCCCAATGGCACGTACCGGATCACCGGCAAGCTGGTGATCCCGCTGAGCTATGGCTGGCGGATCCACGGCCAGTCGATGCTCGGCGCCCGGATCAGGCAGCACACCACCAATACGCGCATCTTCAGTTTCGAGACGGTCAACACCTGGGGCTGGGAAATCTGCGAGATGACCCTGGAATGGAACAGCCAGCAGACCACCGCCAACACCCAGGCGATCGCGATCTTCATGGGTTCGGGCACAGCATCTTCAACCGGGTTTTACGACTGGCACATCCGCCGCGTGTCGTTTGCCAAGGGTTTCCGCGGCATTGCCGGGGACAGCGCCAACAGCCCGGCGCTGTGGGGCGTGCACATTGTCGATTGCAATTGCGATGGGTCGATGGCGGGGGCGTTCTACTATGCCTCTCCCACGCCATCGGTCGGGCAGCCGAATGTCAGGATCGAGCATTGCCGGTTGTCATGTCAGGGAATGGGCGAGGAAGCGATCAAGATCAGTTCGGGCGATAGCGTCTATCTTGCCAACATCGAATTGCTCAACGGCGGACCGACCCATCGCCTGATGCAGCTCAGCACTTGCTTCACCGTTACCGTGATCAACTGCAAGAGCGAGAACTACAATGTCGGGGCGGCTGGAGGCCGCATCTTCGGCTTCTCCAACTGCAACGTCAGGGTGTTCAACACCAACGTCAACGGGGTGCAGGGAACGGCCGGGGCCAGCTATTTCCTGTTCGGCGAAAGCGGCACGACCATGTCGATCATCGGCTTGACCGCGACCACCAGCATGACCGGGGGAACGCTTCTGGTCTACACCGCCGACACGGCTGTTCCTTTGGTTGCGGATATCAAGCTCAATCCCACCGGCACGGGGCGCGCTTCCGATGATGTGTTCCCGTGGTCGGGGTGCGCCCCCAAGTTCGACGCGGACAAGCGGCAGAGAGACCGTATCAACGATATCGGCGATGCCGATGCCGCACTTTCCGCCAGTTCGCTGGCAATCCAGTACCAGAACGTCACGCTGACCGCGAACCGCGCCATCACCTTGCCCAGCACCGGGCTTTACGAAGGCATGTCTTTTCACATCGTGAGGCGGGCGACCACGCCAGGGGCATTCACTTTGCAGGTGACCGACCCGATTGGCGCCAACAACTACACCTTCGCCAGCGCCACCAACGGTTATGTGAAGTACCGGGCCCGCAGTGGCGCCTGGCGGATCATCGAAGCGGGGCCGCTCTAAGCCCTTGCGCCGCAGCGCATTCCCGCTATTCCGCCGCTTGGTGGGTGGCAGGCGCACCGCAGCAGGATTCGGGAATGGGCACGCGGGCACAGACCGGATCACCGCCCAAGCGACCGACGCCGGTTTTGCTGGTCGATTTCGACGCCGGCGAGCACGGCCATCGGGGTCAGTATAATGCCATGCTCGCGCGGCTTTTCCCGATTCGCCCGGCGCGCTTTGGGCTGGGCCTGCTGCTGGCCCGGGCGCCGATGCTATGCCCCCAGATCGAAGCCGCACCGGCAAAGTTCGCGATCGCCAGTTTGATCAGGGGATTGCTCGGCCGGCGCTCGGTGGGCCTCATGCTTCGTCCGCTGCCTGCGCTCAGAGGCCGCAGCCTGCGCCTTCGGGCCAAGCGGGCGATGCTCAAGCTGCTGCTGCAAGTCCCTGGCGCGCAGGTGCTGACGATTGTGCCGTTCGCGATCGAACCTGGCTTGTCCAGCATCGCCAAAGGCTGGATCCACGACTTGCAGAACTGGGACATGCAGCTCGATCCGGCCCCCGCGCTGGCAAGCGATGGACAATGTCTGGCCCAGACGATCCGCCGCCAGGCCGCAGGCCGGGCGGTGTGCTGCGCGATCGGCCGGCAAGAACGCGAGAAGGGTTTCGATCGCTTTGCTGCGCTTTTTTGCGCCAGTCCCGACCTCCGCCAGACCATGCTGTTTGCCTTTGGCGGCAAAGTTTCCCCAACACTGACAGAAGCCGCCAGTGCCATGGCCAATGCTGGCGGATTCGCGCTCGACCGTCTGGTCAGCGACGCCGAGCTGGCCGGACTTTATCTCGCGGCCGACCTGGTGTGGTGTGTCTATTCCCGTGACTACGATCAGGCTTCGGGCGTGTTGGGCCGAGCAATGCAGCATGGCATACCGGTCGCAGCCCGCCGCGGCTCGGTCATCGCCGCGATCTGCGCCCATGAGCGCCACCCCTGCATCGAAATCGATGATGATGCCGGCTGCGAGGCGCTTGCCACTATCCCGCCGCGCTGCAATCCAGACTTCGCCCAGGGCCGGGCCCGGCAGCATGGCGAAGTCAGTCTGGCGCGTCTCGCCGCAGCTTTGCAGACCGCCCCGGCGTGGGATCCTTTCGCGCCGCATCAGGGCTGACGGCTTGATCTGCCTCCGCTCGCGCCGAAGTGGCTTGCCGCGCCCGACAAGAGACGGCAAGTGACCTGGTGATGCCAAGGGACAAGCAACCGCGCCTTGCGCTGGTATGGTCGCAATTTGCCGCTTGCCATGTCGATCGTTGCATCGCCGTGGCGCGGCGGCTCGAAGGGCGGGTCCGGGTGCTGGCGGTGGAAGTGTCCACCAGCTCAACCGAGTATGCAGCTGTTGCCCCGTCCGGCAGCATTCCCGGAATCGACAAGCGGACTTTGTTCCCTGAACAGGTCTTCGAGGACATACCCCGCTGGCGGCGGGCGCTGGCGGTGCTCGTCACTGTCTGGTCCTGCCGGATGGTCTGCATTGGCATTCCCTATAGTCATCCCGAAATCCTGGTGCTGACCTGGATCCTGCGCCTGGCGGGCAAGCGCGTGATCCTGCTCAGCGACGCCAAATTCGATGACCGGCCGCGCGCCGCCACTTTCGAATTTGCCAAACGGTTGGCCCTGTCCGGCTATGACGGCGCGATCGTCGCCAGCGCGCGAAGCATGGATTACCTGCGATTCCTGGGATTTCGCAAGCGCCCGCTGTTTCCCGGGTGTGACGGTCTTGCGCTTGAGCGGATCCGTGAAGACGCCCGCACTGCCGCGATTGATGATCCGGAATTTGTCGATCGCGACTTTGTCTTCATCGGCCGCTTCATCGCGGTCAAGAACCTGCCGCTGTTGATCGAAGCCTATGCACGCTATGCCGCACTGGTCGGACCACGCGCCCGGCGGCTGCGGCTGATTGGCTCCGGGCCACTGGAGGCAGAGCTGCGCCGGCAGGTAGCTGCGCTCAATCTGGAGCAGCGGGTGGTCTTTGCCGGCTACCGATCGGGACCAGACCTTGCCGGCCTGCTTGGTTCGTCATTGGCTCTGGTCCTGACCAGCTACAGCGAAACCTGGGGCATGGTGGTGAACGAGGCGCTGGCGCTGGAATTGCCCGTATTGGTCACCGCAGCGCCGGGAGCCCGCGATGTCCTGGTCCGCAACCTGGCCAATGGCTACGTAGTCGAGAACGGCTCGCGCGAGGGATTGGCCCAGGCGATGCTGGCGGTGGGCGAGGATGAGGGGCGCTGGCAGGCGATGCGGTTGGCTTCGCGCGGGCGGGCCTGGATGGGCGATGTGGCAAGCTTTGCCGATGCGGTGGAATTGCTGATCGACCCGGCTTCCGAACCGGCTGCGGCCCGGATGGATGCGTATTCTGCGGTTTTGGACGAATTCCGCGGAACGCAAGGCAAGCAGGGCTAGACCCAAAACCGACCACCTTTGCACACCGTGATTGCCCAAGGAGGCACGCTGGCGAGGCGCGGCGCGCGGCAGGGGCTCATTGCCCCTGCAAG
>JANOGS010000112.1:0-3722 GCA_031414115.1 Novosphingobium sp. | reverse complement strand
CGTCACCGGCAACACCGTGATCGACGCGCTCCACTGGGTCACGCAGCGGATCGCCGAGAAGCCCGAGCTGGTCGCGGGGCTGGCCGAGCTGGAACACCGCTTCGCCGGCAAGCGGATCATCGGCGTCACCAGCCACCGCCGCGAGAACTTCGGCGGCGGGATGGAGGCAATAGCCGAAGCGATCCGCAGAATCGCCGCGCGGCCCGACGTGGCGGTGATTTTCCCGGTCCACCTAAACCCCAATGTCCGCAGCGTTATGAATGGCGCGCTGGGCGGGCTGGACAACGTCGCGCTGATCGAGCCGCTCGACTATCCGCATTTCGCCCGCTTGCTCGCTATCGCCGAGATTATGCTGACCGACTCTGGCGGGGTCCAGGAGGAGGCCCCCGCACTGGGCAAGCCGGTGCTGGTGATGCGCGAGACCACCGAGCGGCCCGAGGGCGTCGCGGCCGGAACCGCCAGGCTGGTTGGCACCGAAACGACGGTTATCGTTACCGAAATGTTCAAACTTCTCGACGATAAGGCGGCTTACGAAGCCATGGCGCGGGCCCACAATCCCTTCGGGGACGGGCACACCGCACGGCGGATAGTGGAGCTGCTCGGGAATGAAATCGGACATCAAGCCTAACGTTTGCATCGTTGGCCTTGGCTACATCGGACTGCCGACCGCGGCGGTCGTGGCGCGCGCCGGGTGCAAGGTCCACGGCGTCGATGTCTCGCAAGCTGTAGTCGACACAATCAACCGCGGCGAGATCCACATCGAGGAGGTCGATCTCGACGGGCTGGTCCACGGCGTTGTCGCGAGGGGCCTGCTCACGGCTTCGACCGAAGTGGCGCCCTGCGATGTGTTCATCATCGCCGTGCCGACCCCGTTCGACAAGAGCCACGCGCCGGACATTTCCTATGTCCTTGCCGCAGGCGAAGCGGTTGCCCGGGTGCTCAAGCCCGGCGACACCGTGATCCTCGAATCGACCTCGCCGGTCGGCACCACCGAGGCGCTGCGCGATCTGATCGCCACGGCCCGCCCCGACCTGAAGTGCCCCGGCCTCACCCATGACATCCCCGACATCTCGATCGCCTACTGTCCCGAGCGCGTTCTTCCGGGGAAGATCCTCGAAGAGCTGACCAACAACGACCGCTCGATCGGCGGGATCACGCCGCGCTGCGCGCGCAAGGCGCTGGCCTTTTATAAGCGCTTCGTGCGCGGCGCCTGCGTCACCACCGATGCCCGCAGCGCCGAGATGACCAAGCTGGTCGAGAACGCCTACCGCGACGTCAACATCGCCTTCGCCAACGAGCTGTCGATGGTTGCCGACCACATGGGGCTCGACGTCTGGGAAGTGATCCGCCTCGCCAACCGCCACCCCCGCGTCAACATCCTCACCCCCGGGCCCGGCGTCGGCGGGCATTGCATCGCGGTCGATCCGTGGTTCATCGTCCACGGCGCGCCCGAGCAGACCCCGCTGATCCGCACCGCGCGCGGCGTCAACGACGGCAAGATCCGCCACGTCATCGCCCGCGCCGAAGCTTTGCTTGACGCCAACCCCGGCCTCACCGCCGCCTGCCTCGGCCTGGCGTTCATGGCCAACATCGACGATTTCCGCGAAAGCCCGGCGCGGCTGGTGGCGGTCACGCTCGCCCGCAAGTACGGCGCCCGGATCAAGGTGGTCGAGCCCTATGCGACCGAGCTGCCGCGCGAGTTCGAAGGCACTTCGGCCGAGCTGATCGACATCGACACCGCGCTGGAAGAGACGCAGGTCTTGATCGTGCTGGTCGATCATGACCAGTTCAAGGCCGTCCCCCTGGCCGAACGCGCGCGCCACCTGGTCTACGACACCCGCGGGATCTGGCTCGACCAGCCCGGCGAAGTGGCGGCACTCTCTAATCCGCTAAGACTCGCCAGCTAGCCCTTTCCAAGCCCGATACCCTCAGGCACTTTCCCGCCAACCAAGGGAAGGGAGCCCCGCCATGAACGCATTTCGCCTCTATCTGATCGCCGCCTGGGCGGCGCTGCAGGTCTATTCGGCCATGGTCGGCCAGGTCCACAGCCTCGATCAGATCGGCCCGGAATTCAACAGCGCGGTCGCCGCGATGACCTGGCAGGGGCAGATGAACGTCGATTTCGCTGCGGCGCTCGCCCTCTCGGGGCTGTGGGCCGGCTGGCGCAACGGCTGGAGCGTGCTCGGCTGGGTGCTGGGAATCGCCTCCTTCGTGGCCGGCACCACCGTGTCGATGGCCTACATCCTGTTCCTGACCTACCGCGAGAAGGGCGACATGAAGCGCGTCCTGCTGGGCGTGCACGCCGGTGAGGCGCGCAGCGCGGCTTGACCGATTAGCGTTTTTCCGATTGGCATCGGGCTGGTGATGGCTACTCCGGAAAAACTCTATGGCGCGCGGACGTCGGTGAGGCCCGCCTTGACGATCCCGGCGCGGGCGCAGGCGGCATCGTCGGCGCTGGCCGCGCCCGATACCCCGACCCCGCCGAGCAGGACCTTGCCGTCGGCCGAATAGACCGGCACCCCGCCTTCGATCGCCGCCACCCGCGGCACATGGGCAAAGCTGGGAGACGTGGCGGCGCGGTCGGCCATCTGCTTGGTCTGCCAGCCAAAGGTCGCCGCGCCGCCCGCCTTCCACTGCGCGACCTCGACCGAGGCGAGGCTGGTCCTGTCCATCCGCAGGAACGCGGCGAGGTTGGCGCCATTGTCCAACACCGCGATCGAAACGCTCCAGCCGCGCTCGGCGGCCATAGCCGCACAGGTCGCAACGATGGTCTGCGCCGAGGCGGCGGTCAGCACCGGGCGCAGCTCCTGCGCGGTTGCGGCGGGCGCGGCGAGGGCGAGGGGCAGGGTGGCGAGCAGGGCGGGCAGCGGCTTCATCGGGCGGTCCTTCGGCGCAGGGGCGGTTGGTGTTGCGCGCAGTCTAGCGCCGGATGGCTGCGGCGCCAGCCCCGCGGTTGCCACACCAGCGAGGGTGACACTTGGGTGGGAGTTTGGGGGTTGTTGCACGTGTCACCGGAATCCCAGAACTTGTTCTCGTCGAAGCGGACGGCGGTGGGTTCGGGAGAATTGCTCATGCGTCACACGCTCTCACGCAATTGGAAATGGTGGTTTTTGTGTGTCAGGATAACCACCAACCCCGCAGACAGCAGCCCATCTTGCGTTTCGCTCCGGCGGATGCGGCAATCGAGGCAAGACCGCAGTCTGAATCATGCACTTCGATTGCACGGAATGAAAGAGGCGATGAATACGCTCTGGATCTTTCGCGACATGACGATAAGCCAACGCCATGTTCGAACAACTTCAACAAGCTGGTTTCCAGGTCGAGTTCCATGGTCATGCCCGTGCGATACTCGCCGGGGACTTTCCAGATGTCGAAGCCGAATTGGAAACTGTTCTGCTTTCAGCGACGATTCCGATCGAGGAAATCATTGCGGGTGGAGGCGGTGAAGCGAAGGGCACCCAGCGCCTTCGCCGTGGGTTGCAGGCCAAAGATTGGGCCACCGTGACGTTTATCGTTGAAAAGCGCATCAATGGCGTCCCGCGTGAGGCGGTCAGCCACAAGATGGATCACGTGAAGGGTTTTGAGTTGCCGGCGGGCGGGCTGGGAATGATTGCCATGGAAATCGAGTGGAACAACAAGGATCCATTCTACGACCGAGACCTCGAAAATTTTAAACGGCTCCACGCCGATGGTGCAATTTCTGTCGGAATCATCGTGACCCG
>JANOGS010000111.1:0-3516 GCA_031414115.1 Novosphingobium sp. | reverse complement strand
ATAGAACCGCCCGGCGAGGAACCCGGTCGCGCTCGACAGCAGCGAATAGCTGTTGCCCGGTGCACTGGTTACCCCGGTGGTGCCGGTGAAGCCGTTGATCCCGGTAGCGAAGGTTCCCGAAAAGCTCAGCCCGTTCCAGGGTTGCGAAGCTCCGGGAGCAGTGCCTGCGGCGACCGGCAGGTTGCCCAGCGGGATCGCCATGATCGACGGCGCTCCGCCCGACAAGGTTCCAGCGGCGAAGTCGGCGGTGATCGTGGCATCCCCGATCAGTCCGGCGACGCGTATCTCGGGGCCGTCGGCGATCGTCACCGTTCCCGTCACAAAGCCGGTGAAAGTGCCGCTGCCGCCCGTCGGGATCGCCGCGTCGGCGGTTTCGATGCCGAGCACGACCGGCGAGCCGGCCAGCGGGGCATTGGCCGAACTGCGGATTCCCCAGTTGCCTTAGGTGGCCCAGGCGAACTCGCTGCCGCCCGCCGCCGAATTCTGGTTGATCGAGTCGAGCGCCAGCGTGACGGTCCGGCCGTCGGCCAGCGTAGCCTCGTAAAACCTTTCGCTGGGATCGAGCTGGAGTGCGAGATTGGTGACGCCAAGCGCGGCGTTACCCAGGGTCAGTCGCACCGAAGGATTGGCGTCCGGATCCGGATCGGCGGGAATATCGAGAAACACCGTCGCCCCGCCGGCATCCGTTGCGCTGTCGCTGGTGGTCGACTTGGGATCGGATGCGAGCGAAACCGTACGCGCCGCCTGAACCATGCGGAATGCAAGGGTCTCGTCGCTGGTCGAATTTTCGACCCTCTCGATATCGGCGACGGTCACCGGCGGCGGCGGGCTGGTGCCGAGCGTCGGCTGCGCGACCGGGCCGACCCTGGCGTTGGCGGGCGGCGGCGGAGGCGGGACCGGAATTGACGACCCGAGATCTGCGAAGGTGTCTTCGGGAATTGATACGCAGCCCGACAGGGCGAGGCCGGAACCCAGCAGAAAGGCGGCACAGTACGAATTGTTCAAAAGTGTCTTGGTCATGGCAGTTACTCCCCTGCATGGTTGACGCAACCCGTTCCGCCGTTTGCTTTGGCTTGTGCTCAGGTTGCGCAGGGGAAAGCGCATTCGCGCAGGTGCATCGGCCTGCGCATCGCGTTGCGCCGGGTTGCAACCGCGCAGGCTCGCATTGTTGCGCGCCATTCGCTATATGACCCGGGCATGACCCACTACCAGACCGTCACCGATGCCGACACCGTCCTGCGCGACGGCACGATCAAGCTGCATGGGCCTGAGGGCTTTGCGGGCATGCGCAAGGCCGGGCGGCTCGCCGCCGAGACGCTTGATGCCATCATCCCGCTGGTCCAGCCGGGGGTGACCACTGCGGCGCTGGATGATTTTGTCCGCACCTTTAACCTCGATCACGGGGCGGTGCCGGCAACGCTGGGCTATCGCGGCTATACCCATTCGTGCTGCATCTCGATCAACCACGTGGTCTGCCACGGGATACCCTCGGACAAGACACTGCGGGACGGCGACATCGTCAACATCGACGTTACGCCGCTTCTCGATGGCTGGCACGGTGACAGCAGCCGGATGTTCCTGGTCGGCGAGGTGCCCTTGAAGGCCAAGCGACTGGTTGAGGTGACCTACGAATGCCTGATGATCGGGATCGAGCAGGCCCGCCCCGGCGCACGACTTGGCGATATCGGCGCGGCGATCCAGCACCATGCCGAACGCAACCGCTACGGCGTGGTCCGCGAGTTCTGCGGGCATGGCGTGGGGCGGCTGTTTCACGACGCCCCCGAAGTGGTCCACGCCGCGCGGGCCGGGACCGGGCCGGAGCTGAAGCCGGGGATGTTCTTCACCATCGAGCCGATGATCAACCTCGGCAAGCCGGGGGTGAAGCTGCTCGAGGATGGCTGGACGGCGGTAACGCGGGATCGCTCGCTCTCCGCCCAGTTCGAGCATTCGATCGGGATAACTGAAGACGGGTGTGAGGTGTTTACCGCATCGACCAAGGGGCTGGACAAGCCGCCTTATTGAAGGTGGTCGATATGGCAGATCAGAAAGAAGTATGGTTCTACAGAGTGGCTTGGAGTTACGTCCCTTCCCATTGGAAGGGATGGGGTACTCTGTTCGCAGCGGCTCTATTTACTCTTGTCGTGATACTGGCGCTATTCCAAATCCTTCAGTTCTTGGGCTATCCTGAGCTCGATATTTTAGTCATTATCCCCTTTCTCATCACTTGGACCTGGCTGATGAGAGTTTGTAGGCGGCATAGTGCTAGCACGCCGTAAGTTCACCCCCGCCCAGCCCTTATCGCCGCGCCGCCGGCAAACGGCGCGATCGCCAGCAGCACCAGGCTGACCGCCGCGGTCAGCGCGAGGCCCGCTTCGCCGCCGGTGGCGAGGCTGCCGGCGCCAAATACCAGCAGCGGCACCGCCAGTGGGATCGTCAGCAGGCCGCCCAAGGCCGCGCCGCCGCGCAGGCCGGCGGTCAGCGCGGCAACCATCACCCCCAGCGCGGCTAGTCCCGGGGTTCCGGCGAGCAGTCCCAGCTCGACGATCCGCAGTGTCTCCCCGCCGATCCCGACCAGCGCTGCGGCGGGCAGCGCGGCGAGCATCAGCGCCGGGGCGAAGCTCAGCCAGTGGGCGAGAATGCGGACCGCGACGATCGCCTCCTCGCTGATCCCGCGCAGCGCCCACTGGTCGAACATGCCCAGCTCGAGATCGGGCTCGATCAGCCGGTCGAGCGGGAGAATGGCGGCAAGCAAGGCTGCCACCCAGATCACCCCGCCACCGGTCCGGGCGAGCACTTTGGGGTCGGGCCCGACCGCAAAGGGGAACAGCATCGCCACCGCCAGAAAGAACAGGATCGGCAGCACCACCCCGCCGCGCCGTCCGCCAAGCAGGAGCAGCGTGAGGTCGCGGCGCAGCAGGGTGAGGAGCGGGCGGATCATCCCGCGAAGTCCTTGAGTTCGATCCGGGCAAGTCCGGGCAGTTTGAACGGCTGGTGCGAGGCGATCAGGCAGATCCCGCCCTCTCGGCAGTGCTCGGTGGCGAGTTCCTCAACCAGCGCGATGCCGTGCGTATCGAGCCCGTTGAGCGGCTCGTCGAGCAGCCAGACCGGCGCCTGCTGGACGATCAGCCGGGCCAGCGCGGCGCGCTTCTTCTGGCCGGTCGAGAGGTAGCGCACCGGCACTTCCATCAGTTCGGAAAGGCCCAGTCGCGCGGCCTCGTTGTCGGCCGCGCCGTCAAGTCGCTGCCACAGCCCCAGCGCCTCGCCCAGCGGCAGATGCGGATCGAGCGCCGGACGCTCATCGACCAGCCCGATCGCGCCGCTGCTCTCAACCCCACCAGTGAAAGGCGCGAGCAGCCCGGCGACAATCCGGATCAGGCTCGATTTGCCGATGCCATTGGCTCCCGTCACTTGCAGCGCTTCGCCTTTGCCAAGCGCGAACGAGAGGTCCGCGAACAGCAACCGCTCGCCGCGTTGGCAGGCAAGCTTGTTTGCGGCGAGGCGGCACTCTTGCATCGT
>JANOGS010000110.1:0-3865 GCA_031414115.1 Novosphingobium sp. | reverse complement strand
CAACGTCGCCGCCTTCCTTTCGGGATTCTAGCGTCCCTCTCGCCGCTGCTTAAGCCCGAGCGACAGCAGGCCGCCGAAGAAGACGAGGCCGATCCCCGTCTTCAAATTGACCCCGTCATTGTAGAGGCTGAGCGCGGTGGCGACCGCGAACAAGCCTGCGGCGATGAAGTAAAGCAGGCTTTGTCTCATCGCCCAATCCTCACAATTTCTCGGTCAGCTCCGGCACGATCCTGAACAGATCGCCGACCAGGCCGATGTCGGCGACCTGGAAGATCGGGGCGTCCTCGTCCTTGTTGATGGCGATGATGGTTTTCGAATCCTTCATCCCCGCCAGATGCTGGATCGCGCCCGAGATGCCGACCGCGATGTAGACTTGCGGGGCGACGATCTTGCCGGTCTGGCCGACCTGGAAATCGTTCGGCACATAGCCGGCATCGACCGCGGCGCGGCTGGCGCCGACCCCGGCGCCAAGCTTGTCGGCGAGCGGGAAGATCACTGCCTTGAAGGTCTCGGCATCCTTGAGCGCACGGCCGCCTGAGACGATGATCTTGGCGCTCGTCAGCTCGGGACGTTCGTTCTTGGCGATTTCCGAGCCGACGAAGGTCGAAAGCCCCGAGTCGGCCGGACCCGAAACCGCCTCGACGCTGCCCGAACCGCCGCTGGCCTCGGCCTTGGCGAAGGCGGTGCCGCGCACGGTGATCACCAGCTTGGCGTCGGTCGATTCGACCGTGGCGATGGCGTTGCCGGCATAGATCGGGCGGGTGAAGGTCTTGGGACCCTCGACCGAGAGGATATCGCTGATCTGCATGACATCGAGCAGCGCGGCGATGCGCGGAGCGATGTTCTTGCCGGTGGTGGTAGCGGGCGCGAGGAAGGCATCGTGGCTGGCCATCAGCCCGGCCACCAGCGGCGCGACGTTTTCCGCGAGTTCGCCCGCATAGGCGGCGTTGTCGGCGAGGTGGACCTTGCCCACGCCCGCGATCTTGGCGGCTTCGGCGGCCACTCCGGCACAACCGGAACCGGCGACCAGCAGGTGCACTTCGCCCAGCTGCGAAGCGGCGGTGACCACGGCCAGGGTGGCGTCCTTGACCGATGCGTTATCGTGTTCGACCCAGACCAGCGTCTTCATGCGGGGATTCCCATTTCCTTGAGCTTGGCAACCAGCGCGTCAACGTCGGCGACTTTGATCCCGGCGCTGCGCACCGGCGGCTCGCTGACTTTCAGCGTCTTCAGGCGCGGTGTGATATCGACGCCGTAGTCTGCCGGGGCCTTAACCGCCATCGGCTTCGACTTGGCCTTCATGATATTGGGCAGCGAGGCATAGCGCGGCTCATTCAGACGCAGGTCGGTGGTGACCACCGCCGGCAGCGCCAGCTTGACCGTCTCCAGCCCGCCATCAACCTCGCGCTTGACGATCAGGTGTTCACCCTCGACCGCGACTTCGAAAGCGAAAGTCCCCTGCGGGCGGCCCATCAGCGCCGCGACCATCTGGCCGACCTGGTTCGAATCGTCGTCGATCGCCTGCTTGCCGGTGATGATCAGCCCCGGAGCTTCCTCCTCGGCCACGCCCTTGACGATCTTGGCGACCGCCAGCGGTTCGACTTCCACACCGTCGTCGACCTGGACCAGCACCGCCCGGTCAGCGCCCATCGCCAGCGCGGTGCGCAGCGTTTCCTGGGCCTTGGCCGGGCCGACCGACAGCGCGATGATCTCGGTCACCACGCCCTTTTCCTTGAGGCGGATGGCTTCCTCGACCGCGATCTCGTCGAACGGGTTCATGCTCATCTTGACATTGGCGAGGTCGACGCCGCTGCCGTCGGACTTGACCCGCGGCTTGACGTTGTAATCGATCACCCGCTTGACGCAGACCAGAGCTTTCATGCTTGCAAGCCTTTCCTATCGGACCATGCTGCGCTGCGGCATAGCCACGTTTACGTAAACGTCAACTACTTCACGCCGCCTTGCGCACTTCCGCCACGATCTTCTTGGCGGCATCGCCGAGATCGCTGGCCGGGACAATCGCCAGCCCCGAGCCGGCCAGGATCGCCTTGCCCTGTTCGACATTGGTGCCTTCGAGGCGCACCACCAGCGGCACCGAAAGGTTCACTTCCTTGGCCGCGGCGACGATCCCGTCGGCGATAATGTCGCACTTCATGATCCCGCCGAAGATGTTGACCAGGATGCCCTTCACCGCCGGGTCCTTGAGGATGATCTTGAACGCTGCGGTGACCTTTTCCTTGGAGGCGCCGCCGCCGACGTCGAGGAAGTTGGCGGGGAACTCGCCGTTCAATTTGATGATGTCCATCGTCGCCATGGCCAGGCCGGCGCCGTTGACCATGCAGCCGATGTTGCCATCAAGCTTGATGTAGGCAAGGTCGTATTCGCTCGCCTCGACCTCGGCCGGGTCTTCCTCAGTGACATCGCGCAGCGCCTCGACATCGGGATGGCGGTACATCGCGTTCGAATCGAAGCTCATCTTGGCGTCGAGCACCAAGAGCTTGCCGGCGCATTCGGCCAAGGGGTTGATCTCGATCATCGCGCAGTCGAGCGCGATGAAGGCGTCGTAGAGCTGCTTGCCCAGGATCTGCGCCTGCTTGGCAAGATCGCCCTTGAGCTTCAGCCCGAAGGCCAGCGCGCGGCCATGGTGGGGCATGAAGCCCTGCGCCGGATCGATCGTGACGGTGACGATTTTCTCGGGCGTGTCGTGGGCGACATCCTCGATATTCATCCCGCCTTCGGTGGAAACGATCATCGCGATCCGCCCGCTGCCGCGATCGACCAGCATCGACAGGTAGTATTCCTTGCCGATATCGACCCCGTCGGTGATGTAGAGACGGCCCACCTGCTTGCCGGCTTCTCCGGTCTGGATCGTCACCAGCGTGTTGCCGAGCATTTCGCGGGCGCTGGCTTCGACGTCTTCGATGCTCTTGGCCAGCCGCACCCCGCCCTTGGCATCGGCGCCGAGTTCCTTGAACTTGCCCTTGCCGCGCCCGCCGGCGTGGATTTGCGATTTGACCACGTAGAGCGGCCCGGGAAGCTGCTTGGCGGCGGCAACGGCCTCCTCGACGCTCAGCGCGGCGATCCCCTTGGGAATGGCGATGCCGAACTTTGCGAGCAGTTCCTTGGCCTGATATTCGTGGACGTTCATCGGGCTTGTCACTCCGGCGCAGGAAAGGGCGGAGGCCTGCCCGCACGGCGCCGCCTAAGCACATCGCGTCCAGCTTGAAAAGTGCGCAAACCCTCCAATTTTGCATAGGGTCGCATTCCGTTGCACCGGAACCGGGCCTTTGCCGCGACCTTCGGCAGGGAAACGGACCGGAGCCAATCGCACTGCGGTGCGAACAGTCGCTCAAACAGGGTTAAACAGCGCTTACCGCACCCCCGAACGGTGCGTTCACCAATCCCTGCGATAAGCGCGGCTGACCAGGGGACCTGTACAATCGGAGCAGGCCCATGCGCTATGTCTTTCTTGCTGTTGCCGCCGGGCTCGCCTCGGTCGTCTGGATCAACGTTTCCAGCGACGGGGGCAAAATGAAGCGCGAACTCACCTCAAGCGCGTCGGCCGACTACTCGGTCATGCCCAACTGAGGCGGCAAGCGGCGCGGCTGGTGCTGCTGGGGAGGATTGAACTCCCGACCTCACCCTTGGTAAGGGTGCGCTCTACCACTGAGCTACAGCAGCCTGGGCCATCAGCCGGCGAAGGGCGCGCTATTGGTCCCGCGCCTGCGCAAAGTCAAGCTTGAGACTTCGCCCCGATAGCGCCAAGGCCTTGTCGCGGGTCAGGACGATATGACGGCGGCCGGGGAGCAGGCCGGGGAGCGATTCGAAGGTCTTGCGGCCCATCACCATCGGCAGGCCCATGGTC
>JANOGS010000109.1:0-1851 GCA_031414115.1 Novosphingobium sp. | reverse complement strand
CAAGCCTGCAAGGCGCTGCGCGCTGAGGGTTACCGGATCATTTTGGTCAATTCCAATCCGGCCACCATCATGACCGACCCGGATCTGGCGGACGCGACCTACATCGAACCGATCACGCCGGATGTGGTCGCCAAGATCATCGCCAAAGAACGCCCCGATGCCGTGCTGCCGACCAAGGGCGGGCAAACCGCGCTCAACACGGCGTTGGCGTTGGAGCGCATGGGCGTGCTCGCCAAATACGGTGTCGAGTTGATCGGTGCCAAGGCTGAGGCGATCGACAAGGCAGAAGACCGAAAGCTGTTTCGCGAAGCCATGGATCGCATTGGGCTCGAAAGCCCGCGCGCGTCGATCGCGTCATCGCCGCCAATCCGAAACACGGCTGGCCATATTGTTTCCTATGATCGCGCAGCCGGGCACGCCGAGGCGATGGCAGCGCTCGAAACAATCGGCTTGCCCGCCATCATCCGGCCCGCGTTCACCTTGGGCGGCACGGGCGGCGGCGTTGCCTACAATCGTGAGGAATTCGACGTCATCGCGCGCTCTGGCATCGATGCGTCACCGGTCGGGCAAATCTTGATTGATGAAAGCCTGCTCGGGTGGAAAGAATACGAGATGGAGGTTGTCCGCGACAAAGCCGACAACTGCATCATCATCTGCTCGATCGAGAACGTCGATCCGATGGGGGTCCACACCGGCGATTCGATCACCGTCGCCCCGGCGCTGACGCTGACCGACAAGGAATACCAGATCATGCGCAGCGCCAGCATCGCCGTGCTGCGCGAGATCGGGGTCGAGACCGGGGGCTCGAACGTCCAGTTCGCGGTCAACCCCGCCGATGGCCGGCTGATCGTGATCGAGATGAACCCTCGGGTTTCGCGCAGTTCCGCGCTGGCCTCGAAGGCGACCGGCTTCCCGATCGCCCGGGTCGCGGCCAAGCTGGCGGTTGGCTATACGCTTGATGAGCTGACCAACGAGATCACCGGGGCCACCCCGGCCAGCTTCGAGCCCAGCATCGATTACGTCGTCACCAAGATCCCCCGGTTTGCCTTCGAGAAGTTCAAGGGTGCCGAACCGCTGCTGTCGACCGCGATGAAATCGGTCGGCGAAGTGATGGCGATCGGGCGCAGCTTCAAGGAATCGATGCAGAAAGCCTTGCGCGGCCTCGAAACCGGGCTCGACGGGTTCAACCGGGTGCTCGAACTCGAAGGCAAGGGCCGCGATTCGGTCACCGCCGCGCTGTCGCGCCAGACCCCGGACCGGATCCTGGTCATCGCCCAGGCCTTCCGCGAAGGCTTCAGCGTCGAGGAAGTCCAGGCGATCACGCACTTTGATCCGTGGTTCCTGCGCCAGATCGAGGAGATCATTGCCGAGGAAGTCGCGATCCAGCGCGACGGCTTGCCGACCGACGCCGCCGGGCTGCGCCGCCTCAAAGCCATGGGCTTTTCCGACAAGCGGCTGGCGGTGCTTGCCGTGCGCGGGGTCCACGTCGCCGGCGGAATGGGCGAAACCCAGGCGCGGCGCTCGGGCCTGCTCCATGACGTGCTCGAGATGATGGCCGGCGCCACCAGCGAGGACGAGGTCCGCGCGCTGCGCCACAAGCTTGGTGTCCATCCGGTGTTCAAGCGGATTGACAGCTGCGCCGCCGAGTTCGAGGCCATCACCCCCTACATGTATTCGACCTACGAGGCTCCGAGCTTCGGCGCGCCGGAGTGTGAATCCGCCCCCACCGATCGGAAAAAGATCGTCATCCTTGGCGGCGGCCCCAACCGCATCGGCCAGGGGATCGAGTTCGACTATTGCTGCTGCCACGCCTGTTTCGCGCTGGATGAGGCGGGCTACGAGACGATCATG
>JANOGS010000108.1:0-2917 GCA_031414115.1 Novosphingobium sp. | reverse complement strand
CCGAGGCCGCGATCAGCAAGCCTGGGTGCTGGCGGATTACCGTCGCGATCGGCACCGCCTCGGGCGGGGCTTCGGCCCGGGCAAAGGCTGGGGTCTCGGCGATGCGGAGGCGAATCCACAGGCCGATCACCACCAGCACCGCGCTGGCCAGAAACGGGATCCGCCAGCCCCAGGCCAGAAAGTCCGCCTCGCTTAGGCCCAGCCCGAGGACAAGGAACATTCCGTTGGAGAACAAAAAGCCGATCGGTGCACCCATCGCCGGCGCGGCGCCGAACCGGCTTTCCCAGCCGCGCGGCGCGTTTTCGGTCGCGAGCAGCGCCGCCCCGCCCCATTCGCCGCCCAGCCCGAAGCCCTGGCCGAAGCGCAGCAGGCATAGCAGCAGGGGCGCCGTCACGCCGATCGCCGCGTAGCCGGGCAAGAACCCGATCAGCACGGTCGATCCGCCCATCAGCAGCAGCGAGGCGACCAGCGTTGCCTTGCGCCCGATCCGGTCGCCGAAATGGCCAAATGCGATTGCACCAAGTGGCCGCGCGAAGAACGCCAGGCCAAAGCTCATGAAAGCGGCGAGCTGCTGCGCCGCGGTCGATTCCGAAGGAAAGAACAGCGATCCGAACACCAGCGCGGCGGCGGTGCCAAAGATGTAGAAATCGAAGAACTCCACCGCCGTGCCGACCAGGCTTGCGGTGAGAACGCGGGCGTGCTGGCGGACGGGGTGCATTGACCTTTGCCTTGCCCAAGCGGCAGTCGGAGTCAATCGCTCTTGGTTTGTTCCAGATGGTGTGGTAGGCTGCCCGACATGGCCAAGCTCGATCCAATCGTCTCAGAATTCGCCACCACGGAAGAGGCGGAAGCCTATGACAAGTGGTTCCGCGCACAGGTAGAAGCGGCCCTCAAAGAGAAGGGCCCGGGAATCCCGCACGAACAGGTCATGCGTGAAGCGAAAGCCATAATTGCAAAGTACAAAGATGCGAACCCTGATCTGGCGGCGTAGCGCGCGCCAGAGATATCTGGAAATTCTTGACTATGTAGCGCAGCGCAATGTCCTTGCTGCGGTTCGCCTGGAACAGGACATCGAACTAAAGCTAAGCGCGCTTAGAGCATTCAGCGAAATTGGACGCCCAGGGCGTGTTGCGAACACGCGCGAACTGGTGGTGCATCCGAATTATCTGGTTGTCTACAAAGTCGGTCCAAAGTCGGTGACGGTCCTGCGCCTCCTCCACGCTCGCCAGCTCTATCCCTGATGTCTGACCCCCTGCTCGACGGGCTCAACCCGCCGCAGCGCGAGGACGTGCTGGCGACCGAGGGCCCGGTGCTGATGCTGGCCGGGGCGGGTACTGGCAAGACCGCAGCACTGACCGCGCGGCTGGCCTACATCGTCCGTTCGCGGCTGGCCTGGCCGAGCGAGATCCTCTGCGTCACTTTCACCAACCGCGCCGCGCGCGAGATGAAGGAACGGGTCGCGCACCTCGTCGGTCCGGCGGTGGAGGGGATGCCGTGGCTCGGCACTTTCCACTCGATCGCCGCGAAGCTGCTGCGCCGCCATGCCGAGCTGGCCGGGCTGCAATCGAACTACACGATTATCGACACCGACGATCAGTTACGGGTGCTGAAACAGCTGATCCAGGCTGAGGGGCTGGATGAGAAGCGCTGGCCGGCGCGGTTGCTGGCGGGCTGCATCGACCGCTGGAAGAACAAGGGGCTCAACCCGTCGGACCTCTCCGCGGGCGACAGCGAGGCCTATGCCAATGGCCAGGGGCAGAAGTTCTACCGGCTCTATCAGGAGCGATTGAAAGCGCTCAACGTCTGCGACTTCGGCGATCTGCTGCTGCACATGCTCAACATCCTGCGCGGCCATCGCGAGATTCTGGAGCAATACCAGAAGCGCTTCAAATACGTGCTGGTCGACGAGTACCAGGACACCAACCAGGTCCAGTATCTGTGGCTGCGGCTGCTTGCGCAGGAGCACAAGAACATCTGCGTGGTCGGCGACGACGACCAGTCGATCTATTCCTGGCGCGGCGCCGAAGTGGCCAATATCCTGCGATTTGAACAGGACTTCCCCGGCGCCAAGGTGATCCGGCTGGAGCAGAACTACCGCTCGACGCCGGACATTCTCGCCGCTGCCTCGGGGCTGATCGACGCCAACAGCCAGCGGCTCGGAAAGACGCTGTGGACCGAGCGCAATGGCGGCGACAAGGTCCGCGTGATCGGCGTCTGGGACGGCCCCGAGGAAGCCCGCCGGGTGGGCGAGGAGGCCGAGCGGCTCGAGCGCGAAGGGGCGAGCCTGGCCACGGTCGCGATCCTGGTCCGCGCCCAGTTCCAGACCCGCGAGTTCGAAGACCGCTTCATCGCGATCGGCCTGCCCTACCGCATCGTCGGCGGCTTCCGGTTCTACGAGCGGGCGGAGATCAGGGATGCCCTCGCCTACCTCCGTCTGATCGCCCAGCCGAGCGACGACCTCGCCTTCGAGCGAATCTTTAACACCCCCAAACGCGGGCTGGGCGACAAGACGCTCGAGAAGCTTCACCGCCATGCCCGCGCCCGCGGCGTGCCGCTCAGCCTCGCGGCGATCGAGATCGCCGACAGCGACGAGTTGCCCTCCCGCGCACGCAACACCCTGCTGGCCTTGATGCGCGATGTCGCCCGCTGGCGCGATTTCGCCAGGACGCTCATTCCCGCCGAACTGGTCCGCACCGTGCTCGACGAAAGCACCTACACCGCCATGCTCCAGGCCGAGAAAAGCGCCGAGAGCGCCGGGCGGCTGGAGAACCTCGCCGAACTGGCCCGGGCCATGGAGGAATACGAGACCCTCGGCGAATTCCTCGAACACGTCAGCCTGGTGATGGACAACGACGCCAGCCCCGATGCCGAAAAGCTTACCATCATGACCATCCACGCCGCCAAGGGGCTGGAATTC
>JANOGS010000107.1:0-5150 GCA_031414115.1 Novosphingobium sp. | reverse complement strand
GCGTCGGCGTCCTCAGGCTGGCGCTGCGGGGTGAGGTGGGGGTTATCGGTCATCGCGGCAAGCCGTAATTTGGTGGCGTGTAGTTTGGTAAGTAGGGACCGTATGGCGATCCCATATGATACAACTGGGCCCGCTTAAATTCCTCTGCTGTCAAGCGTATAGCATACAAGTCATTGCCCGCGTTAATCGCATAGAACTTAAAGGGGAAATCGGACAATTGACTGTTTACAACATCGAAGAAGGTTGCTGTGGCTACCGCCCAAGGATCGTTGGCGGGAGTCGAACCGAATACCGGATAGACTTTTCTATTCACTTCCACGCGATAGTTCGCACCGCCGTCAAAACCCTCATTCTTCCCGTCGAACATTTCTCGCATCGGAGCCCATTGCACCTCGATGTCGACCGACTGCCGCTGTAGCTCCACATAGGCTTCTTTCATGCCCATTTCGGCCAGTGACTCAGCGTCCAGGTGGATGGCCAATTCATAGTTGATTGGATCGCCTCCGTTAGGCTTCGCGCTAGAGTCAGATGTGGTCCCGGACGCTGTGCAAGCTGCCAGTACGCAGGCGATCAAATTTGCAAACACTCTCACCCCGCCGTCCCCTTCAATGCCCGCCGCGCATCCCTGGCGTGATGCACGATTCGCACGATCACAACCGTATCGCCATCGATATGGTAGAAAATCCGGTAGCGGCGATGGATCAGGCAGCGAATGCCTTTGCCCAGATCGGCGCGAGCGCCTCCGGCCATTGGATGCTCCCGCAAGAGCGCAAAAGCGGCGTCAAAACCAAGAAAATAGCTGTCGGCGACCGCGACGCCAAACTGATCAACGCTGTAGACACGAATTTCGAACAGATCGGCGCGCGCCGCCGGGCTAAGGTCAAGTTCAGCCATTTCTTGCAGGATATTCGGCGATTATCTCACGCAACACATCCTCAGGGCGTTGGTTGAGTCTGCCCGAAGCCAGCCCCTCAGCGATCAGACCGCGCAGCCACTCGGCCTCTTCCTCGGCGGCTTCCTGATCCTTGCGGAGCAGATCGCGGACCAGATCGCTGGCGCTGGTGTAGCGGCCCTCGGCGACGCGGTGATCGACCCAGGAGCGCAAAGCGGGCGGAATGGTGACGTTGAGTTGGGCCATAGGAATATCATACATATTTCTAGAGATTTGTCGAGCTTTCATAGGATTCACCCCGCCGCCCGCTTCAATGCCACCCGCACTAGCTCATTCAATCCCGACCCCTCGCCCAGCTCTTCGACTGCCCGCGCCACTGCCAATGCCGCCACGTTGGGCTTGAACCCCAGGTTCTGCAGCGCCGAGACCGCGTCCGCGCTGGCCGAGCCTGCCGGAGCCGAGGCCATCGCAACCCCGGCAACGCCCGGCATCGCCCCGGCCTTGTCCTTCAATTCATTGACGATCCGCCCCGCGAGCTTGGGCCCGACCCCTTGCGCGCGCGCCACCATCGCCGCATCGCCGCTGCCGCAGGCCCGCGCCAGCTCTTCCACCGCAAGCGCCGAGAGTACTGCCAGCGCCATCTTGCTGCCAACCCCCTGCACCCCGGTCAGCAGCCGGAACCACTCGCGCTCGGCCCCGCTGGCGAAGCCGACCAGGCGCAGGTCGTTTTCGCTGACCTGCAATTCGGTGTGGACCGTCACCGCCTCACCCCTGGGGCCCAGCGCGTCCAAGGTCTTGGCGCTGCAATGGACCAGGTAGCCGACCCCGCCCACGTCGATCACCGCCCAATCGGGGCCGAAATCGTCAAGCGTGCCGGAAAGGCGGGCGATCATGGTTTGTTCTATGGCACAGCGCGGATTCCGGTGGAAGCAAAAACCAGCGGGCGATGACAGTGCGGCCGCGCCCGGCTATCCGGGGCCGATGCAGGGGGAAAACACCACAAACCGCGCCTGGTTGATCGCCGCCGCGCTGGTAGCGCTGGCTGGGCTGGTGCTGCGCGCGCGCGCCTTTGCGCCGTTCGAAATCAGCCACGCCGACGAAATCATGCAATACCTCGAACAGGCCAAGCGGCTCGCCACCGGGCACGGGATCGTGCCGTGGGAATACCGCTATGGCGCCCGCAACGGCCTGATCGCGCAGCTGCTGGCGGTGCCGTTCTGGCTGGGCAACCAGTTCGCGCCGGGCACGCTGACGCCGATGCTGGCGACGCGCTGGAGCTTTCTGGCGCTGACCCTGCTGGCGCTGCCGGCGGCCTGGCGGCTGGGCGCGCTGACTTCGCGGGCACATGCGCTGGCCGCGCTGTTCGTGGCCGCGCTATGGTATGAAAGTGTGCTGTTTTCCACCCTGCTGCTGTCCGAAGTGCTGGCCACCGGGCTGATCGCGCTGGCTGCGCCGCTGCTACTGGACGCGGCGCGCGGCCGCGCCGCGCTGCGCTGTGCGGGGCTGCTGCTGGGGCTGGGAGTGATCGTGCGGCTGCAATATGCCCCGTTCGCCGCAGTGCTGGTGCTCGCCAGCCTGCGCGGCGACTGGCGGGCCTGGCGCGAAGTGCTGAGCGGCGGGATCGGCGCGGCTCTGATCGGCACGGCCAGCGATCTGGGGATGGGGCGCTGGCCGTTCGAATGGGTCTGGGTCAACTTCACTTACAACATCGGCGAAAGCCGCGCGGCGCGCTTCGGCGTCACCGGGCCGCTAGAATATGCCCGCCTGCTGCTGCTCCACCTCGGTCCGGCGGCGCCCCTGATCCTGGCCGGAGCGGTGCTGGCCCCGCCGCGCTATCGCCCGCTGGTCTGGGCGGTGCTGGCCAACCTGGTGTTCCACAGCCTGATCGGACACAAGGAATACCGCTTCGTCTGGCTCTCGACGCTGCTGATAACAGTGCTGGCCGCGATCAGCTCGGTAAACCTCGCCAATCGGCTCGCGGCATGGCGCGGGCGGCGGCTTGGGGCGGTCCATCTAACACTGCTTTGCGGGCTGTGGCTGGTCGCCTCGCTGGCTGCGGAGCGGCAATCGGGCGGCGCTCGGGCAATGCGCGGCGGCAGTCCGATCCCGCTCGCGGCGCTGGCCGGGGTCGAGCGCGGCGGGGTCTGCGGGATAGCCCTGCCCGACCAGTGGCGCGCCCATCTGGTACCGGCGCTGCTGCCGGGTGAGACGCCGCTCTATGTCGCCGCCGCGAAAGTGCTGGGCGGCGGCGAGGCCGTGCCCGCGGAGCTCACCGCTGCGGCCAATGCGCTGGTCTTCCCGGCGCTTCCCGCTGGCGCGCAGGGCTATCGCGAAGTCAACTGCAAGGACAACGGCGCGGTCCGCGCCTGTCTTTATGTAAGGGCCGGAAACTGCACACCGTCCGAATACTGGAGCTACCAGAAGGCGCTTGAGCGCGAGGACCTTTAGCCGCGCATCAGATGCGCATGCGCGATCGCCACCGCCAGGGCATCCGCAGCATCGGCCCCGGCCAGCTTGACCCCTGGCAGCAGCACCCGCAGCATCGCCTGGACCTGCGCCTTGTCCGCCGCGCCGGTGCCGACGATCGCCTTCTTGACCAGCCGCGTGGCATATTCGCTGATCGGCAGCCCGGCGCGGGCCAGCGCCAGCAGGCACACGCCGCGGGCCTGGCCAAGCTTGAGTGTCGATTGCGGGTTCTTGTTGACGAACACCTCCTCGACTGCGGCGGTATTCGGGCGATAAGCTAGGATCACGTCGCTCAGTTCGCGGTCGAGCGTGACCAGGCGTTCGGGCAGGCTTGCCGCCGGGTCGGTCTTGACCTGGCCATTGGCAATGTGGCTGAGTCGGCTGCCGCTTTTGGCGACGATACCCCAGCCGGTGCAGGACAGCGAGGGGTCGAGGCCGATGATCAGCACGCTACAGCCTGATCCCGAAGCGCGGCCCGAAATGCGCCATCGCGAAGTACAGCGCGATCGTCAGCGCGCAGCCCGCCGCCAAGGCCAGCCAGAACGGCAGCCCGGCGCGCAGCATTGCCGGGATCGCCAGGAACATCGGCAGGCTGGGCAGCACGTACCAGAAAGTCGCCTGAGCATGGACCGCCATGTTTTCCGGATCAGGCCGCTCGTGCCACAGCAGGATCATCCCCAGCACCGAAACCAGCGGCAGCGAAGCAACCAGCGCCGCCACCGTCGGCAGGCGCTTGCCAATCTCGGCAATGGCCACGATCAGCGCGCCCGCGAGCAGCGCTTTCGCGGCCAGTCCGAGCATCAGCCCAGCTTTTCCATTACCGCGTCGGGGATTTCGTAATTGCCCCAGACCGCCTGGACGTCATCATCATCGTCGAGCACATCGATCAGCTTGAGCAAGGTCGCCGCATCGCTCTCGCCGACTTCGGCCTTGAGCCCGGGTTTCCAGGCGAGCTTGACCCCCGCGGCCTCGCCCAGTGCCTTTTCCAGTTCGCGCGCGACCGGATGCAGGGTCTCCAGCGAAGTCCAGATCGCGTGGCCGTCCTCGTCGCTTTCGACATCCTCGGCCCCGGCCTCGATCGCGGCTTCCAGGACCTTGTCCTCATCACCCGCCTTGGCCCCATATTCGATCAGTCCGAGCCGTTCGAACCCGTGGCTGACTGCGCCGCTGGCGCCCAGGTTGCCGCCATTCTTGGCGAAGGCGGTGCGAACATTGGTGGCAGTGCGGTTGCGGTTGTCGGTCAGCGCCTCGACGATCAAGGCCACCCCGCCGGGGCCGTAGCCTTCATAGCGGATCTCTTCGTAGTTATCGCCTTCGCCCTTGGTGGCCTTGTCGATCGCGCGCTGGATGTTGTCCTTGGGGACCGACTGCGCCTTGGCCGCGTTGACCGCCGCGCGCAGCCGCGGGTTAAAGTCCGGATCGGGCATGCCCATCTTGGCGGCGACAGTGATTTCGCGGGAAAGCTTGGAAAACAGTCCCGCGCGCTTTTTATCCTGCGCACCCTTGCGGTGCATGATATTCTTGAATTTGGAATGGCCGGCCATTGCTTGCGTCTTACAGCTAGGGATGGGAACTGGCCTGCCCCCTAGCCGAGACCCGGCGCTCAGACAACCACGGCGGTTCCCGAGCACGAGACCATCAGCATCGAGCCGTTGGCGCCGATCACCTCGTAGTCGAGATCGACCCCGATCACCGCATTGCCGCCCAGCTTGGTGGCTTCGGCTTCCATTTCAGCCAGCGCCTGACGCCGGGCATCACCGAGGATGTTCTCGTAGGAGCCCGAACGCCCGCC
>JANOGS010000106.1:0-34268 GCA_031414115.1 Novosphingobium sp. | reverse complement strand
CGGCTAGAGTTTTTCCGGAGTAGACATCACCAGCCCGCTCCCCCTCCCGACCACCCAAGCCATTGTAAAATATGGGTGGTCGGGAGGGGGAGCGGGCTGGTGATGTCTACTCCGGAAAAACTCTAGCCGGCGTTGAGGCTGACCACGGTGGCCGCGTCATCGGCGCTGCGCGGGGCAAAGCGGCCGTCGACCTGGGCGCCTTGCTCGATGGTCAGGGCATCGTAGTGGACATCGCCGTGGATGTGCGCGCTTTTCAGCACTACCAGCTCGCGCGCCGAAATCGTCCCGCGGACAGTGCCTGCCAGCCGGGCGCTCTCAGCCTTGATCGCGCCGACGATCTCGCTTCCTTCGCCCTGGACCAGCGACGTGCAAGCCACGTCACCCTCGATCCGCCCGTCGATATGCAGGTCAGCCGAAGCGGAAATGTTGCCCTTGATCTGGGTGTCGGCGCCCAGCACCGAAAAGGTCGTGCTAGCCATCGGTCTGGCCTGGGCTGCGCGCGGCGCTGCGGCCGCCTTCTTCGAGAACATGGGGCACTGCCTCCAGGAAGGGACGCGGGTTCATCGCCCGGTCATTGAGCCGCACTTCGAAATGCAGGTGCGGTCCGGTCGAGCGGCCGCTCGAACCGATCAGCCCGATTACTTCGCCCGGGCGAACCGCCTGGCCGACCTGGGTGCGGAATCGCGACATGTGGGCATAGCGGGTGATCAGGCCATTGCCGTGCGCTATCTCGACGCAGTTGCCATAGCCCGAGCGCACACCCACAAAACTGACCGTACCGCGCGCGGCGGCGTAGATCGGGGCGCCGAGCGGACCGCGGAAGTCAAGCCCGGTATGCATCGCCGCGCCGCCGGTAAAGGGATCGGCGCGGTAACCGAAGCCTGAAGAGATGTATTGCAAGCCTGCGGGCAGTGCTTGCGGCAGGGTGGCGACCGAACGCTCAAGCGCGCTCATCCGCGCCAGACTGAGGCCGAGCCGCTGGAAGCGCTGGTCGATCCGCCCGTTCGCACCGGTCGCCAGGGAGAGCAGCGGGCCGCCCTGCGCGCTGCGGTCGTCGATCGAGGCGACCATCGCGCGGGGATTGAGGCCGAGCCGTTGCAGCGTGGCCGCAGCAGCCAATGCGCGGCGGTCGGCGAGCCGGGTGAGCGCTTCGACAAAGGCGAGCTGGCGCGCTTCGATCCGGGCGAGTCCGGCGGCTTCCGGCACGGCCGCGCTAACCTTGCGGACGGTCTCGGCGGCTTCGCTGGCGCTATTGGAGACGGTTTCGCCGGCCTTCTGGTCGGCGGGCAAATCGCCGAGATGGGCCTGGACCACCTTTTCGATGAAATCCTGACGGCGTCCGATATCGTTTGAAACCTTGCCGAGATTGCTGCGGTAGGAGTTGAGCCGGCCTTCGGACTTGGCCACTTCGGCCTCGCGATCAAGCAAGGCGAGCCGGTCGCGCGAGGCGACATATTGCAATATCGCCATCGCCGAGATGCTCGTCACCCAGACCAGCAGCAAAGCCGCCACTGCGCCTGCAGCAATCATCTGCACCCGCGCGGAAATCTTGATGAAGCGGACCTGCCCCTGGGATCGCATGAAGAATTCGCGATCCGGAAACCAGCTCCGCAGGCGGTCCCTAAACCCGCCGGCGGCGATATTTTTCAAAACGACCCCGAGTCCCGTTGTGACCTTGCGTGCCGGGGCCGCTAGCAGCTTACTTCAGTGTAAGCGAATCTCCGGGCACCCGAAGACGGCGAGTCGAAGCACTCTCGGGATGAATCGTTCAGATTTGCGACAGAACGAAGGAACAATTGCTACCGGTGACAAATTTCGGGCGCAATGCTAGGCGCTTGTGATGTCTTCCCAACCTGCCTTTGCCGAACAACCCGGGGCGCTGATCGCGCGGCTCGCCGTGGCCGGGCGCGCCGCGCAGCGGGCATTGGCGCGGCTCGATTCGGCTGCCAAAGCAGCCGCGCTGCACGCTGCCGCCGCAGCGCTGCGCTCACACGAATCCGACATTCTCGCCGCCAATGCCCGCGATCTGGCCGCGGGTGAGGCCAATGGCCTGAGCGCCGCACTGCTCGACCGGTTGCGGCTTGATCCCGCCCGGCTTGCAGCAATCGCCGATGCGGTCGCTCAGGTCGCCGACCTGCCCGATCCGGTCGGGCAAGTGATCGACACCACCCAGCGCCCCAACGGTTTGCAGCTCAGCCGGGTGCGGATCCCCGTCGGGCTGATCGGGATCGTTTATGAAAGCCGCCCTAACGTCACCGCCGATGCCGCCGCGCTGTGCGTGCGTTCGGGCAATGCGGTGCTGCTGCGCGGGGGCAGCGAGGCGGTGCATTCCAACCGCGCAATCCACGCCGCGCTGGTCGAAGGACTGGTCGCTGGCGGGGTACCCGAAGCGGCGGTGCTGCTGGTTCCGACCCAGGACCGCGCCGCAGTGGGCGCAATGCTCGCCGCGGCCGGGCTGATCGACATGATCGTCCCGCGCGGCGGCAAAAGCCTGGTCGCGCGGGTCCAGGCCGATGCCCGGGTGCCGGTGCTCGCCCACCTCGATGGGATTTGCCACACCTACATCCACGCCGCCGCCGATCCGGCCAAGGCCCAGGCCATCGCGCTCAACGCCAAAATGCGCCGGACGGGCATTTGCGGGGCGATGGAAACGCTGCTGCTCGACGCGCGGTTTCCCGCCAGCCAGGCGGTGGTCGCGGCCTTGCTCGAGGCCGGCTGCGAACTGCGCGGCGATGCGCGGGCCATAGCGCTCGATCAGCGGATTGTGCCGGCCAGCGCCAACGATTGGGACACCGAATACCTCGACGCGGTGCTGGCGGTCGCGGTGGTCGATGGGCTCGACGGCGCGCTCGAGCATATCGCCCGCCATTCCTCGCACCACACCGAGGCGATCGTCAGCGAGGATGCCGCGGCTTGCGAGCGGTTCCTGGCCGAGGCTGACAGCGCGATCGTCATGGCCAATGCCAGCACCCAGTTCGCCGACGGCGGCGAGTTCGGGCTGGGCGCGGAAATCGGCATCGCCACGGGGCGGCTCCATGCCCGCGGCCCGGTCGCGCTGGAAGGGCTCACCACCTACAAGTGGCTGGTGCGCGGTAGCGGACAGGTGCGTCCCTGAGCCGGATCGGGCTTCTGGGCGGCAGCTTCAACCCTGCACACGGCGGGCATCGCCGAATTTCGCGGTTCGCCGCCCAGGCGCTGGGGCTCGACGCGGTCTGGTGGCTGGTCTCGCCGGGCAATCCGCTCAAGCCGAATGCCGGCATGGCGCCGCTTGCAGCGCGGCTCGGTTCGGCGCGGAAACAGGCGCGGCGCGCGGCCATCGTGCCGACTGCAATCGAGCGCGAGCTGGGCACCCGCTACACCATCGACACCTTGCGCAAGCTGAAGCGGCGCTTTCCCGGGCATCGTTTCGTCTGGCTGATGGGCAGCGACAATCTCGCCCAGTTTCACCATTGGCGCGACTGGCGATCGATTGCTCGCACCATGCCGATTGCGGTGATCGCTCGTCCGGGCTATGATGGCGCTGCCGCCGCGAGCCCCGCGGGGGCCTGGCTCGGCCGTTACCGGCGGTCGCCCGCCAGCTTGAACAACCGGGCAGGATGGAGCGCTCCCGCGCTGATACATCTGCGTTTCGATCCCGATCCGCGTTCGGCGACAGCGATTCGCCGCGCCGATCCTGACTGGGCCCGCCGCTATTCGGGCAAAGCCCAGCGCGATCCGCTGACCCACCATCCCGTCGATCCCGACATCGCATGACCTTGGACCGCCCTTGGCCGCGAAGCCCGCACAGAGGAGCCGTTTCCGCTTAAATGACGCCTGCCCAACCACTGCCGACCGCTACTGCCGCCGGCGTTCCCGCCCCGCTTCCCTCGACGGAGCCGGGCTCGCTCCACGAGCTTGTCCTGAAATCGCTCGACGACGACCAGGCGCAGGAGCTGGTTTCGATCCCGCTCGAAGGCAAAAGCTCGATCGCCGATCACATGGTGATCGCCTCGGGGCGTTCGACGCGCCAGGTCGCCGCGATGGCCCAGAAGCTGGCCGAGCGAATCAAGGCGGGCGGCTTTGGCCACGCCCGGATCGAAGGCTTGCCCGCCGCCGACTGGGTGCTGATCGATGCGGGCGACGTGGTGGTTCACCTGTTCCGCCCGGAAGTGCGCACCTTCTACAACCTTGAGCGGATGTGGGCATTCGGAGATTCAGGTACCGCCTGATCCGCGATGCTTCTGCACATCATCGCCCGCGGCAAGATTGGCCGTTCGCCCGAGGCTGAGCTGGTCGATCGCTATGCCAAGCGGATCAGCTGGCCGTTCAAACTCACCGAACTGCCCGAAACCGGCGGCAACTTGCCCGAAGTGCTGACCCCGGCGCGCATCGTCCTGCTTGACGAGCGCGGCAAGCAGCTGACCTCAGAAGATTTTGCCGCGCTGCTTGGGCGCTGGCGCGACGACGGGGTGCGCGAGGCGCGGTTCCTGATCGGGGCGGCCGATGGGCATGGCGAAGCGGCTCGCGACAAGGCCGATCTGCTGCTCGGCTTCGGCGCGATGACCTGGCCGCACCTTCTCGCCCGGACCATGCTCGCCGAGCAATTGTGGCGCGCGACCAGCATTCTTGCTGGCCATCCTTACCATCGTTCGGGATAAGGTCGTGCGATGACCCGCCGGTACGCTCTTTTCCTGTTGCCTCTGGCTGTCCTGCTGGCAGCCGATCAGGGCACGGCCCAGGGCCAGGCCGGGTTCGACAATGACGGCGATGCGGCCCGTGCCCTAGACGAAGCCCGCGAGCAAGGCGCCGCCGCGCGGCAACGCGCCGAAGCGCTTGAGGTCAATGCACAAAGCGCGGTCGCCGCTGCGGAGCGAACTGCACAGGAAAGCGCGGCGCTGGCCGCGCGGGTGCAGGAAGCTGAGGCCGGCATTGCCGGCAACGAGGCCAGGATCGGGCTGATCGAGCGGCAGCAGGCGCTACTCAGGGTGGCGCTGGCACAAAAGCAGCGCCCGCTGATCGAGTTGACTGCCGCGCTGCAGCGCTTGTCGCGCCGCCCGCCGGTGCTTTCGCTGCTTTACCCTGGCTCGGTGCAAGAGGCGGTTTACCTGCGCGCCGTGCTGGATACCTTGCTGCCCCAGGTTGAGCGGCGCACCGCCGGGCTGCGCGCTGATCTGGAGCGCGGCCGGGCCTTGCAGCGGCAAGCCCAGTCGGCCAGCCGCGCGCTGCGTTCCTCGCAAGGCGATCTCAACCGCCGCCGCAGGGACCTGGCCGCGCTCGAAGCCCGCCAGCGCCTCGCCTCGCGCGCCGCAAGCGGCGCGGCCGATCGCGAGGCCGAGCGTGCCCTGGCTCTGGCCGAAACGGCGCGCGACTTGTCGAGCCTGGTCGCTGGACTCGGCCAGGCCGGCGCGCTGCGCAACGAACTGGCCGCGCTGCCCGGTCCGGTGCTGCGTCCAGCGCAGCCGCAGAACGCGGTAGTCGCGGCCGCTCCCGCCCAGACAGTCCAGTCCAGCAATGCACCGACGCACTACCTGCTGCCGGTGACCGGACGGCTGGTCGCGGGTTTCGGTGACAGCGCCAGCGGCCGCCCCGCCTCGCGCGGGATCGCGATTGCTACGCGCCCGCTGGCCCAGGCAGTGGCTCCGGCCGGCGGACGGGTTGCCTTCGCGGGCCCCTACCGCGGCTATGGCAGCATTGTCATCATCGAGCATGACGGCGGCTGGTCCTCGCTGGTCACCGGTTTGACCCGGCTCGATGCGCGGGTCGGCGATCAACTCGTCGCCGGTTCGCCGCTCGGCCAGGCGGGACCGGTCAGGCCGGTCTTGACGCTTGAGCTCAGGCGTCAGGGTGAGCCAGTCAACCCCCTCGAATTCTATCGACCGTGATGAGGCACTTGTTTGGTGCGGTCGGCCCCTCCGGGCCGGTGTTGCAAGCTGATCGCGGATGCGATCAGCGCACCAGACAAGAAATCATGCCATTCGACGATAGGCATGCCGCGCCGGTCGGCCAACATCTGGTGTTAATCTGTGGCGCGCGATAAAAGCGCGTCAAATCGCATTGAAAGGCTTTTCGCCGATGAAATTTGCTCCTCTGCTGCGCGCCGCCATGCTGGTCAGTGCCGTGGCATTGATTCCGGCCACCACCGCCGGGCTCGCCGCAGTCGATGGCCGCGCCACGCCGCGCTTTGCCCGGCTCGCCTCGATCTACCAGCTGGTCAAGATCAAGTACGTCGAACAGGCCGACGATGCCAAGCTGGAAAAGGGTGCGATCGAAGGCATGCTGGCTTCGCTCGATCCGCACTCGTCCTATCTCGATGGCGCCTCCATGACCCGGCTCAATACCATGATCGACGGCAAGTATTCCGGGCTCGGTCTGTCGGTGGCGATGGACGATGGCGCGGTCAAGGTGATCTCGCCGCTGCGCGGCAGCCCCGCCGCCGAAGCCGGAGTCAAGGCCGGAGACTACATAACCCACCTTGACGGCAAGCTGATCTACGATGTTGAACTGGACGAGGCGGTGGCCCAGATGCGCGGGGCCGCTGGCACTTCGATCCGCCTGACGATCTTCCGTGCCGGGCGCGACAAGTCGTTCGACGTCACTGTCACCCGCAAGGAAATCTTGCTCGAGCCGGTGACCTGGAAGCTTGAGGGCAGCACCGGGGTTATCACCGTCAACGAGTTTTCCGCCGATGTCGGCAACTATGTCTACACCGCGATCGCCGATCTCAGGAAACAGGGCACGGGCAAGCTCACTGGGCTGGTGCTCGATCTGCGCTCGAACCCCGGCGGCGAGCTGGATGAAGCTGTGGCCTTGTCCGACCTGTTCCTGGCCAAGGGCGAGATCGTTTCGCAGCGCGGCCGTGATCCTGGCGAGGATCTCTATTTCAAGGCCGACGATCCTTCGAACTATGACGGCCTCCCTGCCGGAACTGCCGCGCGGTTCATGGGCGATGTGGCCAAGGGACTGCCAGTGATCGTGCTGATCGACGAGGGCTCGGCCTCGGCCTCGGAGATCGTCGCGGGGGCGCTGCAGGACCAGAAGCGCGCAGTGGTGATGGGCGAGCGCAGCTTCGGCAAGGGCTCGGTCCAGTCGCTGTATTTCCTCGACAATGCGCGCAGCCAGGCGGTCAAGATCACCACCGCGCGCTATTTCACGCCCTCGGGCCGCTCGGTCCAGGAAGGCGGGATCGAGCCCGATATCCGCGTGCCGCAGCTGTCCGATCCTGACGCCCGGCGCCGCGCCGAACTGACGGTGCGCGAAAGCGACCTGCGCGGCCATCTGGTCAATGAGGTCAGCCTGAAGGACAAGCAGCTTGAAGCCGATCGCAATCCCGATCCGCGCTTCAAGGTGACTGCTGCCGAGCTTGAGACCAAGGGCATCAAGGACTTCCAGCTCCACTATGCGATCGAAACGCTGCGCCGGACCGGCGGCGTGCAACTCGCCAAGAAGCGCTAAGCCTGGTGCTTGAGGGCGAATCCGCGGGGCGCCTGGCGCGCTGGCTGGCGCTGCTGGCTCCGGCGGCGCTGCTGGGCGGGGCCTATCTCTCGCAATACGGCTTTGGAATGTGGCCCTGCGAGATGTGCTGGTGGCAGCGCTATCCGCATTTCGCGGCGGTTCCTTTGGCGCTGGCCGCGCTGCTTCGGTCGCCGGGCCGGATGTTCGTCGCGCTTGCCGCCCTGGCGGTGCTCGTCTCCGGGCTGATCGGGTTTTACCACGCCGGGGTCGAATACGGCCAGTTTCCGGGGCTGACCGCCTGCACCTCTGAAGTCGCATTGGGCGGCGATCCGCTCGAGGCGATCATGAATGCGCCGCTGGTGCGCTGCGATCAGGTTCAGTGGGAGCTGCTGGGGATCTCGCTGGCGGGGTTCAACTTCTTGTTCTCCACCGCCGCGGCACTGGCGATCTTCGCCTTGCTGCGCCGGTCAACTTGGATGGCGGCATGAACGCGCGCAACACTGAACGGATGATCCGGGTTAACCATGCCGGGGAGTATGGCGCGACCCGGATCTATGCCGGGCAACTCGCGGTGATGGGCACCCGCGCGGCGCTGGCAGGCGAAGTGCGCCACATGGCCGAGCAGGAAGAACAGCATCTCGCCCGGTTCGATGCCCTGATCGCCGCGCGCGGCGTGCGCCCGACCGCGTTGCAGCCGTTCTGGCATGTCGCCGGGTTCGCGCTTGGCGCCGCCACCGCGCTGATCGGGCCCAAGGCGGCGATGGCCTGCACCGCTGCGGTCGAGGAAGAGATCGACCGGCATTACACCGAGCAGCTCGACGAGCTGGGCGAAGACGATCCCGAGCTTTCTGCGACGATCGAGGCGTTCCGCGCCGACGAGCGTGAGCACCGCGCCACCGCGCTGGCCGCCGGGGCAGAGCAAGCCCCGGCTTATCCGCTGCTGTCGGGAGCGATCCGGCTCGGCTGCCGTGTCGCGATCCGTCTTGCCGAGCGGATTTGATCGCGGACAAGGCGCTCCGCAGCTTCATCTGTCATTCAGTGCGCCAAGTCCCTATACTGGGACCAGCTAGCCAAGGACTCTCACCATGCGCCCGTTCCTCGCCGTTTTCGCCACGCTTGCTTTGGCTGTCCCGGCCCTTGCCCAGGAAACGCCCGAGGCCAAGGTCAACCAGTTGATCGTCTTCGGCGAAGATCCCTGCCCATTGTCCAGCGACGACACGATTACGGTCTGCGCCCGCAAGGCCGAGGCCGAACGTTTTCGCATTCCCGAGGAGCTGCGCGAATCGTTCTCACCGCAGAACGAGGCCTGGAACAACAAGGTGCTGGCCTATGAACGGGTTGGCCGGACGGGCACGATGAGTTGCTCGCCCACCGGAGCTGGCGGCTGGACCGGTTGCTCGGGCCGGCTGATCGAACAGGCCTATGCCGAGAAGGAGAGCGCGCCCGAGCTGCGGTTTTCCGAGCTGATCGCCGCCGAGCGCGAGAAGCGGCTGTCGAGCGTTGATCAAGAGGCTGCGGAGACCCAGAAGCGGGTCGAGGAGCTCGAAAAGCAGATGGAAGAGCGCCAGAGGGCAGCAGAACAGGGCCTTGACCCGTTTGCCGACGCGCCGCTCCCCAAACCGCAATAGTTCTCAGTTCCGCGCGATGTCGGGCGCGTCTTCCTGCTTCATGCCGACGGTGTGATAGCCGGAATCGACGTGGTGATTCTCGCCGGTGACGCCCGAGGACAGGTCTGACAGCAGGTAGAGCGCGGCGCCTCCGACATCGCCGATCGTGACATTGCGGCGCAGCGGCGAATTGAGTTCGTTCCACTTCAGGATGTAGCGGAAATCGCCGATCCCGCTGGCCGCCAGGGTCTTGATCGGCCCGGCGGAAATCGAATTGACCCGGATGCCTTGTGGCCCGAAATCGTTGGCGAGGTACTTGACGCTGGCTTCCAGTGCGGCCTTCGCAACCCCCATCACGTTGTAATGCGGCACGAACTTTTCAGCGCCGTAGTAGGACAGCGTCAGCATCGCCCCGCCACCACCGCCAGTTTCGGGATCGAAAGTCGGCATCATCGCCGCCGCACGCCGGGCCACCGCGGTGAAGCTGTAGACCGAGATGTTCATCGTCATCAGGAAGTCTTCCAACCCGATATCGGCATAGTGCCCGCGCAGGGCTTCCTTGTTGGTAAAGCCAATCGCATGGACCACGAAATCGATCGTCGGCCAACGCGCGGCCAGGGTGGCGAAGGCCTTGTCGAGTTCTGCCTCGGTCGATACATCGCAATCGATCAGGAAATCGCAGCCGAGCTGCTCGGCCAGTGGCCGCACCCGCTTTTCCATCACCTCGCCCTGGTAAGATATGGCCAGCTCGGCGCCGGCTTCGCTCAGTTTCTGAGCAATCCCCCAAGCCAGCGACTTGTCATTGGCCAGGCCCATGATCAGGCCGCGCTTGCCCTTCATCAGTTCGTTCATGCGTTTCCTGTCGTTTGGCTTGCTTCGGTTGTGCGGCGTCCGGCCTGACCGAGCATGTCGCGTTCCTCGGGGCTTTCGGCCAGCGCCGCGTTGAGTTCGGCGCCGACTACCATCCCTAAGCCGACCAGCCAGAAAAAGAAAAGCGCGATCATCACCCCTGCCAGGCTGCCATAGGTCAGATCGTAGGTGAAAAAGCGCCGCAACACTTGCGGCAGCGCGATCGAAACCGCCATCCACCAGACCGTCACCGCCAGCGCGCCAGGCCACTTGGGATAGCGCCGCGCGCGGTAGGCGGTGGGGGTAAGGGTGAAGAACAGCAGATAGAGCGAGGCATAGATCACCAGCGCCGGCACAACTTGAGAGGTGGCCAGCGTATCGGCCCAGCCGGTCGCGCGCGGATACCAGGCGGCAATCACCTCTTGCGCGGTGCCGATCGCAACCTGGGCCAGCAGCGCGAAGAACAGCGCCACGACTGCGGCGATGATCACCCCGGTGGAGATCAGCCGGTAGCGCCAATAGGCAACCGTTTCGCGGGTGCCATAGGCGCGGCGCAGAATGTCGCGGATCGTCTCGATCAGGCTGCCGACCGTCCACAGCCCGATCAGTCCCCCGACCCACAGCAGCCAGCCGCTGCGCGCGACGATCACATCGCGCGCCACCGGCCCGAGCGCGCTGGCGACATCGGGCGGCAGCGCCATCAGCACGGTAGCGACCGAGGCTTCGCGCTGCGCCTGCTCACCGACCAGGCTGAAGCCGGCACCGACGGTGATGAAGAACGGAAACAGGGCCAGGATTGTCATGTAGGCCAGGTTGCCGGCGTGGATAAAACCGTCGTGCCAGGCCCCGGCCCAGACCCGGGCGATCACCCGGAACGCCCGAGTTTGCCAGAATCGTCCCTGTGGCCCGAGTTGCTCATCAAGCCGGCCTTGCAATCCAGCTGCACGCTTGCGGCGCGCTTCGGGGGAGAGGTCGGGCAGGGTCAGCGGTGGACGCGCCTCTTCAAGCGGCGGTCGATCCACCGCTCAGATACCCAGCCGCGCGCGCAGGTTGCGTGGATCACGCCAGCCTTCCAGCCGCCGGGCCAGGTCGTTGTCGTCCTCAGGCAGTTGTACTTCGAGCGTAACCAGCTGATCGCCGCGGGTTCCGTCCTTGCGGCTGAAACCCCGGCCCTTGAGCCGCAGCACCTTGCCCGAGCTCGAACCGGGGGCCACGCTCAGCATCACCGGACCTTCGGCGGTCGGAACCTTGACTTTGGCGCCGTTCACCGCCTCGTCGAGGCTGATCGGTAGGTCGAGCCGCAGGTTGTCAGCCTCGCGGCGGAAGAAGGCGTGCGGTTGCAGCCTGATCGTGACCAGCGCGTCGCCCGCCCCGCCCGGTCCGGGATCGCCTTTGCTGGCCAGGCGCATCTGGGTGCCGTCTTCAACCCCGGCAGGAAGCTTGAGGTCGATGGTCTTGCCATCGGCCAGAGTAATGCGCTGGGTCGCGCGGGTCGCCGCGTCGGTCAGCGAGACACCCAGCTTGTACTGGACATTGGCACCCTTGGGAGCAGCGCGGCTGCGCCCGCCGCCCGGAGCGCCGTCTATTCCGCCGCGGCCGCCGAACAGACCTTCGAAAATATCGCCCAGGTCGATCCCTTCCTGGCCGAAGCCTTCGAACCCATCAGCGCGAAAGCCGCGCTGGCCGCCGCCGCCGAAGCCGCCGCCCGCTCCAGCCCCGCCGCCGAACCCATAGCCCCCGGTGGGATTGCCGTCGCCGTCGATCTCGCCGCGGTCGAACCGCGCGCGTTTGTCCTTGTCGGACAGCAGATCGTAAGCGCTGGTGACCTCGCCGAATTTCTCGGCAGCCTTGGGATTGTCCTGGTTGCGGTCGGGGTGAAGCTCCTTGGCGAGCTTGCGATAGGCGGACTTGATGTCCTTCTCGCTTGCGCTGCGCGCCACGCCCAGGATCGAATAGGGATCAGCCATGCGCGCAAAGCTAGGTGCGGCGAAGCGTTTGGGCAAGGCATGCGTGCGAGTTAAAGCCAGTTGCGAGCGAGTCGCGCTTTCCCCGGCGTGTTCGCGCGGCTATGCGCGGGCGATGGAACAGGAAGCCCATGACGCGATCCCCGTCGCCGATCCGCTGGAGCTGTTCGGCGAATGGTTCGCCGAGGCGAAAGCGCGCGAACCGAATGATCCCGATGCGGTGGCGCTGGCTACGGCGGCCCCCGGCGCTGCGCCTTCGCTGCGGATGGTGCTGATGAAGCACTGCGATGCCCAGGGTTTCGTGTTCTACACCAACGGCCAGAGCCGCAAGGGCGAGGAACTGGCTGCCAACCCACAGGCGGCGATGCTGTTTCACTGGAAGTCGCTGCGCCGCCAGGTGCGGATCGAAGGCGCGGTGGCAGAGGTCTCGCCGGAAATGGCCGACGCCTATTTCGCCAGCCGTGGCCGCGATTCGCAGCTCGGCGCCCATGCTTCGGACCAGTCGCGGCCGCTGGCCTCGCGCGGCGCTTTCCTGGCCCGGATCGCCAAGACCACGGCGCAGCACCTGGTTGGCCCGGTCCCGCGCCCGCCGCACTGGACCGGCTATCGGCTGACCCCCAGCCGCATCGAGTTCTGGCTCGACCGGCCGTTCCGCCTCCACGAGCGCCGCCTGTTCGTCCGCACCGAAGGCGGCGGCTGGTCCAGCTCGCTGCTGTTCCCATGAGCGATCACGCTGCTCTCAATCGCAGCGCGGCGCTGGCCAGCATCGCGGTCGCGCTGCTGCTGGTGGGCATGAAGGCCTGGGCGGTGTTCTCGACCGGCTCGGCAGCAATGCTCGGCAGCCTGGCTGATACGATGCTCGATCTGGTCGCCAGCATGGCAACGCTCGCCGGGGTCTGGATCGCGGCCCAACCGGCGGATGACAAGCACCGCTTCGGCCATGGCAAGGCTGAGGCTCTGGCGGCGATGTTCCAGGTCGTGCTGATTGCGATCTCGGCTTTCAGCCTGGCTTTCCGCTCGGTCGAACAATGGTTCGCCGGCGCTCGGCCCGAAGCTGCTGAAGGCGGAATCGCGGTCTCGGTGATCGCGATGGTTGCGACGCTGGCGCTGCTCGCCTGGCAGCGCCGGGTAATCCGCAGCACTGGCAGCCTGGCGATCTCGACCGACCACATCCACTATCAGTCGGACCTCGCGCTTAACCTCGCAGTGATTGCCGCGCTGGCGCTCGATCAGTTCGCCGGGATCGCCGGAGCCGACGCAGCCTTCGGCTTTGGTATTGCCTTGTGGCTCGGTTGGGGCGCCTGGAACGCCTCGCAGCAGGCGGTTGATCAGCTGATGGATCACGAGTGGCCCGAGCAAAAGAAGGCACATTTCCTTGACGTCGTCGCCCGCCATCCTGAACTCAAGGGCCTGCACGATCTGCGCACCCGCACTTCAGGCAACCGCGATTTCGTGCAGTTCCACGTCGCGGTCGATCCCGCGATGACGGTGCAGCAGGCGCACACCGTGATGGACGAAATCGAAGCCAAGCTGCTTGCCGAGTTTCCCGGTGTGGAAATCCTGATCCACCCCGACCCCGAAGGCCTGATCAACGAAACCGGGATCGCTGCAGTCGAACTGCTTGGCGATCGCGATTCGGTGCACGATCGGGCAAGCTAGAGGTTTCGCCCCTCGCCAGCGAGGAAGGCCTCGTAGCTTACCCGGATACCCTCGCGCAGCCCCACTCGTGGCGCCCAGCCCAACGCCCGGAGCCGCGCCGAATCCATTAGCTTGCGCGGGGTGCCGTCGGGCTTCGTGGGATTGGTGACCAGGTCTCCGTCATAGTCCAGCACCGCCATCACCAGCCGCGCCAATTCGATGATCGCGATGTCGTCGCCGGCGCCGACGTTGACGTGGGGCGCGTCGGAGTAATTCTTGATCAGGAACACGCAGGCATCGGCGCAGTCGTCTACGTAAAGGAATTCACGGCGCGGAGTCCCGGTGCCCCAGACCTCGACCGGGCCGCCGCTCGCCTTGGCTTCGTGGACCTTGCGGATCAGCGCGGGAAGGACGTGGCTGCCTTGCGGATCGAAGTTGTCGCCGGGGCCATAGAGGTTGGTCGGCATCGCGCTGATATAGTCGCAGCCGTATTGCTGGCGGTAGGCCTGGGCGAGCTTGATCCCGGCGATCTTGGCAATCGCGTACCACTGGTTGGTTTCCTCGAGCGGGCCGGCCAGCAGCGCTTCTTCGGCGATCGGCTGGTCGGCATGCTTGGGGTAGATGCACGAGGAGCCGAGGAACAGCAGCTTTTCAACTCCGGCGCTTTCCGCGCCAGTGAAGATCGCGGTTTCGATCAGCAGGTTGTCGCGCAGGAAATCGACCGGATGAGTCGAATTGGCAAGGATCCCGCCAACCCGCGCCGCGGCGAGGAACACGGCCTGCGGGCGATGGTTGTGCATCCAGCCGAGCACTGCGCGCTGGTCGGTGAGGTCAAGCTCGTCGCGCGAAACCGTCAGAACCTCGCAACTCTCGGCTGCCAGCCGCCGCACGATCGCTGCACCGACCATGCCGCGATGCCCTGCGACCCAGACCCGCTTGCCGGCCAGCGCGTACATCAGCCGCCGCGTCCGACCGGGGCGGTCTGCATGGTGACCAGATCGGCTGCGACCATCTCGCGCGCCAGATCGCGCACACTGGTCTCATGCCGCCAGCCCAGCTTCTGATGCGCCTTGGAGGGATCGCCGATCAACAGGTCGACTTCGGTCGGGCGGAAATAGCGCGGATCAACCGCGACGCGCAGCGCGCCGGTTTGGCGGCAGAAGCCCTGTTCCTCGGCGCCTTGCCCGCGCCATTCGAGCGCGATCCCGGCGTCTTCGAAAGCCCACTCGACGAACTGGCGCACCCGGGTGGTCTCGCCGGTGGCGAGCACGAAGTCGTCGCCCTCGTCCTGCTGGACCATCATCCACATGCCTTTGACATACTCCCGGGCGTGGCCCCAGTCGCGCTGCGCATCAAGGTTGCCAAGATAGAGCCTGTCCTGCCGTCCCAGCGCAATCGCCGCCGCCGCACGGGTGATCTTGCGGGTGACAAAGGTTTCGCCGCGCAAGGGGCTCTCATGGTTGAACAGGATCCCGTTCGAGGCATGGATGCCGTAAGCCTCGCGGTAGTTGACCGTGATCCAGTAGGCATAGAGCTTGGCCGCGGCATAAGGACTGCGCGGGTAGAACGGGGTGGTTTCGCGCTGCGGCACTTCCTGGACCAGCCCGTAGAGCTCGGAAGTCGAGGCCTGGTAGAACCGGGTTTTCTTTTCGAGCCCGAGGATGCGGATTGCCTCAAGCAGCCGCAGCGTACCGATACCGTCGGAATTGGCGGTATATTCGGGGGTCTCGAAACTGACCGCGACGTGGCTCTGCGCGGCGAGGTTGTAGATCTCGTCGGGCTGGGTTTCCTGGACGATCCGGATCAGGTTGGTGGCATCGGTAAGGTCGCCGTAATGCAGGGTCAGCTGCGGATCGGGGACGTGCGGATCCTCATAAATCTCGTCGATCCGCGAGGTGTTGAACGACGACGAGCGTCGCTTGATGCCGTGGACGCGGTAGCCCTTGTCGAGCAGCAAACGGGTGAGATAGGCGCCATCCTGGCCGGTAACGCCGGTGATGAGCGCGGTCTTGGTCACTTTGCGGCATCCTTGGGAAATAGGGTGATGAGCTTGGCGATCGCCGCTTGCACCGGCAACAGTACTTCGTCCTGGGTCTTGCCGAGGCGGACCACCGTCAGGCCCTGGACGCGGCTGATCACAACGAACTGGCCAAGGTGACCGTTGAGCGAAAAGGTACTCGCCGGGCTGCCCGGCCACGGGGGCGGTGCGCCCTCCTCGTGGGGCCGATTGAGCCAGGTCTGCGCGCCGTAGTTGCGGCTCCGCGGTGAGGGGGCGGTCATGAAATCTATCCAGGCGGAGGGCACCAGCTGCGCGCCTTCAATCGCGCCGCGATTGCGCAGGAACTCGCCGAACCGGGCCCAGTCGCGCGCAGTTCCGTGAATCAGACTGCCGCCCACCATGGTCCCTGCCGCGTCGAACTCGGGAACCATGCTGGTCATGCCCGCGGGCTCGAACAGGCGGGTCTTGAGATAGTCCTTGACCGCGTCGCGCCGCGCTGTGGGATCCTCGCTCGCGCTCAGCACCCGTGCAGCGATATCGGCCAGGATTACCGTGGTTGCGCTCGAATACTCGAACTTGCGCCCCGGCTCGGCCTCGAGCGGCTGCGCCTCGGCATAGCTGGCCATGGCATCGCGCCCGTCGAGGAACAGCATCCGCAGCGTGTCGCTCTGGTCAATCGGGAAGAACTCTTCGGTGTGACGCAGGCCTGAGCGCATCTGCAGCAGCTGGCGCAAGGTAATCTCGCCGCGCGGGTCGCCGGGGCGTTGCCAGGCCGGAACCGGCACGCTCTCATCAAGCCGCAGCCGCCCGTCAGCGACCAGCATGCCTATCATTACCCCGGTCACAGTCTTGGCCATCGACCAGGATATGAACCGGGTGTTCTCGTGATATCCGGGGCCATAGCGCTCGGCGATGGTCCGGCCGCCCTGCAGCACCAGCACCGCGCGGGTCTCGGCGGTGTCTTCGCCGGTGAACAGCGCATCGACCGCGCGGGCCAGCTTTTCACGCGCGATTCCGGGCTTTTCGACCACCGCAGCCAGGGCCATGTCGCTCAGCGGTGGTGGCGGCGGCGGCCCCGCAGACCTGTCGCAGCCGATCAGGGCTGGCAGCACAAGCAGCGGCAGGATAAGGGACTTGAAGGGCGCAACCATCGCGCAGTCCCTCGCTCAAAGGCCCGGCAATGGCAACAGTTAACCCCGCTCTGGCTTCACCCCAACGCACCCGCCGGCGCGCATTGCTGTTCGGGCTGGCGCTGGTCGCGGGGCTGATCGCGTGGTTCTGGGGGCCGCTCAATGACTACGCGATCGCCGGGTCCTCCTATGGCGCGCGGGTCGCCTGCTCGTGCAAGTTCCTCGGCGGACGCAGCCTGGACGACTGCCGCAAGGACTTCGAGCCGGGTATGGAACTGGTCATGCTGTCAGAAAATGCCGAGGCGAAAAGCGTCACCGCTACCTTTCCACTACTCGCCAGCCAGACCGCCCGGCTCCGCCCGGGCGAGGGCTGCCGCCTCGATCCCTGGGAAGGGTAACCACTTTGCCACAATTCAACTCTAGCGACCCGGCACCATGACCATGTCTCCGATCCATCCCGTCATCCTGTGTGGCGGCAGCGGTACCCGGCTGTGGCCGCGCAGCCGTGCCGCCTGCCCCAAGCCGTTCCTGCCGCTGGTCGGCGAACAGACCCTGTTCGAAGCCACGCTGGCGCGCTGCGATGGGTTTGCGGCGCCGATCGTCGTCACTGGCGCCGCCCATCTGCGGCACGTTGAAGCTCAGCTTGGCGGGGCCGGAGAGGCGCGGATCATTGTCGAGCCGGCGCAGCGCAACACCGCTGCAGCGATTGCCCTGGCGGCCCTGCGGCTGCCTGCAGACGCGGTGTTGCTGGTCTGCCCGAGCGATCACCATATTGCCGATCCGCAAGCCTTTCGCGCCGCTGCGCGCGCTGCCGCCGAACTGGCGGGTGCGGGCTGGCTGGTCGCCTTCGGGATCGAGGCGACCGCGCCCGAAACCGGGTTTGGTTATCTGCAGCAGGGCGAGGCAATTTCTGCCCAGGGCTTCAAAGTCGCGCGCTTTGTCGAGAAGCCAGACCTCGATCGGGCCAAGGCCTTCCTGGCTGATGGCGGTTATGCCTGGAACGGCGGGATCTTTGCCTTCAGGGCCGGCGACTTTATGGCTGAGCTTGAGACCCACCGCCCGCAGATTGCCGACCAAGCGCGCACGGCGGTTGCCGCCGGGCGAGAGGAGGGGCATCGCTTCTACCCTGAGGCTGCCGCCTTTGCCGCTATCGCGGGCGAATCGGTCGATTATGCGGTGATGGAGAACACCGCCAAAGCGGCGATGGTTCCGGCGGCAATGGGCTGGTCCGATATCGGCAACTGGGACGCGCTTCACGCCGCGCGGGCGCACGATGCGGCGGGCAACACGGTGCGTGGCAACGCCGAACTGGTCGCTTGCCGCAATGTTCTGGTTGAAAGCGACGGCCCGCGGGTTTCGGCGATCGGGCTGGAAGATGTGGTGATCGTGGTTGACGGCAACGAAGTGCTGGTCACCACCCGCGCCGGCACCCAGCTGGTCGGCAAGTTGGACGGCGCCAGCAACCAATGAGCGCGTTGCTGCCCACCCGGATGGTCGCCAAGCCGTGGGGCTGCGATGTGCTGCCGGCTCCTTTCGTGGCGCCGCCGGGCGAGCGGATTGGCGAGATCTGGTTCGAGCCGCCTCCGGCGCTGGATGCGCTGCTGGTCAAGCACATCTTCACCAGCGAGGCACTTTCGGTCCAGGTCCACCCTTCCGATGCGCAGACCTTGGCCGCCGGGCTTGGTCGTCAGGGCAAAGAGGAATGCTGGCTGGTCACTGCGGCCGAACCGGGGGCCAAACTGGGGATCGGCTTTACCCGCGCGCTTGATCCCGCCGCGATGCGTGCCGCCGCGCTCGATGGCTCGATCGAGCAACTGCTTGAATGGCATGAGGTGCAGCCGGGGGACTTCTTCTACATTCCCGCCAATACGGTCCATGCGATCGGCGCCGGGGTCGGGCTGGTCGAGGTCCAGCAGAACAGCGACGTCACCTATCGCCTCTACGACTACGGCCGCCCGCGCGAGCTGCATCTTGAGCAAGGCATGGCGGTGGCGCGGGGCGATCCCTATGACCGGGCGCTGCACAGGAAGGTGCCAGTTCATGGCGCGGTTACGCTGGTCGAGGGCCCTTACTTTCGCCTTGATCGGCTCGACGGAATGCCAGACGCCGAAATCGCCGCGCGTTATGCTGGTCCGGTCCTGGTGATCGCGCTCGACGGCGTTGCCGAAGTAGCCGGCGAAAGCCTCGCTCCGGGGGAGTGTGCGCTGGCGCAGTCGCTCGATTCGGCAAGCTTTTCCGGCCGCAGCCTGATCGCGCAGCCCTGTTAGCGAGAATGCGCCGCAAAGGGGGCCGCAGAGCGCATCCCGGACGGATAGGAATCAATTCATTCGGCACTGGATTCCATACAAACGATTCACCTTTGTGCTGTAGCGGCCGCCTGGCGAAGCCGGTAAGGAATCCTCAAATGTCTATTGCGACGAACTGGAGACCACGATCATGAGCAAGCAGCTAGCTCTGTCTGCGAGCCTATCTGTCCTGGCGATGCTGGGCCTTGTCATGGCGTCAACTCCGGCTGCTGCCGACGAACTTGGCGTGGGCACAGCGCGGCTTCAGGCCTTCGCCAGTGCCTGTACTTCGGTGATCAGCGGGGATCTGATGCCACTGCTGCAACCCGGATTGCAGTGAGCCGTCAGTCGATCGTCACGGTAACCGCGCGGCGATTTTTCGACCAGGCGTCCTCGTCCGAACCCAGTGCGATCGGGCGCTCCTTGCCGTGGCTCACTGTTGCCAGGCGGGCGGGATCAACCCCCAGGCTGACCAGATAGTTCTTCGCCGCATTGGCGCGGCGTTCGCCCAGCGCCAGGTTGTATTCGCGGGTGCCGCGCTCGTCGCAGTGCCCCTCGATCGTCGCGGTTTTAGCCGGGTAGCGCTGCATCCAGGCGGCCTGCGCGGAAAGCGCGGCTTGATCGGCGCTGTCGACATCGTAGCGGTCGGTGTCGAACAGGATCGTGTCCTGGCCCATCAGCTGCGCCGCGAAATCGGCCTGGCTGCCCGGCGCCGGACCCTGGATCGCGCCAGGGCTGGTGTCGGTCGAAACCGCCGCGCCGGGATCGGGAGGGAGGATCTTGGGAGCTTTCTTCGAGCAGGCGCTCAGCGCCAGGCCACTGGCCAGCACCAGGGAAAGGACGAACCGTGTGTTCATGGACTAACTCCTCGTTGCGGCCAGCTTCCAGCCGTTAACCTTGCGTGTCAACGCCATTCAGGGACGAAGCGGTCCCCAGGCGGGATCGGACCCGTCAAACGGGGTCTCCAGCTTGCGTTCGTTGCGTCCGGTCAGATCGACCTGCCAGATCCCGGTCTTGCCGCTGTTGCGCGCGGTCCGGAAGAACTGGATCACCCGGCCGTTGGGCGCCCAGGTCGGGGCCTCGTCCTGCCAGCTGTCGGTCAGGAACCGCATTGCCCCGCCGCCAGGGTCCATCACCGCGATCCGCAGGTTACCGGCGATGTGGGTGAAGGCGATCTGATCGCCGCGCGGGCTCCACTCAGGCGTCGCCGAGCGCCCGCCGAAGAAGCTGATCCGGCGCTGGCCGGAGCCGTCGGAGTTCATCACATAGACCTGCTGGCTGCCCGAACGGTCGCTTTCGAACACCACCCGGCTGCCATCGGGTGAGAACGAGCCGCCGATGTCGATCCCCGGGCTGTCGGTCAGTTTCACCGGCGCGCCACCGGCGCTGGGTATCTTGTAGATGTCGGTATTGCCCGATCGCGCCATCGAATAGAGGATCCACTTGCCATCGGGTGACCAGCGCGGCGCAAACAGCGGATCGCGCGCGCTCAGCAGCAGCCGCTGGGTGTTGCTGTCGAGGCTGTAGATGTAGATCCGCGGCTGACCGTTGAAGTAGCTGAGGTAAAGGATCGAGCGGTAATCGGGCGAATAGCGCGGGGTCAGCGCGGTGGTCTGCCCGGTGGTCAGGAACCGGTGGTTGCCCCCGTCCGAATCCATGATCGCCAGGCGCTTCATCCGCCGGTCCTTGGGCCCGGTCTCGGCGATATAGGCGATCCGGCTGTCAAAGAACGGGTTCTCGCCCGAAAGCCGCGCATAGACCATGTCGGCACATTTGTGCGCGGCGCGGCGCCATTCGCCGGGCGCCACGGTCCAGCCCGCCTTGCCGAGTTGCTGGCCGAGTGCGACATCGTAGAGATAGCAGCCGACGGTGATGTTGCCCCCGGCTTCGGCGCGAACATAGCCCTGGACCAGCATGTCGCTGCCTCGCCCGCGCCAGCCGCCGTATTCGGGGTTCTGGATCTGGGCGAGCGGCGGACGCGGCAGGCTGTCGGGTCCGGTCGGCTTGAACAGGCCATTGTTGCGCAGGTCCGCCGTTATCACCGAGGCAAGGCTAAAGCCCAGCGCCGCAGTGCTGCCGGCGCTGGTTTGCGTTGGCACATCGGCGTTGGTGGCGAACGAGGGGATCGCGATCGAAGCGTCGTTGCCGATTGAGCCGACGACATCTTCTTCCACCTCGGTCGGCGCCGTTGGCGCTGGCGCGGGCACTACCTGCGCCAATGCAGCGGCAGAGAGCAGCGCGGCGCCGAGCATCGGCAGGGCAAGCAGCTTGGACAAATGCATCACTGTTTCCTGAAGTTAAGCTTGCGCGATTTCCAATAGTCGTAGAACTCGCGCGGGAGGTTGTCGAACGGCGCGGCCTTGCGGATCGCGCCGACCGCGCATTCCTTGTAGCGATTGACCTGCTGGCGGTTGCTCTCGGTAATGCCGGTCACCACAGGATCCTCCAAGGTGGCCACTTCGCCGAAGCGGTCGAGCGTGAAGCGCACGGAAACGCGCAGCTGCTCGACATCGGGACCGTCGGGCGCGCAGGTGTTCCAGGGCCGCAGCACCCTGGTGTTGATGCTCGAGCTCCACGAAGCTGTCTGCTGCGTCGATGGCGCGGCAGCGGGCGAGTTCTTGGTCTGTTGCTTGCCAGTTGCGCCGGGCGAACCCGGACCAAAAGTCTCATCGAAGCTGGTAGCGCCGCCTTTTTTTGGCGGCTGCTTGGGTGGGTTCTTTGCCGGCACCTTGGGCGCAGGCGCTTTCGCCAGGGCCTTGGGGCTCGGTTTGGGCTCGGGGGTGACCACCGGCTCGGGCTTTGCCGGGGTCTCGCCCAGCACTGGCCCCAGGTCGGGTGCGGGATCGGCCACGGGTTCGGGCGAGGTCGAGACCAGGCCAAGCTCCTCGCTCAGCGTCACCGTCATCCGCTCGGGTAGGGGCGGGGGTGGGGCCGGGCGCTGCATCGCCAGCCAGGCAAACAGCGCGGCATGCGCGATCACTGCCAGCACCAGCGCCAGGCTCTCGTCGTTGCGGATCGCGCGTGCTGCCATGGTTAACCGGCTATGGCCTTGAAACTGAACTCGCGGTGACCAGCTGGATCGAATTGAACCCGGCGCGGTTCAGCTCGCCCATCACCGCCACCACCTTGCCGTAATCGAGCGCGGTGTCGGCGCGCAGGGTCACCTGCGGCGGCTTGCCGTCTGCGCCGCGCGGCAAGGCGGTTAACCGCTCCGCGAAACGCACCGGATCAACCTCGGCATTGTCCAGGTAAAGCCGGCCATCGACAGTCAGCGTGACACTAACTTGCCTGGGCGCCTGATCGAGCGCCTTGGCCTGACTATCGGGCAGTTCGACCGGAACCCCGGCGTTGAGCAGCGGCGCGGTGACCATGAAGATGATCAGCAGCACCAGCATGACGTCGACCAGCGGCGTGACGTTGATCTCCGCCATCGGTGTGCGTCCGCGGCGGCGGCGGGTGGGGTAGGTGAAGGCCACTAAATCCTCCCCCGCTGGGGCAGGGGGACCATGCGAAGCATGGTGAAGGGGTACGCGCGAGTGGTCCTGACGGCGAGACGGCAGGACCACTGGCCTGTGCCCCTCCACCACCCTGCGGGTGGTCCCCCTCCTCGTGCCGGGGAGGATCTAGGATGCCCCCCCATCAAGCCCCCTCCAGCTCGCGGCTGAGGCTAGCATGGAAGCGGTCCGCAAAGCGCTGCAGCCGCGCTTCGAGCTGGTTCACCCGGTGCGAAAAGCGGTTGTAGGCGATCACTGCCGGGATCGCCGCGAACAGCCCGATCGCGGTGGCAAACAGCGCTTCGGATATTCCCGGCGCGACCACTGCCAGCGACGAATTCTGCTGCTCGCCGATCTGGAAGAAGCTGTTCATGATCCCCCAGACCGTCCCGAACAGCCCGACAAACGGCGCCACCGCACCCACCGTGGCGAGGAAATTGAGCCGCTCGGAAAGCCGGTCGACCTCCTGCGCGATAGCCGAGTCCATCGTTGCGGTCAGCCGCTGGCGGGTGCCTTCCCGATCGACCTTGCCAGTGCCGGTCGAGCGGCGCCATTCGGCCAGCCCCGCTGCCGCGACCCGCGCAGAAGGGGTATCCTCGCTGGCGTGCTCGGCCTGAAAAGCATCAATGTCGCGGGCTTTCCAGAACTCGCGCTCATAGGCCTCGCAGCGTTTGACGATCCCGGCGTGGCGCAGGCTGAACGCAATGATGATCGTCCAGACCCAGACGCTCGCGACGATCAGCCCGGCCATGACCAGCTGCACGACAATATCGGCCTCGAGGAACAGCTTGATCGGGTTGAGGTGGCGCGGCGCTGCTGCGGCAACGGCGAGGAGCGAAAGCTGGGTCATGGGGTTCCTTCGGGCATGATCGGGGCAAAGGCCGCGCGCCAGCCCTGGGGCATGCGGCGCGGGCGGCCATCGGGGGCGACGAAGCCAATCCGCAGCCGCGCTTCGGCCAACAAGACGCCGTCCTTGAACGCGCGCTGCCGCATCCGGCACGAGGCGGCGCCGAGTTCTTCGCAGGTGGTCTCGATCAGCACCGCGTCGTCGAGCCGGGCCGGGGCGGCATAGCGGATGGTGAGGTCAGCGACCGCAAAAGCGCCTTCGCCCGCCTCATTCACCGCGCGCTGATCGATCCCCAGCAGCCGGACGAAATCGCTGCGGGCGCGCTCGAACCAGCGCAGGTAGTTGGCGTGATAGACCACCCCGGAAAGATCGGTGTCCTCGAAATAGGCGCGCACCGCAAAAAGGTGGAGCCGGCCTTGGATCAGGCCGCAGGGCGGGGCCGGGAGCGACGTCATCTGCGCGGACCCTTAGCAACTCCGCGAGTCGCAGGGCAAGCCGCAGCACTCGGACTAACGCAAACTAACCACCGTCTAACCCTGCCATGCGCCGGAATCAGCGCGCCAGCATCGGCCCCAGCGGGCGCCCGCCGAACAGATGGACGTGCAAATGAGGTACTTCCTGGTGGCCGTGGCCGCCGATGTTGGCGAGCAGGCGGTAGCCCGGCTCGACCAGCCCGGCCTCGCGGGCGACATGGCCGACGGCGCGGATGAAGCCGGTGATCTCTTCAGCCGGGGCACGGGCGGAGAAGTCGTCCCAGCTGACCCAGGCGCCCTTGGGGATCACCAGCACGTGGCATGGCGCCTGCGGGTTGATGTCGTGGAAGGCCAGCGCCCACTCATCCTCGTAGACCGTGCGATTCGGAATCTCGCCGCGCAGGATCTTCGCGAAAATGTTCTGATCGTCATAGGGCTGGGTCGCGTCGATCGGCATCAGGTGCTCCGGCTGGCTCTCTCTTCGATCCCGCTGCGCCCCTCGCGGCGCTCAAGTTCGGCGAGGACTTCCTGGAGGCTCACCCCCTTGGCGTCGAGCAGGACGAGCAGGTGAAACAGCGTGTCCGCTGCTTCGCCGACCAGCTCCTCGCGGCTGCCATTGAGCGCGGCGATCACCGTTTCGAGAGCTTCCTCGCCCAGCTTGCGGGCGATGGCCGGCACCCCCTTGGCGTGGAGCTTGGCGACCCAGCTAGTCTCCGGATCGGCACCGCGGCGCGCGGCGATGGTTTCGGCGAGGCGGGAAAGCGTGTCCATCACGCCGGAATGCGGCGCAAGGGCGACGCGGTCAAGCGTCAGTCGTCTTTGCGACGCTTGGCAACCTGACGGCCGATCACCAGTCCGGCCAGCGCCAGTACCAGCAGGCTCATGTCGGTTGGTTCGGGGATTTCGACTGCAGCCTGGGCCAAACCCGGACTGCTAATGACGAGACCGAGGCCAAGCGTACTCAGCAACAGCAAAGATCGTTGGCCCCTGGTCATGACCGTTCACTGCAGAGCAAACTGTTGTCAGGCAAGCGATTCTCCAGTCCTGTCCCATCCTGGGACTGGCCAGGAAGAGTTCCGTTCAGCCCCGAGCGGGCAGCCCTGCTGCGCGCAGCGCGGCGTGCGCTTCGGCCACGGTGTGCATGCCGAAATGGAAGATCGAGGCGGCCAGCACCGCGCTGGCGTGGCCCTGGGTCACGCCTTCAACCAGGTGTTCTAGGCTTCCGACCCCGCCGCTCGCGACCACCGGCACCGAGACGGCATCGGCGATGGTCCGGGTCAGTTCGAGATCATAGCCGGCCTTGGTGCCATCACCGTCCATCGAGGTGACCAGCAATTCACCCGCGCCCAACTCGGCGAGGCGCACGGCGTGGGCGACCGCGTCGATCCCGGTTGCCTTGCGGCCGCCGTGGGTGAAGATCTCCCACCTTATACCCGTTCCTGCTGAGCCTGTCGAAGCACGGGCATCGATCGAGGCGACCACGCACTGGCTGCCGAACTTCGCAGCGATTTCGCCGACCACTTCGGGCCGCGATACCGCAGCGGAATTGACCGCGATCTTGTCCGCTCCGGCCAGCAGCAGCGCCCGCGCATCCTCGACCGAACGCACCCCGCCGCCGACAGTCAGCGGCATGAAGCACACTTCTGCGGTGCGGCGGACCACGTCGAGCAGGGTCCCGCGGCCTTCGTGGCTGGCCGAAATGTCGAGGAAGCAGAGCTCATCGGCGCCCGCCAGGTCATAGGCCCGCGCCTGCTCGACCGGATCGCCGGCATCCTTGAGGTCAACGAAGTTGACGCCCTTGACCACGCGGCCATCGCGGACGTCGAGGCAGGGGATGACGCGGATGCGGACGGTCATGGGGCAAGGCCCCCTCTCCAAGCTGCGCTAGCCGCTGAAGCGGCAAGCTGCGCTTTCCTCTCCCGCAAGGGGAGAGGAGCAGTGCAGTGCCAATCCTCCCCCCTCGCGGGGGAGGATACGAAGGCTTGGCAGCTTGCCTGCCTAGCCGGAGTTGGAGAGGGGGACATCATCCCCGCTCCGCCATCGCAATCGCTGCCGCCAGATCGAGCCGCCCTTCAAACAGCGCGCGGCCCGTGATCACCCCCTCGATTCCGTCGTTGGCGTAGAGCGAGAGCATACGGATGTCGTCGAGGCCCTTGACCCCGCCCGAGGCGATCACCGGCAGATCAACCGAACGCGCCAGATCGACCGTTGCCTGAATATTGCAGCCCTTGAGCAGCCCATCGCGGCCAATGTCGGTGAACAGCAGGCTGGCGACCCCGGCATCCTCGAAGCGGCGGGCCAGGTCGGTCGCCGCGACGTCGGAAACCTCGGCCCAGCCTTCGGTTGCGACCATGCCGTCACGGGCATCGACCGCAACCACAATCCCGCCAGGGAACTCGGCGGCCATGTCTTTGACAAATTGGGGGTCTTTCAGCGCCGCAGTGCCCATCACCACGCGCGCAACGCCGAGATCGAACCAGGCTTCGACCGCCTCGCGGGTGCGGATCCCGCCGCCGAGCTGGACATGGCCGGGGAAGGCTTCGAGGATTGCCTCAACCGCGGCGCGGTTCCGCCCTTCGCCCGCGAACGAGCCGTCGAGATCGACAACATGGAGGAACTGCGATCCGGCCTCGGCGAACAGCACAGCCTGCGCCGCCGGATCGTCGCCATAGACCGTGGCGCGGGCCATGTCGCCCTCGGCCAGCCGCACCACTTGCCCGCCCTTGAGGTCGATTGCGGGGAAGACGATCATCGATCGAGGCCCCCTCTCCAAGCTGCGCTAGCCGCTAAAGCGGCAAGCTGCGCTTTCCTCCCCCGCAAGGGGGGAGGAGCAATGCAGCTCCAATCCTCCCCCCTCGCGGGGGAGGATACGAAAGCTTGGCAGCTCGTCTGCCTAGCCGCAGTTGGAGAGGGGAACTTCACGGCCGCCACTCCAGAAACGCCGCGAGCAGCGCCAGGCCGTAAGTTTGGCTCTTCTCCGGGTGAAACTGCACCCCCACGACATTGCCCTGCGCCACCGCCGCGACCAGCCCGCCGCCGTGGTCGCTCATCGCGGCGATGTGGCGGCCTTCGTCGGGCGCGAAAGTGTAGGAGTGGAGGAAATAGGCCTCGCCGGGCTCGATCAGCGCCGGGTGTGCGGTGGGCACCACGTCGTTCCAGCCCATGTGCGGGATCTTGATCCTGGGATCGGTGCGCTCGATCCGCCGCACCTCGCCGCCGATCCAGCCGAGCCCGGGGGTCACGCCGTGCTCGACCCCCTGGGTGGCGAGCAGTTGCATGCCAACACAGATGCCGAGAAACGGCGCGCCGCCGACATGGACCCGCTCAGCCATCGCCTCGACCAGTCCCGGGATTGCCCTGAGGCCCTCGGCGCAGGCCTTGAAACTGCCGACCCCGGGCAGAACGATCCGGTCAGCGGCGCGGACAACATCGGGATTGGCGGTAACACTCACCCCTTCGGCCCCCGCTACCTTGAGCGCGTTTGCGACCGAATGAAGATTGCCTGCGCCATAGTCGATCAGCGCAAGAACTTCAGCCACCGAGCTGGCCCTTCGTCGAAGGGATCGCGCCCTGTTTGCGCGGGTCAAGCTCGACCGCTGTGCGCATTGCCCGGGCAAAGCCTTTGAAAATGCCCTCGCAGATGTGGTGGTTGTTGCTGCCGTAAAGCAGTTCGATGTGCAGCGTGATCCCGACCGCCTGCGCGATCGAATGGAACCAGTGCTCGATCAGCTCGGTGTCCATTTCGCCCAGCCGTTCCTGGCTGAACCTGGCGTTCCAGACCAGCCACGGCCGCCCCGAAATGTCGAGTGCGACGCGGCACAGCGCCTCGTCCATCGGCGAATAGGCGGTGCCGTAGCGTCCGATCCCGCCCTTGTCGCCCAGCGCCTCGGCAATCGCCTGGCCGATGGCGATGGCGCTGTCTTCGGTGGTGTGGTGCTGGTCGACGTGGAGGTCGCCTTTGATCCGGCAGGTCAGGTCGATCAGCGAGTGGCGGCTGAACTGCTCGATCATATGATCGAGAAAGCCGATCCCGGTGGCAACGTCATAGGCCCCGGTCCCGTCGAGGTTCACTTCGACGAGAATGTCGGTTTCGTGGGTCTTGCGGGCAACTCTGGCGGTGCGCATGGCGCCGCTAATAGGCCGGAAATGCACAGGTGCAAGCGGTTTGGCCCTTGACCCGCCCCTCCCCCATCGCCACTTCTCCCCCATGAGCGATGCCCCGGTAGACAGCCTGATCCCCTACGACGAGATCGTCCAGGAAGCGCTGCGCGCGGTGGTCGGGCGCGTGCTCGGCCAGATCGTTGCCACCGGTGGGACCCTGCCGGGCGACCATCACTTCTACATCACTTTCAAGACCGGGGCGCCGGGCGTGGCGATCCCGCAGCACCTGACCGAGCGCTTTCCCGATGAGATGACCATCGTCCTGCAGAACAAGTTCTGGGATCTGGTGGTCGGGCCAGACCAGTTCTCGGTCGGGCTGTCGTTCAACCAGATCCCGACCAAGCTGGAGATTCCGTTCTCTGCGATCACCGCCTTTGTCGATCCGGCGGTCGATTTCGGGCTGCAGTTCCAGGCCGTAGTGCCCGAGCCGCAGCCGCACGAGGAGGCCGGCAACGACACGCCCGATGGCGATGACGGCGGCGCCAAGAACGAAGACGGTTCGAACGTGGTGACGATCGATTTCGGCCGCAAGAAGTGATGGCCGACAACCGGGTTCTCGCTGACATTGCCCGCAAAGGTGGCGGCAAGCTGCTCAACGCCGCGATCGACACTTTGCTGCCGGGCGACGGGGCAAAGCCTGCCGGGAAGAAGAAATCCCTGCTCAGCGGGCTCGCCGGGGCAGCCGCCGTGCGCCTTGCGACCCGCTCGGTCCCGGGTGCGATCGTGGTTGGCGGAGCAATGCTGGCCAAGCGGCTCTACGACAAGCGGCATCAGCGGTCTCGGGCCAAGGATGCGGGAAAAGGTGCCTCCAAGGCTTGATTTGACAAGGCCGCTTGCGCTCTAAGCGCGCATGGCCACTCCAGACACTCTCCAGCGCCGCGGGCTGATGCTGATCCTGTCCTCGCCCTCGGGCGCGGGCAAGACCACGATCAGCCACATGCTGTTGGAACGCGATCCGGAAATCCGCCTGTCGATATCGGCCACCACCCGCTCGATCCGCCCCGGCGAGGCAGATGGTGAGCACTACCACTTCGTGAGCCCGACCGAGTTCGAGCGGATGGTCGAAGCTGACGAATTCTACGAATGGGCTCAGGTCTTTGGCTACCGCTATGGCACTCCAAAAGCGGCGATCCGCGCCGGACTGAAAGCGGGGCAGGATTTCCTGTTCGATATCGACTGGCAGGGCACCCAGCAGCTCTATCAGAAGGACCAGCAGGACGTGGTTCGGGTGTTCATCCTGCCCCCCAGCCTGGACGAACTGCACCGCCGCCTGACCGGCCGCGGCACCGACAGTACGGAAGTGATCGCCGCGCGGATGGAACGCGCCCGCGCCGAAATCAGCCACTGGGACGGCTATGACTATGTCCTGATCAACGACGATATCGAGGCCTGTTATCAAAAGGTCCGCGAAATCCTCGAGGCCGAACGGATGAAACGCGCCCGCCAGACTGGTCTGATCGACTTCGTCCGCAGGTTGATGCAGGACTAGGGCCAGTCGGCCCGGGCAACACCAACTTCGGTCACCAGCACCTTGCCACGCGGCACCTTTGCCATCGTTTCGGCATCAGCGGGACGCGCCACCAGCATGAACAAGTGTCTGCCAGCTGGACCGCCGAGCATGCAGGCGTAACAGTTCAGCCCATCGGTTTCGATCACCTCCAGCACTTCGCCGCCTGCCGCGATCAACGCACATTCAGGGGCAAGCGGATTGGCGATCCAGACTGCGCCTGACGCATTGAGACAAATTCCGTCGGGCAGGCGCGGCGTGGTTGGCGCCCATTCGCGGCGGTTGGACAGACTGCCATCCGCACCGATATCCAGCGCGGTCAAGCGTCCGGCGAAGGTTTCGGCAACGATAAAGGTCGCGCCGTCGGGGGTAATCACCATGCCGTTGGGAAAACTGAACCTCTCACCGGGAGCGGCATCGCTAACGGCGCCATCGGCTTGGACCAGCGCGAGCACGGTCGTGGGATGATCGGCCATCACCCCAGCTGGGCCGCGCTCGCGCATGGCGGCTTCCAGATCGAACCCGAAGTTGCCTACGTAGCTGCGGCCCAGTTCATCTACGACCATGTCGTTGCACATAAAGGCTGATTGGTCGGCAATGTCAGCGTGGCGCTCAAACCGCCCGTCGGGCCAACGCCGCCAGACCTCGCGCCGCTGCATCTTCACCACCAGCAGCGATCCATCGGGCATCCAGCCGAGGCCTGAGGGCTGATCGTCCAGTTCCAGCTCGGTGCGCAGATCGCCTTCGAGTGAAACCGACTTCACTGCATGGGCGTAAAAGTCCGAGAACCACAGCCGCCCTTCATGCCAGCGTGGCCCCTCGCCGAAATAGATTCCCTCAGCCAGCGTGCGGACTGTGCGGGTCACCTCAATGCCCTCCTGAAGGATCCTGGAAGTTCTCCGGGATCCAGCCGTTGACGATCCCGCCGTCGATCGGGATCGTGGTGCCGATCACATAGTCGCCGGCGCGGCTGGCGAGGTAGATCGCGCCGGCAGCCATGTCTTCGGCAACACCCACGCGCCGTGCCGGAATACCCTTGGCGCTGCCCTCGGGGTTCTTGGCCGCGGCTTTGTTCATCTCGCTGGGGAACGCTCCCGGTGCAATGCAGCTGACGACGATGTTGTCCTTGATCAGCCGTGCCGCCATCCGCTTGGTCAGGTGGATCACCGCCGCCTTGCTGGCGTGGTATGACCAGGTCTCCCACGGATTGGGCCTGATCCCGTCGATCGAGGCGATGTTGATCACCTTGGCAGGCCGCTCGAAGCTGCCCGCCGCCTTGAGTAGCGGGAACAGCTTTTGCGTCAGGAAGAACAGCGACTTGACGTTGAGGTCCATGACCTTGTCCCAGCCGGCCTCGGAGAAGTCTTCAAACTCGCCGCCCCAGGCCGCGCCGGCATTGTTGACCAGGATGTCGAGCCGGGTCTCGCGGGTTTCAAGCTCGGCGACCAGGCGCTTGATCTCGTCCATCTGCGAGAGGTCGCCGGGCAGGCCAATCACCTTGCCGGGATAGGCTGCTTCGAACTCGGCGAGCGTTTCGGCGATCTGCTCGCGTTTGCGGGCAGTGATGTAGACCCGCTCGCACCCAGCGGCGAGATACCCTTCGAGCAGCATCTTGCCGATTCCGCGCGAGCCTCCGGTAATCAGCGCGATCTTGCCTTCAAGGCTGAACAGTTTGGCGAAATCCATGCGTGGTCTCCTCAATAGCCCGAGAGCTTCGCCACCCGGTCGGCGTGGTAGTACACATCGCCCATGAACTCGGCCAGCGCGCGATCGCGCTTCATGTAGAGGCCGATGTCGTACTCGTCGGTCATGCCGATCCCGCCGTGCATCTGCACCCCTTCGCGCACCGCGAGGCCCGCCGCCTTGCCGGCCTTGGCCTTGGCCACGGAGACCATCAGCTCGGCCCGCTCGGAGCCGCCGTCGAGCAGCTGCTGCGCCTTGATCACTGCGGCGCGGGCAATCTCAAGCTCGGAATAGAGGTGCGCGGCGCGGTGCTGGAGCGCCTGAAATTCGCCGATCAGCTTGCCGAACTGCTTGCGCTGCTTGAGGTAGGTGGTGGTCATGTCGAAAGCGCCGCGCGCCACCCCGACGCTCTCCGCCGCCGCGCCGACGCGCCCCGCCGCGAGCACCCGGTTCAGGATCTCGCGCCCGCCATCAACCTCGCCGATCACCGCATCGGCATCGAGCTGGACATTGTCGAGCCTGACGTGAGTCGCCATCGAACTGTCGACCAGCCGGACCGGATCCTGGTTTAGCCCGGCTGCATCCCTGGGCACGGCAAACAGCGTGATTCCAGCATCGTCATCGTCGCTGCCAGCAGTCCGCGCGGCGATGACCAGCATGTCGGCCGAGCCGCCGTGGACCACGAAGTCCTTGGTGCCGCTCAGCATGAAACCGTTGCCCGAGCGTGTCGCCTTGGCGGCGATCCGCTCTGGGCGGTGCTTCTTGCCTTCGTCGATCGCCACCGCGAACACAGAGTCGCCCGCCAGCAAACCGGGCAGGTAACGGGTCCTCAAGTCGGCCGAAGCGGCACTCAGCGCACTCACAGCCATCACTGAACTGGTCAGAAACGGCGAAGGAGTGAGGTTGCGACCGATCTCCTCGAGCACGATCCCGGCCTCGACATGGCCCATGCCCAGCCCGCCATCTGCTTCGCCCACCAGGATCCCGGTGAAGCCCAATTCGGCAAACTGCTTCCACAGCGCGTGGCCGAAGCCATCCTTGCATTGCTTGTCGCGGAAATGGCGCAGCTGCTTGGCGGTATTGCCTTCGCCCGCCATGAACTGACGCGCGGTGTCGGCGAGCATCGCCTGGTCTTCGTTGTGATAGAGCGGCATCTTCTGGTCTCCGGCCAAAAAAGGGGACTGTCCCCTTTTTCAGGTCAATTCAAATTGGTGGTGCGGCTTGCCCTCAAAAAGGGGACTGTCCCCTTTTTTTGGCCGATCGCATGTCAGGCTCCCGGCAGGTCGAGGATGCGCTTGGCGACGACGTTGAGCATCACTTCGCTGGTCCCGCCTTCGATTGAATTGGCTTTGGTCCGCAGCCAGGTACGCGCCCGAGCGCCGTCATCGGAAGCCTCGCTGTCCCATTCGAGCGCGGCTGAGCCGCCGCCCGCCATCAGCAGCTCGTAGCGTCGCTTGTTGAGTTCAGTCCCGGCATATTTCATCATGTTTGAGCCGGCGGGATGCGCCTTGCCGACCTTGGCCTCGTCGAGGAACTTCTCGCCCATCGCTGAGTAAGCGAGGGCATCGACATCGAACAGCGCCAGTTCTGCGCGGAGCAGGGGGTCTTCGAGGCCGGCCCGGTTCAGCACCGCGCCGATCGTGGTGTGGCGGTCACCCCCGCCTGCGCCCGAGATCATCTCGCGCTCGTGGCCGAGCAGGTACTTGGCAACGTCCCAGCCGCGGTTGAGCTCGCCGACGATCTGGTGCTTGGGCACCGTGACATTGTCGAAGAAGGTTTCGCAGAACGGCGATGAGCCGCTGATCAGCAGGATCGGCTTGGTCGAAACGCCCTCGCTCGCCATGTCGAACAGCAGGAAACTGATCCCCTGGTACTTGTTGGTCTTGTCGGTGCGGACCAGGCAAAAGATCCAGTCGGCCTTGTTGGCATAGGAGGTCCAGATCTTGCTGCCGTTGACGATCCAGTGGTCGCCCTTGTCTTCACCGAAAGTCTGCAATGAAACCAGGTCCGAGCCCGAACCGGGTTCGCTGTAGCCCTGGCACCAGCGGATCTCGCCGCGGGCGATCTCGCCGAGGTAATGGACTTTCTGTTCCTCGTTGCCGAACTGCAGCAGTGCCGGGCCGAGCATCCAGATCCCGAACGAGGACAGCGGCGGCCGCGCCCCGATCCGGTTCATTTCCTCGCGCCAGACCTTGGCCTCGGCGGGCGACAGGCCCGCGCCGCCATAGGCCCTGGGCCAATCGGGCACGGTGTAACCCTTGGCGACGCAAGCATCGAGCCAGGCTTTCTGTGCTGCGTTCTTGAACTGGAAGTTGCGACCGCCCCAGCAGACGTCGTCTTCATCGCGGACGGGCTCGCGCATTTCGGGCGGGCAGTTTTCTTCGAGCCAGGCGCGGATTTCGGCCCGGAAGGCATCCAGATCGGACATGAGTGAAACTCCTCTCTTAACCGGGTGATTAAAGGGAGTCGGGCCAGGCAAGCAAGTGCGGAGTTCCATGGCCTCGGCTCGGCTCAGTTGCCGTAGCGTCAAGTACGGCGGCGTTGACCGCAGACAAAGCGTCCCTAAGCTGACCGTCAACAGGCAATGGTGGGAGAGACCATGCGATTCTCTGGGAAGTGCGCCGTGATCACCGGCGCGGCATCGGGCATTGGCCGCGCCGCCACGCTGCTGTTCGCGCGCGAGGGAGCAACAGTCTTCGCTGCCGACATCGATTTGGCCGGAGCTGAAGCGGTGGCACGCGAAGCAGAGAACATCATTCCGGCGCTCTGCGACGTCTGCGAACCGGCCCAGATCAAAGCGCTGATGGACCATGCTGCGGGGACCTGCGGCGGGATCGACGTGCTGTTCAACAACGCCGGCGCCGGCGGTGACCGCGCCCCGATCGACGAGATCGAGCCCGAGGGCTGGGACCGTACCTTCGACCTGCTGATGCGCTCGGTGGCGATGGGGATCCGCTATGCCGCGCCGCACATGAAGCAGCGTAAGGGCGCGGCGATTGTCAACGTTTCCAGCGTCGCCGCAGTTGGCCCAGGCTATTCGCCCACCGCCTATGCCGTTGCCAAGGCCGGTGTGCTGCACCTGACCAAGTGCGCCGCGACCGATCTTGCCCAGCATGGCATCCGGGTCAACGCGGTCCAGCCCGGCTTCATCAACACCAACATCTTCACCGCCAGCCTCGACCTGCCCCCCGAGCTGGTCG
>JANOGS010000105.1:0-5183 GCA_031414115.1 Novosphingobium sp. | reverse complement strand
GACAAGAACATCCTGATCCTGTCCGACCGTGCGCAAGGCCCCGAGCGGATTCCGATGCCGGCGCTGCTGGCGACTGCGGCGGTCCACCACCACCTCGTCCGTCAGGGCCTGCGGATGCAGACCGGGCTGGTGGTCGAAACCGGCGAGGCGCGCGAGGTCCACCACTTCTGTGTGTTGGCGGGCTACGGCGCCGAGGCGGTCAATCCCTATGTCGCGTTCGAGACGCTGGAGGACATCCGGGTCCGCAAAGAGCTGCCGCTTGACGCCAAGGCGGTCCAGAAGAACTACATCAAGGCGGTCGGCAAAGGCATTTTGAAGGTCATGTCCAAGATGGGCATTTCGACCTACCAGTCCTATTGCGGCGCCCAGATCTTCGACGCGGTCGGGCTTTCGAGCCCGTTCATCGCCGCCTACTTCACTGGCACCGCGACCACGATCGAGGGAATCGGGCTGGCCCAGGTTGCCGAGGAAGCGGTGCGGCGCCACGCGGCGGCCTATGGCGACAATCCGATCTACGCGCACATGCTTGACGTCGGCGGGATCTACGGCCTGCGGCTGCGCGGTGAGGAACACGCCTGGACCGCCGAGAACGTCGCCCAGCTGCAGCATGCGGTGCGCGGCAATGACTTCAAGAACTACGAAGAGTTCGCGCGCTCGATCAACGACCAGTCGGCGCGGATGCTGACCATCCGCGGCCTGATGGAGTTCAAGAACGCCGACCAGCCACTCGACCTCAGCGAGGTCGAACCCGCCAGCGAAATCGTCAAGCGCTTCGCGACGGGCGCGATGAGCTATGGCTCGATCAGCTGGGAAGCGCACACCACGCTGGCCCTCGCCATGAACCGGATCGGCGCCAAGTCGAACACCGGCGAAGGCGGCGAGGATCCCGCACGCTTCACCCCGCTGGCCAGCGGCGATTCGATGCGCTCGGCGATCAAGCAGGTCGCCTCAGGCCGGTTCGGGGTGACTACCGAATACCTGGTCAATTCCGACGATATCCAGATCAAGATGGCCCAGGGCGCCAAGCCCGGCGAGGGCGGGCAGCTGCCCGGGTACAAGGTCGACAAGACCATCGGCGCAACCCGGCACTCGACCCCCGGGGTTGGCCTGATCAGCCCGCCGCCGCACCACGACATCTATTCGATCGAGGATCTGGCCCAGCTGATCCACGACCTCAAGAACGTCAACTCGGGCGCGCGGATCTCGGTCAAGTTGGTCTCCGAAGTCGGGGTCGGCACGGTTGCGGCGGGGGTTTCCAAGGCCCGCGCTGATCATGTCACGATCTCGGGCTATGAAGGCGGCACCGGTGCCTCGCCGCTGACCTCGCTCACGCATGCGGGCAGCCCCTGGGAAATCGGCCTGGCCGAAACCCAGCAGACCCTGCTGCTCAACAACCTGCGCTCGCGGATCTGCGTCCAGACCGACGGCGGCTTGCGCACCGGGCGCGATGTGGCAGTGGCGGCGCTGCTTGGCGCCGACGAATACGGCTTTGCCACCGCCCCGCTGATCGCGGCGGGCTGCATCATGATGAGGAAGTGCCACCTCAACACCTGTCCGGTCGGGGTCGCGACCCAGGACCCGGTGCTGCGCGCGCGCTTCACCGGCCAGCCCGAGCATGTCATCAACTACTTCTTCTTCGTTGCCGAGGAACTGCGCAGCATCATGGCCGAGCTTGGCTTCAAGACCCTGGCCGAGATGGTCGGGCGGGTCGACCGGCTCGACATGCGCCAAGCGATCGATCACTGGAAGGCCAGCGGGATCGACCTCAGCCGGATTCTCCACCAGGTGCCGCTGGGCGACAGCCCTTCGCTGGGCTGGAGTGAGACCCAGGACCACGGGCTGGGCAAGGCGCTCGACCAGGAGCTGATCGCCGCCGCTGCCGCCGCGCTGGAAAGCCGCGAACCGGTGGTGATCGAGCGCAAGGTGATCAACGTCAACCGCACCGTCGGGGCGATGCTTTCGGGCGAAGTGGCGCGGCGCTATGGCCACGCCGGGCTGCCCGACAACACCATCAAGATCAAGCTCACCGGGGTTGCCGGGCAGAGCCTGGGCGCCTGGCTCGCCCATGGGGTGACGCTCGACCTCACCGGCGATGCCAACGACTATGTCGGCAAGGGCTTGTCCGGCGGGCGGGTGATCGTCCGCCAGCCGCCCCATGTCGAGCGCGAGGCAAGCCACAACATCATCGTCGGCAACACCGTGCTTTACGGCGCGATTGCCGGTGAGGCGTTCTTCAACGGCGTCGCCGGCGAGCGCTTCGCGGTGCGCAATTCGGGCGCGGTCGCGGTGGTCGAGGGCACCGGCGATCACGGCTGCGAGTACATGACCGGCGGGGTCGTGGTGGTGCTCGGCCGCACCGGGCGCAATTTCGCTGCGGGAATGTCGGGCGGACTGGCCTATATCTATGACGAACGCGGCGAATTCGCCTCGCTGTGCAACCTCGCCCAGGTCGATCTGCTGCCGCTCTCCCCCGCCAAGGACGATGATGAGGGAGCGGGCCGCCCGCAGCAGCGCCCGCTCAGCGCCGGCGATGCCGGGATGGGCGACATGCTCCGCCACGACGCTGAGCGGCTGCGGATCCTGCTCGAACGTCACCACCTCCACACCGGCAGCAAGCGCGCCCGGGCGCTGCTCGATGACTGGGCGGGGACCCTGGGCAAATTCGTCAAGGTGATGCCGCGCGACTACGCCAAGGCCTTGCAGCAATTGGAGGCCGAGCGCCTCGAAGCCGCCTCGGTCGCGGCGGAGTAATCGGACATGGGTAAGGACACCGGCTTTCTCGAGCTTGATCGCCAGGATCGCACCTATGCCGATCCCAAGGAGCGGCTGCACCACTACAAGGAATTCACCATTCCCCCCGCCGAGCCGGTGCTGAAAGCGCAGGCCTCGCGGTGCATGAACTGCGGGATTCCTTACTGCCACAACGGCTGCCCGGTGAACAACATCATCCCCGACTGGAACCATCTGGTCTACGAGGGGGACTGGCAGAACGCGCTGGAAGTGCTGCATTCGACCAACAACTTCCCCGAGTTTACCGGCCGGATTTGCCCCGCCCCGTGCGAGGCGAGCTGCACGCTCAACATCGTCGACCAGCCGGTGACGATCAAGTCGATCGAATGCGCGATCGTCGACAAGGGCTGGGAGAACGGCTGGATCGTGCCGCAGGTTCCCGCCCGCCGCACCGGCAAGACCGTCGCAGTGGTCGGCTCGGGCCCGGCCGGCATGGCCGCCGCGCAGCAACTCGCCCGCGCCGGCCATTCGGTCACCCTGTTCGAAAAGAGCGACCGGCTGGGCGGCCTGCTGCGCTATGGCATCCCCGATTTCAAGCTTGAGAAAGACCCGATCAACCGCCGCCTGATGCAGATGATGGCCGAAGGCGTGGTGCTCAAGGAAAGCACCGAGGTCGGGGTTCATGTCTCGGTCGAATCGCTCAAGGAAAACTTCGACGGGATCGTGCTGGCGGGCGGCGCCGAGGATCCGCGCCAGCTGACCATTCCCGGCGCGGAAATGGCAGGCGTGCGCCTGGCGATGGAATTCCTCACCCAGCAGAACAAGCGCAACGCCGGCGACGACGAACTGCGCGCCGCGCCGCGCGGCACCCTGACCGCGACCGGCAAGCACGTTATCGTGATCGGCGGCGGCGACACCGGCAGCGACTGCGTCGGCACCTCGAACCGCCAGGGCGCGGCCTCCGTGACCCAGATCGAGATCATGCCCAAGCCCCCCGAAAAGGAGGACAAGGCGCTGGTCTGGCCCGACTGGCCGCTCAAGCTCAGGACCTCCTCGAGCCACGAGGAAGGGGTCGCGCGCGACTGGGCGATAAATGCCCGGCGAGTCGCGGGCGAGGACGGCAAGGTCACCGGGCTCGAATGCGTCCGGGTCGAATGGGTCGATGGGCAGATGCAGGAGATCGCGGGCAGCGCGTTCACGCTGAAAGCCGACCTGATCCTGCTGGCGATGGGCTTTGTCGGGCCGATCAAGCATGGCCTGCTCGACCAGGCCGGAGTCGCGCTCGACGGGCGCGGCAACGTTGCCGCCAATGTCGAGGACTACCGCACCAGCGACCCGCAGATCTTCGCTTGCGGCGATATGCGCCGCGGCCAGTCGCTGGTCGTCTGGGCCATCCGCGAAGGCCGCCAGGCCGCCCGCGCGGTCGATGAGATGCTGATGGGGACCAGCGAGCTGCCGCGCTGAGCTGGCAATGAAAATCGCCTTCCTCGGCTGCCCCGGGACCCTGCCCGGTTCGCCCGCCCGGCGGTTCGACGCCTTTGAGCACGACAACCAGATCGCCGCGCTGCGTGCGGGGCTAACCGGCCGCGCTGAGGTGATCGACCTGGACTGGCGCGCGCCGCTGGCTGAGCTCACCGCCTGCGATGCCGCGCTGATCGGCACCGCCTGGGACTATACTGCGGCCAAGGACGAGTTCCTGGCCCGGCTCGAGGCGCTGGAAGCGGCCGGGGTTGCGGTGTGCAATTCCAGCGAGATCGTGCGCTGGAACGCCGACAAGCGCTATCTGCAAGAGCTGGCTGCGAGCGGCGCGGCGGCAATCCCGACGCTGTGGCCCGCCGATCCCGGCCCCGCTGACATCCACGCCGCTTTCGCCCAGTTCGGCTGCGAGCGGGTGGTGGCGAAGCGCCAGGTCGGCTCCGGCGCGGAAGGGCAGGACAGTTTCAACCGCGGCGATCCGGCGATTGAAAACTGGCGGATGGACCGGCCAGGGATGATCCAGCCGTTCCTGCCCGCGATCCTGGGCGAGGGCGAGCTCAGCTTCATCTTCGTCGACGGCGCGCTCAGCCACGCCCTGACCAAGCAGGCGGTGCCAGGCGAATACCGCATCCAGTCAAACTTCGGCGGGATCGAAACCGCGCTGGACCCGGCCCCCGCTGACCGCGCCAGTGCCGCAGCGATCATGGCCCTGCTGCCGTTCGCACGGCCGCCGCTCTATGCCCGGATCGACATGATCCGGCTGGACAACGGCGAACTGGCGGTGATCGAGGCCGAACTGATCGAGCCCTATCTCTATCCGCTGCAAGGCCCGCGGTTCGGCGCGCTGCTGGCCGAGGCAGTGCTGGCACGGGTTTAGAATCTGTTCGACTGACGTGGAAGCAACACCGGCCCACTCCCCCGGCCCCAACACCCGGTTATGGTAACCGATGGGTGGGCGGGCCGGGGGGGTGGGCCGG
>JANOGS010000104.1:0-5366 GCA_031414115.1 Novosphingobium sp. | reverse complement strand
GAGGAGGCGGTGCAATGAAGCTCATGCGCCAAATGTACGCCGGGCTGCTGCGTCTCCACTTCCTGAGCTTCGTCGCCAAATGCATCGAGACGGTCGATCCCGCTGCCACCTATGTCGAGAACTGGCACATCCTGGTGTTGGCGGCCAAACTCGAACTGGTACAGCGGGGCGCGATCCGGCGGCTGATGATCAATCTGCCGCCGCGCTCGCTGAAGACCCACATTGTCAGTGTCGCCTATTGCGCCTGGATCCTCGGCCATGATCCGACCAAGCGGATCATCTGCGTGACCTACAGCAACGACGTCGCCAAGACCCAGGCCAAGGTGTTTAACAAGATCATGCGCAGCGACTGGTTCCAATCCGCCTTTCCCGAGTGCCGGCCCGAAAAGCCCAACAAGCTAATGGACTGGTACACGACAAAGGGCGGCAACCGTCTCGCCGCCTCGATTCAGGGCAGCATCCTCTCGCGCGGTGCCGATATCATCATTCTGGACGATCCCAACAAAGGCCAGGAGATTTACTCGAAGGTTTCCCGCGAAAAGGTCAAGGCGACTTACGATCAGGTCATCTCGACGCGCCTCAACGAGCCCAAGAAGGGCGCAATTATCTGCGTGATGCAGCGGCTCCATCCCGACGACCTGGCTGGCCACCTGCTCGGGCTCGAACCGTGGGACGAAGTAGTGATGCCCGCAATCGCCACCGAGCGAGAGGTCTGGGACCTCGGCAATGGCGCGACTAAAGTGCGCCAGCCCGGTGATCTGCTCCAGGAGTTCCACATCGGCCAGGCCGAGCTCGACCTCAAGCGCCGCAACATGGGGATGCTCGCGTTCGAGGCGCAGTACCAGCAGCACCCGGTTCCGTCCGAAGGCGGTGTGGTCAAGCGTCGCTGGCTGCGGCACTACGAGCAAGTCCCCGACCCTCTCGAATTTACCCTGGTCAGCTGGGATACCGCCTCGACCCTGGCAGAGAATGCCGACTGGTCGGTCGGCACAGTGTGGGGAGTGCACCAGGCCAAATTCTATTTGCTCGAGGTTATTCGCGACCGGTTTGAGACCCCGGATCTTCGCCGCAAGATCGAGGCGATCCATCGCCGTCATCGGGCCGACGTCACGATTATCGAGGACGACGGCATCGGCCGCGCCATCGTCCAGGATCTGCGGCGCACTTCAGGCGCCTGCCGCCCGCTCGCGATCAAGCCGCGCTATGAGAAACTGGCGCGGATGGAGGCGCGGGCGGTGATGTTCGAGACCGGGCAGGTGTTCGTACCGCACTCTGCCGCTTGGCTGGGACCCTACCTTGAGGAGCTGCTGTCGTTTCCCAACTCGGTGAAAGATGATCAGGTCGACAGCACCAGCCAGGCACTGGACTACCTGCAGGCGCGCTTTGCCGCATCTCTGCGCACGCGGCCTGCTGGCAGCAAGCGCCCGAAAGGCGACAAACGCCCGCCGGGGGCTCCGGTCCGCCGCGCGATGTAATCTGTGCAGTATCGGCTAGGTCAGCTTCGCGCGGATTTGGGCGGCAACCCCGAAGTGGTCGCTGATGAGCTTGCCTGCATGGTCGCGGTGGTCGAGCGCGGTGATCCCGGCCGCCTCGAGCTCGCGGGATAGCGCGACGTGGTCAATCGAGGACAATCCGAGCGGAAGCAATGGTCCGCTGGTCGCGATCTGCAGATGGGTGCCCAATGCCTGCTCGAGCGCGCCGAACACCGCGCGGGGCGTACGGCTACGCGGGACCTGCTGGTTGTAGTCGCCCAGCATGATCTTGGGACCTTCGCGCTTGGCGAAGATCGAGCCCAGTCCAGCGAGATAGGCGCAGTGATCCTCCCACGCAGCGCGGTTGCGCTGGCCGCTGCTGACATGGGCATCGCGCCACGGAATGCACACGCCGATAACATCAATCTCGCCGAGCGCGGTGGAGGTCCGCCCCGCCACAAACCTCCCCGGGGGCAGTGAGGCAGCGCCGATCCCATCGGATCCGGTCCACGGCGTACGGCTCCACAGCAGCACCTTGCGGCGTCCTGCGACGATCGGATAACCATAATCGGCTTCGGCTTCGAGCTGATAGCCGCCGAGCCCGCTCAGGACATCGCGGTAGGCCTCGGTCAGGCAGATGATCTCCGGCGCCGCTCCCGCGAGCCGTTCCAGCATCAACCTGGCTGCGGCTGACCCGGGGGCTTTCCACTGCATGTTCCAGGTCGCGAGGCTGAGGCTGGGCGTGCTCATATGTCGGCTCCGATCCGCTCGATCCGCGGCCGAAAGCTGTTGACCAGTTGATTGGCACCTTGCCGCAAGAGCTGCTGCTGTTCGGCCTCGCGCGGTTCGTCCCACGGCAGCGGCGAGCTCCACGACAGCGCGATGGTCGCGCCCTTGTCGGTTCGCTCCCAGGTCGGGACCGGCAATCCGGCCTCGGCAATCTCTTCATCGATAAGACCGCGATCGGCGAGCAGGCGCTCGAACGCCTCCAGCCCTTCGCTGCCAGCCAGATTGATGGTGGCGCCAACCTTGCCCGAGGCGGTGGTGCGGTAGAGCGTCAGCCAGGCGCCGCGCGGCAGGGGTGCCTTGAGCCAGCCCAGCCCGCCAATCCGCGGTGGCGGCTGCGAGGGGTCGTCGAACGCCATGTCGGTGATGAACCGCTGGGCAAAGGCACGCCAGGACTGCTGCAGCGCCGGATCGAGCTTGCGGCCGCTGCCTTCTCCCGCTGGCGCGCGTGGCTCTTCGCTGAGGTCGGCGATGATAACGCCGGCTTCGTTGCGGATGACCGCCCGCTCGATGACCACGGTCCTGGCGAGCAGCCGCGGCTGGATCGCTATCTGCTCGCTGCCGGCCGGATCGCTCCAGGCATATTGCGCCATCTCGACCAGCGCGAAATCGAAGGCGAGGCCGGGCTGGGCGATCAGGTACTCGCCGATCCGCTGCGTTCCCTCGGTGATCCCGTCGCCGACCACCAGCAACAGGAAGCGGCCTGCGGCAAGGTTGCGCGAGACCTGGTCGACGAACCGGGCTTCATCCAGGCCATGATCCTGACCCCCGGCATGCTCCGCGACCAGTTCGAAGAGCGCGTTGCCGCTGCGTCCGGTCGCCCGCGAGACCTCGCGCTGCAGGTCCTCGTAACTGAACCGGGCCAGCGCCCGGGCGTAGTCGAGGATCTGCCCGACCACCTCGCGGCGGGCCTGCGGATTACGCCACAGCTTGCATTCGACGATTACCAGGTGCCCGCATGGATCGACCAGGAATGCGTCGATCCGGCCGACGTCGGGCACATTGAGCTCGCGTGCGACCGGAACCAGCGGCCCGAGCCCGGGATCGATCTCGGCAATCGGCAGCATTGCCGGGTGCGCGAACAGCAGGTCGCGCAGCGCATCTTCGCGGCGGGCTTCGCCTGCGGGCACCCGGCGGACGATCCGCGGGGCACTATCCCCGCCGAGCAGAACCAGGGTCATGCATTCTCCTGTCGACTATCAGTAACAGAGACGAATGCTTGCTATCGCAGCCAAGTCAACGCCGAATGTCACTGATCGTCTGTAGATAGATCGGCGACAGGCGCGTCTTTAAGTTCCCGTGGAGATACAGGTTCGCCTCGGTCGGAACGTACGGCGCCTGCGCGAGGCGCAAGGCTGGAGTCAGGAGGACTACGCCGACCGGGCGGGGATCCACCGCACCTATGTCAGCGATATCGAGCGGGGGAAGCGCAACCCGACCGTAACGGTGGTCGAAAAGCTTGCAAAGCCGTTCCATGCGAGCGCTGGATCGCTGCTCGATTAGCACCCAGGCGGCCAAAAGCTGGGTATCGACTTCTGACGGCAAACCCGCATTGTCCGGTCCATGACGGACACGGCGACGATCCGCGACTTTATCCGCGACCCCTATGTCGTTGCGGCCGCGCGTATCCGCGCAGGGCAATGTTGCGAGATGCCGGCTTGCGAGACACGGCTGTTCACCCAGGAGGACGGCACCGTGTTTCTCGAGGTGCATCACATCGTGCCGCTGTCCGAAGGGGGTGTGGATGAACTGCTCAATGCCGCCGCACTTTGCCCGATGTGCCACCGCGAGCTTCATCACGGCAAGCGCCGTCTGACCAGCGTGCGCGACTGCGCGCTGCCATTCTGGCCAAGCCGTTCTAGACCGCCAGTTTTGCCTGCGCCCATGCCCACCGCCAACAGCTGACTTAGCAGGAAAGTTCCGAAAGACGCGCGGAGCGGTATCATCGCGCCGGCAAAAAGCGTTGCTCCTGTTTGTTCCATTCCAGGGATATCGCATCAGTGGCTGACAGCATGGCCGCATCAATCTCACCGTGCTGTCGTCCATCGAGGATAGCTTCAGTTACTGCAGGCGACAGGAACGCCAGTCTCACAATCCGGATGAGGTAGGATCGCGTTACGCCTTCTTCTTTCGCGAGAGCTGTTGCGTCCAGCTTGCCGTCCGCCAGCCGGAGCCACCACCGCCGCGCCTTGGCGAGCAGCTTGAAGATCGCAGGGTCGGCCTCGTCACGCGCGCTTCGACCATCACCCTGTATCAGCCGGACCGCACGACCGGTTCGGGTCATACGAAAGGATGTGGTGAGGCAAAGCGCTGTCGGCGCATCTTCAGCTGGCGCCAAACCGATCGCCTCGGCGATGCTGGCCACTCGCAGCTCCGTCTCGATCCGGTCTTCGCCAACCCGGACCGCGTCAACCAGATCGAAGAGGGCAACTGGTGATCGCTGACGCAATCCGTCGGCAATCGCCGCACATCTGCCGGACACCGAAGCGAGAACCTGCGGAGCCAGAGCAAGCCGGCACCGGGCGGCGAGTTCGAGCGGATTGCCGAACAGGGCGGCGATCTCGCGGGCAACGACGGCTTCGATCTCGCGCGCAGGAAGGCGCAGACCCGGTCGGTCGCCCTCGCCCCGCCCGTGCTGGAGGTGGCGGCTGACATAGTAGCGATAGCGGACCTTTCCCTTGGTCGCATGAACCGCGAGCAAAGGATCACCGTAGCCATCTACGATGCGCCCGGCGAGCAGACTGGTGTTGGCGCAGGTTCGTCGCTGGCCGCTGCCCTGCGTATTGTCCGCCAGCATCCGCTGGACCCTGTCCCAGATATCGCGGTCGATGATCGGCAGATGCCTGCCCTGAAAGACCTTCCCGCGGTGATGGATCTCGCCGAGATAGATCGGATTGGACAGGATCCTGTAGAGGTGCCCGCGCGAGAATCCCTTGCCGCCGAACCGCTTGCTGGTGTCGGTTGTTCGCTCCCGCAGCGGGGTTCGGACATTCTCGCGTTCGAGTTGTTCGGCAAGCAGCCGGACATTCCCGAGCTCGAGATAGCGACGGAACAGATCGCGGATCAGCGCGGCGTGGTCCTCGACGATCGCAAGGCTGCGACCATCAG
>JANOGS010000103.1:0-3434 GCA_031414115.1 Novosphingobium sp. | reverse complement strand
CTGGCTGGGGGCGGCTGGGCGGCCGACCACGCTCAACGGCGCGCCAATCCGCACCCGCGCCTGCCGGGTGCTGGCCGATGCCGCGATCGCCACCACCGGGCCGCACTATTTCGATCAGCACGACGGCGATCATTTCATGGCCCTGGCGGCCAGGACCGATCACCGCCGGATGGTGATGGGCGGGGATTGCTACAACTATGCCATGCTCGCCTCTGGGCACCTCGATCTGGTCTGCGAAGCCGGGCTCAAGCTCCACGACTGGGCGGCGCTGGTACCGGTGATCGAGGGCGCCGGGGGCACGATGTGCGACTGGAACGGCGAACCCCTGCACGCCGCCAGCGACGGCCATGTCCTCGCGCTGGGCGATCCGGCGCGGCTGGAAGAGGTGGTCGCGGCGCTCGCCTGCCACCACTGAGGGGCAAAATCGCGGTGTGGCATTCGCGCGACAGGGTGCCAGCAATCTGAACCGCTTGGACTGCGGCCCCTTGCCGCGAGTTCGCCAAGAGTCCAGCTAGCGCGCACCGAGCGCTGCCGCAGACAGCGCCGCAAACAAGTTTGGAGGAAACCCATGCGACCCACCGCCCGCCGCACCAGCGGCTATCGCCCTCTCCTGCTGTCCTCAATCGCCGCACTGGCGGTCTCGACCCCGGCCTTCGCCCAGGACACCGCCGGGGAAGAAGCCGAAGGCAAAGAGATCATCGTCACCGGTACGCGCGGCGGCGGCACATCGCCGACCCAGTCGCTTTCCCCGATCGACGTAATCGATTCCGATCTGCTCACCCGGCAGAGCGGTTCGAACATCACCGACACGCTCACCGCGATCGCCCCGTCGATCAACTCGCAGCGCTTCCCGATCGCCGACGGCACAGCGATCGTCCGGCCGGTCAGCCTGCGCAACCTGGCGCCCGACCAGACACTGGTGCTGGTCAACAGCGTGCGCCGCCATCGCTCAGCGCTGGTGAACTTGCAGACCGAGCCCTTCGGAACGGTTAACCAGGGCGCGCAGGCGGTCGATTTCGGTCTGATCCCGGCAATTGCGATCAAGCGGCTCGAAGTCCTGCGCGACGGCGCCTCGGCGCAATACGGATCGGACGCGATCGCCGGCGTCGTAAACATCATTCTGCGCGAGGATACCGGTCTGCAACTCACCGGCCAGTACGGTAAGACATACGAAGGTGATGGCGCAAACTACCGGATCGCCGGCAACGGCGGGATCGCGCTGGGCGACCGCGGCTTCGTCAACCTGTCTGTCGAATACTTCGATTCCAGCGTCACCTCGCGCGGCAGCGCGCGACCGGATGCAGCCGCGGTTGCCGCCGCGGTCGGCGCGGACAAGGTTCCGTTCAACGGGCTCGGCCAGCGCTGGGGCGATCCGGACATCAAGGGCGTCCGCTCGTTCCTCAACGCGGGCTATGACGTTTCGGACGGTATAAAGCTCTATACGCACGGCAGCTATGCCAAGGAGGACTTCTTCTCGGGCTTCTTCTACCGTACGCCGTTCGGCGTGGCCGGAGTCGGCCCGCGCGGTACGCTTTGCCAGTGCACCAACGGCGTGCCTAACAACACCAGCGCCACGCTCGTCGCCGAGATTCTAGCCCAGAACCTCAATCCGGCCGATTACCTGACACCGAGCGCGACAAGCCCAAGCGGCTTCGTCAACCTCAACCCGATCCACACTCTGTTCCCTGGCGGTTACAACCCCACGTTCGGTGCCGACGTCAAGGATTTCGAAGTGGTCGGCGGGATCAAGGGCGAGACCGGATCGGGCTTCAGCTGGGATCTGAGCGGCCGCTATGGCGAGAGCGAGATCAGCTATTTCCTCGAGAACTCGATCAACCCGAGCCTCGGCCGCCTGTCGCCCACCCGATTCCGGCCGGGCGACCTCAAGCAGCGCGAAACCGGGATCAGCGCCGACTTCGCGTGGCCGCTCGAGCTCGGTCTCGCCAAGCCCGTCAATGTTGCGTTCGGCGCCGAATGGCGGCGCGAGACCTACATCATCTCCGCGGGTGACCCCGCTTCATACCAGTCGGGGCCGACCGCGAGCATCTTCGGAGTGGGGTCCGACGGGTTCCAGGGCGACTCGCCGCAGGCGGCAGGTTCGTTCGGACGTGATTCGTATGCCGGTTACATCGATGTCGAGGCCAACCTCACCGACACGCTGAACATCGGCGCGGCGGCGCGCTACGAAGACTACGAGGACTTCGGCTCGACCTTCAACTGGAAGCTGTCCGCGCGACAGGAGCTGGGCGCCGACTTTGCGATCCGCGCCACGGTCAGTACCGGATTCCGGGCACCGACGCCGGGCCAGGTCAACACGCTGGATGTTACCACCACCGCCGACTCGACCGGGCAGCTGGTGCCGCTTGGCACTTTCCCGGTGAACAGCGTCGTCGCCCGGACGCTTGGCGCGCAGTCGCTCGATGCCGAGGATTCGACGAACTACTCCGCCGGCCTGGTGTGGTCGCCCGGACAATTCGAGTTCACACTCGATTTCTACCAGATCGACGTAGACAAGCGGATCGCGCTGATCTCGCAGACCGTGGTTCCGGGATCGCCAGAGGATTTGGCGTTGATCGCGGCAGGCTTCCCCGGGCTGGGCAGCGCGTCGTTCTTCTCCAACGCGTTCGACACGCGCGTCCGCGGCGTCGAGTTCGGCGCCAACGGCCGCTTCGATCTTGGCGGTGGCAAACTCGTGCTCGATTTCAAGTATGCTTGGAACGATCAGGAAATTCGCAAGGTCGAGTTCGCCAGTGTCAACCCCGAGCTGCTGTACGACTACGAGAACCAGTTGCCCGAGAACCGAGCCGTTCTGACCGCCGATTTCGAGATCGGCCGTTTCGGCGTGCTGGCGCGGGCGAACTACTACGATGGCTGGGAGGACCTGACCTTCGGCGAACTGACCAAGTTCGGCAGCAAGGTGCTGTTCGACCTTGAGGTGCGCGCAAAGATTACCGAGAATATCGATCTGGCGGTCGGCGCGCAGAACCTGCTCGACACCTATCCCGATGACGAGAAAAACTCCGTGCTGCGCTTCCTGGGCGCGACGCGGCCAATTTCCTCGCCGTTCGGGTTCAATGGCGGAGCCTGGTACGCGCGCCTCAACTTCGACTTCTGAGCGTCTCGGAGCCTGATGACAGAACAGAACCACGGGCCGGATCGCGCAAGCGGTCCGGCCCGTTCATTACCGGCCTGGAGAATTTCCAGCAACTTCTCCTGCGGACGGCAGAGAAGCATGCCCTTGGCGGTTTCGACCAGTCGGCGTTCGATCAGCCTGGACTGAACCACCACCGTCAGCTTCCAGCACGTCGGCAGCCGCTTCACCCAGCCGGGCGATCAGGAACCAGGCGCAGGCACCTTCACCAACTCGCTGTTCTTCAATCCGGCCGACGGCACGTTCGGCTCGGGCAACTACACCTTCGGTTCCTACCAGTTGC
>JANOGS010000102.1:0-4329 GCA_031414115.1 Novosphingobium sp. | reverse complement strand
GATCAGTTTGCCGATGGTCATTTCAAGCTTCCTCCCATGGTACCGGCCGGGAATTCGCCTTCCCGATCCGTGCGCACTGCCAAGCTGACACATCTCCAACTAACAATCAATCATGTCTGTTTTTTTCTGGGTGATGTATGGGTACCCGAGTCACAGCGACGACAGCGTTTGCATGGCGCGCAATTGCTGGCATGATCGGGCAACCGGCGCAGCCTTTGGAGAGGACGCAAAGCTATGAATTTCATAGCAAAACACTGGAACATTCATGTCGGAGCGGCGCATCCGTTCAACGATCGCGCGCCGGAGATCGACAACGGCGCCAAGCGGCCCCAGCCGGCCCACTATTTCGATAGGGGTTACCAGGCTGCGGAGTGGGAACGGCTGTGGACCAAAACCTGGTTGCTCGCCTGTCCGGCAAGCGACATTTCTGAAGACGGCGACTTTGCCCGCTTCGATATCGGCACCGAAAGCTTCATTGTGGTCCGTCTCGATGACGGTTCGGTCAAGGCGCATTACAATGTCTGCCCGCATCGCGGCAGCCGGATCGTGCTGGCCGATCTCGGCTCGGTCGAGCGCTTCACCTGCCCGTTCCATTCGTGGCAATTCGGGCTGGACGGCGCCAACCACAAGGTCACCGACCGCGAGACCTTCCACCCCGACGTGCTGTGCCACGATATCAACCTGACCTCGGTGCGCTGCGAGGAGGTGGGCGGTCTGGTGTTCGTATCAATGAACCCGGACGTGGCGCCGCTGCGCGAATGGCTGGGGCCGGTAGCGGATCAGCTGGAACTTTACGATATCGGGACGATGAACGTGATCCAGCACAAGCGCTCCGACTGGGGCGCCAACTGGAAGGGCGGGGTCGATGCCTTCTATGAGATCTATCACCTCCACGCGGTCCATCCGCAAACCCAGGGAGTGATGGACGATCGCACCCAGATCGACCTCTACCCAGGCGGTATGAGCCGCCAGTTCGTTCCGTTCGCCCAGCCCTCGCCGCGCTATCCCGATCAGACCGGGGTCAATCCCGGGATCCAGATGATGCTGGCCGACGCCGGGATCGATCCGGCGTCGTTCGAAGGCACCGCGCAGCAAAGCCGCGCCGCGATCCAGCAGGCCAAGCGCGAGCGGGCCGCGAATGTCGGGCTCGATTACGACAAATTCAGCGACACCCAGCTCAGCGATTCGACGATCTACGGGATATTCCCCAACGTCCAGATCGGCTGCCACCCGGAGGCGGTGTTCCTCCATCGCTTCCTGCCGCATCCCGATGATCCGGGACAGTTCACCTATGACACCTGCATCCTGTTCAAGCACGTCGATCTGCCGGGCTATGGCCCGCCGGCGTGGATGGGGGTTGCGCCGGGAACCGATACCACCGGCATGACCCGGCCCGAAATCGTCCACGTGCCGCTGGGGGTCCCGCCCGAACTGGGCGATGTCCTCGATCAGGATTCCGAACTGCTCCCGATCGTCCAGCAGGGCGCGCGCTCGCGCGGCTTCAGGGGCCCGCTGTGGAGCGAGCAGGAAGCCCGCCTGCGCCACTTCCACGCCGAGCTCGATCGCTACATCGACGGCGACAAGGGGAATTGAAACGATGACCTGGACCTTCCTCTCGCGCTTCAAGGTCAAGCCCGAACGCGACGCCGATTTCGCCGCGCTGATCCCCAAGGCCGAGGCCAATGCCGCCGAGGAGCCGGGAACGCTGGCCTACAAATTCTACCGTCTGGCCGAGCCGCACTGGTTCGCGGTGTTCGAGAGTTTCGTCGATGAGGCGGCTGATCAGGCCCACCAGGCCAACCCCAAGAGCACCGAGATCATTGCCAGGATGATCGACTACATCGACGGTACCTACACCCGGGAATATCTGCTGCCGTTATGAGCGCGGAACCGATCTTCACGCTCGGCGCGCTGCTTCGCGCCCGCGCCGCTGATCACACTGCGGCACCGGCGCTGATCTTTCCGGATTCACGCTACAGCTACGGCGAGCTCAACACCTCGGCGCGGGCCTGGGCCAGGGCGCTGATCACACGCGGGGTCAAGCCGGGCGACAATGTCGGCATTCTGCTCACCACCCGCCCCGAATTCGTCGAAGCGCTGTTCGGGATCGCAATGACTGGAGCAACCGCAGTCCCGGTCAATGCCCGCTACCAGCCCGGCGAGCTCGCCTTTCTGGTCAAGGATGCCGATCTGGTTGCGCTGATCACCACCGGGCACGTCGCCGACTCGCTCAATTTCGCCGAACGGCTCCATGCCGCCTTGCCTTCGCTGGCCAGCGCCGATCCGGCAGGCCTGGCTCTGCCCGAAGCGCCGCGACTGGGCGTGGTGATCGGCATCGACGCACCCTGCCCCGCCGGACTGCTGCCAATGGCCGATGCGATCGCGTCCGGCGCGGCGGTGCCCGATACGGTTGTCGACGCCCGGATCGACGCGGTCGATCCGCAGTCGATCGCGATGATCCTCTATACCTCGGGCACCACCGCCCAGCCGAAAGGCTGCCTGATCCGCCACCGCGGGATCGTCGGCAACAGCCGCAACCTGGGCAAGCGCTATGAAATTGCCCCAGGCGACCGGTTCTGGTCGCCGCTGCCAATCTTCCACATCGCCGGGATCCTGCCGCTGGTTTCGATCATAGACGTCGGCGGTTCCTACCTGACGATCCCCAACTTCGATGCCGGGACCGCGCTCGAAATGATCGAGCGTGATAAGGCGACCCATGCCTACCCCTGCTTCGTCACGATCATGGGTGACTTGATCGCGCATCCGCGCTTCCCCGCTACCGACCTCTCCAGCGTGCGGCTGATGAACGCCAACTTCGGCGTCCAGCCCGACTGGATTCGCGAGGCCATGGTCAAGGCCATGCCCGAAACGGTGATGGTCGGCACCTATGGCCTGACCGAAGGCTCCGGCACGATCTGCACCAGCCGGGTCACCGACAGCTGGCAAGCGCGCGGCTGGCGGCTGGGGGTTCCGCTCGACGAATGGGAAGTCAGGATTGTCGATATCGAGAGCGGCAGCGAATGCGGGGTCGACCAGCAGGGCGAGATCGTTGCGCGCGGTCCCAACATGCTGGCGGGCTATTATAACGCCCCCGAAAAGAGCGCCGAAGTGATCGATGCCGAGGGCTGGTTCCACACCGGCGACATCGGCTCGTTCGATGCCGAAGGGCAGATCATGTTCCACGGCCGGACCAAGGACATGCTCAAGGTCGGCGGCGAGAACGTTGCCGCGGCCGAGATCGAAGCGGTGCTGCAGAGCCATCCGGCGGTCAAGCTGGCGCAGGTCACCGGGCTGCCCGACGACCGCCTGGTCGAAGTGCCCGCCGCCTTCATCGAACTCAATCCGGGGGCTGAAACCAGCGAAGCCGAACTCAAGCTGCACTGCACCGGCAAACTGGCCAGCTTCAAACTCCCCCGCCATGTCCGCTTTGTCAGCGATTGGCCGATGTCGACTTCCAAGATCCAGAAATTCCGTCTGCGCGACATGCTGGTTGCGGAATTGCAGAAAGGCTGATGCCGATGCGAAAGTCGTTCATCGCCAAGCTGGTGGCCAAGCCGGACAAAGCAGCGGAGCTGGAAGCGCTGCAGGTTGAGCTGCGCGGTCTGGTCCACGCCCACGAGCCAGACTGCGAATTTTACGAGTTGTTGAAATCTGCGGACGAGCCCAACACCTATTTTTGCGTCGCGACCTTCAAGTCCGAAGCCGCGTTCGATCATCACATGGGAATCGATTTCCACGACCGACTGGTGCCACCGATCCTCGACTGCCTGGCGCAGGAGATGGAATTGAGTTTTCACGAAGCGCTCGCATGAGCTGCGACCAACAAGGAATTCGGCCATGAACATCCAGGTCAAGGCGGCGGATTTGCAATCGGCCACCCCCACCAAAGCGGAAATGATCGCCCGCGCCGAAGCCCTGCTGCCGGTCCTGCGCGAACGTTCGGCAGAGGCCGAGAAGAACCGGCGGCTGTCCGACGAAACCGCGCAAGCGTTTCGCACCGCAGGCTTTGCGAAGATCCTCCAGCCCAAGCGGTTCGGGGGCTACGAACTGGGTCTCGACACCGCCACCGAAGTGATCCGGACGATCGCGACCGCCTGCGGCTCAAGCGGCTGGGTGGCGAACCTGTTCGTACTCCACAACTGGCAGGTCAGCCTGTTCCCGATCGAAGCCCAGGAGGAGTACTATGCCGGGAGCGACGACCGGCTGGCCTCTACCGTCTCGTTCGCCCCCAAGAGCAATCTTGAGGAAGTCGAAGGCGGCGCCCGGCTCAGCGGCCGGTGGAAATTCTCCAGCGGCTGCGATTTCGCCGAATGGTTCATCATCATGAAG
>JANOGS010000101.1:0-2619 GCA_031414115.1 Novosphingobium sp. | reverse complement strand
GCCGACTACACCGCGCTGCGCGAGCAGTTGGCGTTGCAGCGCGGCAGCCGCGTCTGGCTGCGCGCGCGCAAGGTGACGCGTTTCGAGGAAGGCGCAACAGCTTGAGCCGATCGGGCTGTCTGCAACCACCACATTGCGGACGGTCGACTCGGCACGCCGAAGCGATACGCCGGGCGGACTCATACTTCGCACGGAATCATCCACAATCAACAGACTATTGGCGTGCTACTGAACACAGAAGGCTAGATTTTGATGGCCCCCGCACCTGAAGCGTGGCTAGATCCCGAATGCGACGATGTCGCGATCCCTTCGAGTGCGTTCGTCACTCAAAAAGATCTGAATGCATTCGGCCGGCAATTTCTAGGGGAGGTTCTGGTCGCCCAACGTCTGGTCACCGCGGGAGCTCTGGCACTCGACCGGGAGACCGTCGTCACCCACGATCAACTTGGATCCTGGGGCCACACACTTGCATCGCGCATCGCGGTTTTGCTACCGGCACCAGCAAAAACAGCTTCGCCAGCTGAGCAACGGACTCGACGCAAACATCAGGAGCTACTGCTGAAAGGCCAAGCGAGTTGGCCTGATCTCGCCTCGACTACAAACACCGCGTTTCTAGTTTGCTCGGATAACCAGCCGCCGGAGATCGGTCTTCCGACACAGCTATATCCCGGCCAAAGGCCAGGTGGATTGCTGGACTACGAAGGCTTCCCTGCGTTGCTCGACCAGCTAATCCGAGCTGTGAGTCCCGCCCTGGCACCAGCGTGGATGCACTCGAAGCCGGGATTGCGCGAGGCACTTGCGACCATCGTGGCAGAGACCGTTAAGAACACCCATGATCACGCCCGACAAGAGGTTGACCAGTCGGACGTAGCGCAGTCCCTGCGCGGGCTGTACGCGCGGTACTACGCGCTTGACGAGATCGAACAATTCGTTCGCGCGTGGAGCGGTGAAGTACTTTCGCCAGCGCTGAAGTTCGCGCGCAACTTCCTGCCTGAGAAAACACCGCCAGGGGTGCGGCGTCTGCCGAAGATGCCTGTGGGTGGCGTTCTCGAAATCAGCGTGTTTGACTCCGGGCCTGGCATGGCGGCGAAGTGGTTGCGGCGCGGCGTTGAGGGCGTCCCCGTTCAGCACCAGCTAGAGGCGGTGCTTTCCTGCTTCGCTAAAGGCAGCACGACGACCGGCACACAAGGCCGCGGCTACGGCCTAGCTAAGGTTTTGTTGAAGTTAAAGGAGTTGCACGGTTTCATCGGCGTGCGTAGCAACCAACTACAGGTTTACAGACAGTTCGGTTGGGCTGCCGACATCGCGCACGTGGAACTCGGCGATGGAACTCGGGTGCCGCAAGACAAACTCTTCGACTGGAAGCGCCACCTCACGCAGTCCGCGAGCGAGCGCGTCGCAGTGAAGGGCACTGTCGTGTCCTTCCTGCTACCGATGGGGAGCCCATGAAGGCTTGGCGCTTCACGCCCTATCGTCGGCAATCCGACCAAGGCGACAAGCAGATCCTCAGCATCTTTCTTAGCAGCGCGGGCGTCCGCTCGGTGGAATTGGATGCCGAACTGGTCAAGCAGTTGCAGGGCATGGGGCCAGTCGACGCGATCCACTTCGTCGGGTACGGGCCCGAGGTCGCTGCTATGCGCGGCTCACTCGACTCACAGGACGATGTCCTACTGGAACGGTTGAATAGTGTGACCGGAGGCAGAGAGCGAGCTCTGTTGTTCTTCTCCTTCGACACAGCAACAGGCGTCCATGTTTGTACGGATCGCGTGGGCCTGGCGCTTGTTGATCCAGCTAGATTGATCGACGAAGAGCGCCGTTACAGCCTCATCGCGGTGTTCCGCAGTGCCGGTGGCGAAGAGAGGGCGCCCGTCGGCACGCACTACGCCAAGACCTCTGATAGGCATTGCGATCGCTTTCTGCGCGTCTCCAATGTTTTGGAGGACGGCAACAATGTTCGATTGCTCGCCTTCTGGCTGATACCGCGCTTGTGGGCGACGACGACCAAAAACTTGATCGTCGACACCTCCGGCATCTATTCGGTTGTTCTGACGGCGTTGCAAGACGCGAACAGGCTGGGCGGACTCGCTACTCTTCCATCGGTATGGTCCCACCGATCGCACGAGGGAGTAGAGGAGCTCCCGCGGCGCGTTGCCGAAGAAGCTATGTTCGTCGTGTCGGCATCTACTTCCAACGGTCTGGTCAGAAAGCTGCTCGACCGAGGCGCGCGAGCTCAAGGGATCGTGACGTTGTTTAGCCTGTCTGCCGAGCAGATCGACGGACATATGGTTCTTTGCAATCTGCTGGGCGACGGCGAAACGGGCCTCAAGCCAATCAAGAACGACGATGCGAATGACTGCTCGTGGTGTCGGCAGAACTTCCACTTGATCGGTATCCGTGGCGATCAGTTCAGTATCGCTCCGCCACGCGTGACATCCGTCGAGATCCGCGGCACTGATCTGCACGACAAAGCCCGCTCGGTGCTGTCCAGCCTAGCTGGACTAGGTGCCTTTTTTGCGTACCGCCGACGCGATGGCGATCGACTGTGCTCACTCGGCATCGACGTGGCGCCGATTCTCCAGGGCCAAGCCCCGGAAAAGTCGCTCGCGTTGGTACAGCGGG
>JANOGS010000100.1:0-21361 GCA_031414115.1 Novosphingobium sp. | reverse complement strand
CGGGCGCAGCGCGATGGCATTGCGCTGGTGCTGGGCGGCTGGGGGACGCGCGGCAAATCGGGAACCGAGCGGCTCAAGGCCGGGCTGATCAATGCCATGGGCCATCCGCTGGTCTCCAAGACCACCGGCTGTGAGGCGATGTTCCTGCTCGGCCGCTCGTTCGGTGATCTCACCGAGATGTTCCTGTTCCGGCCCTACGACAAGGCGACCATCTGGGAGCAGTACGACCTGGTCCGCAATGCCCGCGGCCTCGGCGCGCGGGTGTTTCTGTGGGAATGCATGGGGCTGACCCCCAGCTACGTGCGGGTGCTGCAGCGTGACTGGATGCGCGATGACCTTTCGACAATCACCAACACCTATCCCGATCACGAGGACGTCCAGGGCCCGGCCGGGCGCAACATCCCCGAAGTGATGACCCAGTTCATCCCCGAGCGCGGTACCCTGTTCACCACCGAGGAGGAAATGTATCCGATCCTGCGCGAAGGCGCCGAGCGGGTGGGTACGGATATCCGCCCTGTCGGGTGGAAAGAGGCCGGGCTGATCCACCCCAGCCTGCTGGCGCGCTTTCCCTACGCCGAGCACCCCTTCAACATCGCGCTGGTCACCGCGATGGCCGCTGAGCTGGGGCTTCCGGCGGACTACGCGGTGAAGGAAATGGCCGACCGGGTAGTGGCCGACCTTGGCGTGCTCAAGATCTACCCGCGTGCGGCGATCGCCGGGCGCACGCTCGAGTTCGTCATGGGCATGTCGGCCAACGAACGCTTCGGGGCGATGGGCAACTGGAGCCGGATGGGCTTTGCCGAGCACGATCTGGCCAAGGATCCGGAGATCTTCATCTCGACCGTGGTCAACAACCGCGCCGACCGGGTGCCGCGCAGCCGGGTGTTCGCGCGGATCCTGGTCGAGGATGTCGCCGCCGATCGCCATGTTCTGATCGGCTCGAACATCGACGGCCTGCTCGGCTTCATCGAGGAGAGCTGGGCGGAGTATGCCGGCAAGCTGACACTGTTCGGACACGAGCTGGGCCCGGCGGAAACGCTTGCGGCGCTGGCGGCGCGGCAGCGGGTGCCGCTGACAGCCGAGGCCCTGGCCGGGCGGTTGGCGGCGATGCTGGCGCCGCAGTCTGCGCGCATCCCCGCCGAGGCGGCGCTGGCTCCGGCGCGAGAGGGCACGCTAGTCCAGGCGCTTGCGGAGGCGGAGAATGGCGAGGCCATCGCTGCGCATTATGACGACCAGGCCGCGCAGCTCGCCGAATACCAGGCGCTGGCTGCGCGTCTCAAATCCGGCGGCGATCAGGCCGCGATCGACAGCGATGTCCGCGAATTCCTGCGCAAATGCTTCTTCGCCAAGCTGGTGCCGGTGCGTGAGTTCTATACCCCGGGCGAGCAGATCATCCGGCTGATCGCGGCGCAAACCCCGCCGGGACTGATCAACCGGATCATGGGGATGCAGAATATCAAAGGCACCGGGCTTGACTATGTCTATCGCTGGCAGGCCTGGGAGACGTGCCACAAGGCCTGCGGTCAGGCGCTCGACAGCGATCCGGGGATTGCCCGGCGCGGGCTTGATCTGCTCGGCGCGTTCCAGGAATACGGCGTGCTCAGCGAAGGCCACGTCCGTGCGACGATCGCGGAGCTGAAAAAGTCTTCAGGTGGGGCAGCCGGAGCAAGCGATATCCAGCTTGATGCGATCCTTGCCCGGCTTGATGCGCAAATGGCGCAGCGCGATGGCGATGCGCAGGCGGCTGCAGGGCGGGCGGGCGGCTCAAGGGGCGGAAGACTCGGCGAACTGGTCGAAGCGCTGCTCGATTCGACTGATGCGGTGCGCCGCCGCCGCGCCGCTGACCGGATTTATCGCGAGCTGATCGCCGAGCAGATCTCCAGCCAGCGCGCCGCCTTTGAGCTCAAGAAGCTGACCGCGCGGCAAAAGGGCGGCTGGCTTGGCCCATCGATTGCCTCGTTGGGCGATGCGCTGCGCGCTGATCCCGTGGCGTCATGGCAAACAAAGCAAATCAATCGGTTAACCGTAGTTAGAAGCGGTATCCGGCTACCAACTGCAAGCGCGGGCCATTGCCGGTAAAGCGCGGATCGTTCGATCGGTAGAAGTCCCAGGCGGCGCTGCCGCGCGCGAACAGACCCTTGGTTTTGCCCCAGGACAGGCCCAGTTCGGGCCGGATCAGCCGATCCTTCTGCCTGGGATTGGTGACCAGGTTGGCAACATAGCGGCCCTGATAGGTCCATTCGCGATAATCGAGGCTGGGGCGCAGCCGCAGCCGCTTGGTCAGCGGATGGCTGTAGTCAAGTCCGGCCGAAGTGCGCTGAAAGCCATGGCGGCCGCGGTTGTCGTCGATCTGTTCGTGCGACAGGCGCGCTTCCGCCCAGTGGTACGAGCCGAACCGCTCGCGCAGCACTGAGCCGAACTGCCAGCCTTTGCCGGTGCCCCCGGCAAGATCGTCATAATCGCGCCAGCGGTGGCGGGCATAGCCTTCGATCCGGGTGCTGCCGGCTTTGACTTCGATGCCGATGCGCACGGCGGCCTGGTCAGTCTTGAACGATTCGAGCGTCAGGCGGTCCTGGTAGGTGCTGGCGGCAATCGAGACGGTCACCGCCTCGCTCAGTTTCTGGGCCAGTTCGACCGTCCCGCCAAATGATTCGTTGTACTTGTCGACCTCGGCTTCGGCCTCGATCCGCACACTTGTGGTGTTCCCAGCGGGCAAACGGTATCCAATTACCGCCTGGGCGCCGAGCCCCGATCGATCGTAGTCGCTGATCAGATCGCGGTCGCGCTTGGCATAGGTGGCCGAGACCGCAACTTCGCCTTCCCAGCCAGCCTTCGCCTCGTCGTCCACCGGCCCATAGACCGCTTGGGCCTGGGCCGGCGATCCCAGAGTCAGCATGGCAAGCGCAGCGAGGGCACCGCAGAGCGTTGCCCGAATCGCAGCGGTGAGGCTGGCGATGCGCACCATTATGTCGCTTGCGACAGCCGGATCAGGTTGCGCTGGAGAATTTCTCGGGCTTTGCCGGGAGTAAGTCCGGCCAGTTCGATCTCGCAGTCGGCGGCAATCGCGGAAATGGTATCCTCACCAAACATACCTGCGGTCCCGGCGAGCTTGTGGATCAGATCACGCACTTCCCGCAGGGTCGCGGGATCGAACCGGCCTTCGCAGATCGCGGCGGCGATTCGTTCGATCGTCGCCTGCTTGCGCTCGGCATAGCGGCCAAGAATTGCCGGGTCGTCGATTGAGCGAGCCTGCGGCGGGGCGACCGCGCGATCAGGCACCCAGGCATCGAGCACGGCTGAGAGCTTTTCGATGCTGATCGGCTTGGCGAGATAGGCCTGGCCGCCGGCTTCGGTAAAGCGGGCAAGTTCGCGGGGTTCGACAATTGCGGTGAGGGCAATCACCGGCAGATCCGCGGCAGTGATCCCGGCCTGCCTGATCCGGCGCGTAGCCTCGATCCCGTCGACGATCGGCATCATGAAATCCATCAGTACCAGAGCATAGGGCTCATCGCTGGCTGTGGCCGCCTTGACCAGCTGCACGGCCTGATGACCGTCAGCCGCACCGTCTGCGACAATTCCCAGCCGCTGGGCCATCATGCAGGTCAGCTCAAGTCCGACCTCGCTGTCTTCAACAACCATTACGCGCAAGCCGGGCGCAGCAGCCTGGTGCGCACCAGCGACCATTCGCTTGGGATCCGGCAAGGCCGTCATAACAGAGCAAAACAGACCACATTTACGGTAAAAATCTGGTTAAGACGCCGTTACCGTCCGGCTCAGGAACACTACGGATCTGCCCGCAATCTGGCGTAAGCGTTTGCAAGGACGCCGCTTAATCGCGCGATTAAATTGCGGGTTGACCCCCATGTCGCATGCGGCATAGGCCAGTTGCCAGACCCGATTGCCGAGAAGGAGAGGCCATGTCGCTCGATTCGCTAGCCCGCACTGCCTACAACGAAGATCACGAAGCCTTCCGCCAGACCGTGCGGCGTTTCATGCAGCAGGAAATCGCCCCGCACGCCAACGAATGGGCCGAAGCGGGGATTGTCGACCGGTCGATCTGGCCAAAAGCGGGCGAGCTCGGGTTGCTCTGTCCGACCGTGCCGGAGGAATTCGGCGGGCTCGGGCTCGATTTCGGCTACAACGCGATTGTCGATGAGGAAGGGGCCTATCACGGCGGGGTGACGACCGGCTTTTCGCTGCAATCGGACATCGTTGCCAACTACCTGATCTCCTATGGCTCGGATGAGCAGAAGGCGCAGTGGCTGCCCAAGCTGGTCTCGGGCGAGGTAATCACCGCGATCGCGATGACTGAGCCGGGCACCGGTTCGGACCTTCAGGCGATGCGCACTTCAGCCAAGAAGGACGGCAACCACTACGTCATCAACGGCTCGAAGACCTACATCACCAACGGCCAGAACGCCGACCTGATCCTGGTCTGCGCCAAGACCGACACTGAGATCGAGCCGGCCTACAAGGGCGTCTCGATCATCCTGGTCGAGGCTGACCGCGACGGCTTCAAGCGCGGCCGCAACCTCGACAAGATCGGCCAGGACGAAGCCGACACTTCCGAGCTGTTCTTCGAGGATGTGCGGGTGCCGATCACCAACTGCCTGGGTGAGGAGGGCAAGGGCTTCATCTATCTGATGAGCGAGCTGCCACAAGAGCGGCTCTCGATCGCGGTCTCGGCCCAGGCCAGCTCGCAGCGCGCCTTCGATATGACGGTCGAATATACCCGCGAGCGCAAGGCCTTCGGCAAGCCGATCCTCGATTTCCAGAATTCGCGGTTTGTCCTCGCCGACCTAAAGGCCAAACTTCAGGTCGGCTGGGCCCACCTTGACTGGGCGCTGGCCCGCCACCTCAAGAAGGAACTCACCCCCGAAGAGGGCGCGGCAGCCAAGCTGTGGCATACCGATTTGCAGTGGGAAGTAATGGACAAGTGCCTGCAGCTGTTTGGCGGGGCGGGCTACATGAATGAATATCCGATCGCCCGCGCCTGGCGCAGCGCCCGGGTGACCCGGATCTTCGGCGGAACCAACGAGATCATGAAAGAGCTGATCGGGCGGAAGCTTTAGGCTGCCGGCATTTCTATCGACGCCAGCGGTGCCGAGAAAATGGCCCGGACCGGGGGACTGTCCGGTCCGGGCCTTGCCGTGAAGGGGTCATTCAACGCGGCAATTTGGCGGCAATCTGGGCGCGGACTTCGCTGCGGCAGCGCTCGACCTCGTCACTGTCGACGATCCGGGTGCCGACGATCGGTTCGGCGCGGCAGATCTGGCGGGTTGCATTCTCGATGCGGCGTTCCAGTTCGGCCTGGCCGGCCGCGCTTGACAGGTCGAGGTCGGCGTAGCGCAATGTGGCTTCCTGGGCGAAAGCAGCCGAGGCCGAGCTCAGGGCCAGGGCAATAGCGAGGGTCAGTTTCATCTCGTGCCTCCTGTAGTGGCAAGTCAGGGCGCGGCGTTCGGGGGGATGGGGAACCGCGTCCGATTCGATGACTAGCGCAAGTCGGCGAGCCAGGCATCGCAGGCTCGACCGAGGCTGAACCGCGGGGGACGAGCAGCCCTAGGATCGACGAACGACAAACCGCGGCGGGCCAGTGTATTATACTGACAACACAGTAAGTAGGGCTGACCTGGCCGCCAGACTGCGCTACAGCCTGGCAGCCATGGGCCTGATCCTCACTTTCCTGCTCGGTATCGGCAACTTTGCGGTGCACAAGGCCGTGCTGGAAAGCCGTCACCCCTTGCTGGCACAGATCCCCTGGTTCTTCAGCCTGCTGGGGGGGCGCTTTAGCCTGGGTGTTGAATTCGTGATGCTGCTGGGCGCGCTGCTGATGGTCCAGCAGGGTCAGAGCATCTGGGCGCTGTTCTATGCTGTCTACAGTCTGGTCAACATGGCCTCGGCCTGGTTGATCCTTTCGGGCCGGGTTTGAACCAGATGTCGCAGCCGACCATCCTGTTCCACGTCAGTGATCTGCATTTCGGTTACGAAGACCGCGAGGCACTGGCCTGGTTCATGGCAGAAGTCGAACGCGAGCGGCCCGCCGCGGTGCTCTGCACAGGTGATCTCACCATGCGCGGTTCGGCACGCGAATTTGCTCTGGCGCAGCGCTGGCTGGGCGCCTTGCCGGTGCCTCTGGCGGTGGTCGCGGGCAATCATGATGTGCCCTACTATCATCATATGGTCCGCCGCTTGACCCGTCCCTATCAACGCTTTGCCGCACTTCAAGCGGCGGTTGCGCCGCGGCTCGATCTGCCGGATGTCGCAGTGGTGCCGCTGAAGACCGTCGCCCGCGCCCAGCTGCGGCTCAACTGGGCCAAGGGCCGGGTCAGCAATGGCGATCTCGATGCAGCGCTGCAGGGTCTGGGCGTAGAGGCGGACAAGGCCCTCAAACTGGTGGTCTGCCATCACCCGCTGGTCGATGCCGGCACCCGCAGCTCAGGCTCGACCCGTGGCGGCCGGCGCGCGCTTGCGGCGCTGGCCCGGGCTGGGGCCGATGCGGTGCTATCGGGCCATGTCCATGATGCCTTCGATCTCGCGCTGGAGGCTGAAGGCCTGCCAGTCCGCCTGATCGGCGCGGGCACCTTGTCGCAGCGCCTGCGTGCTACCCCGCCAAGCTACAACCGGCTTGAATGGAGCGCGGCGACAGGGCTTGCCGTGCACCACCGCAGCTTCGCCTGAGACGAAAAGGGCGGCCCTGCGGGACCGCCCTTTCGCATCGCAATCGGCAAGCGCCGGATCAGCGCTTGGAGAACTGGAAGCTCTTGCGGGCCTTGGCCTTGCCGTACTTCTTGCGCTCGACCGCGCGGCTGTCGCGGGTGAGGAAGCCGGCGGCCTTGACCACGCCGCGCAGCGTCGGTTCGAACTTGGTCAGCGCCTGGCTGATGCCGTGCTTGACCGCGCCGGCCTGGCCCGAGAGGCCGCCGCCCTTGACCGTGGCGATCACGTCGTACTGGCCTTCACGTTCGGAAACCTGGAACGGCTGGTTGATCACCAGGCGCAAGGTCGGGCGGGCGAAATAGACTTCCTGGTCGCGGCCATTGACCACGACCTTGCCTGAGCCGGGCTTGATCCAGACGCGGGCAACCGCGTCCTTGCGGCGGCCAGTGGCGTAAGAGCGCCCCTGGGCATCGATTTCCTTTTCGCGCAGCGGCGCGGGCGGAGCGGCGGGGGTGGCGGGAAGCTCCGCAGCGGCGCCGAGTTCGGCCAGATCGGTCAGAGTGGTATCGGACATTATGCGCCCACCTTGTTCTTGCGGTTCATTCCGGCAACGTCGAGCGCTTCGGGCTGGGTGCCACCGTGGGGATGTTCGGCACTGGCGTAGAGGTGCAGGGCGCGCATCTGGGCGCGGCCCAGCGGCCCGCGCGGGATCATCCGCTCAACCGCCTTTTCCAGGACGCGCTCCGGAAACCGGCCATCGAGCACCTTGTCGGCGGTCACTTCCTTGATCCCGCCAGCATAACCGGTGTGCTTGTAATAGGTCTTCTGCTTCAGCTTGTTGCCGGTCAGCCGCACCTTGCCGGCGTTGATCACGACGACATGGTCGCCACAATCGACGTGCGGGGTGAAGCTCGGCTTGTGCTTGCCGCGCAGCAGATTGGCGACGATCACGGCAAGCCGCCCGACCACCAGCCCATCGGCATCGATCAGATGCCACTTCTTTTCCACTTCGGCCGGTTTGATCGACCGGGTGACCTTGCTCAGCGCCTTCATGGCAGTTCTGGACCCTCGAATGAGTGCGCGCTGGAAACTGTCCGGAGCGCGAGAAGGCGGCCCAATCGTTCAGTATGACGGCAAAGTCAAGCTTTCGGGCGGTATTCCCGAGAGGTAAAATAATACCGCCTTGGTTACGGCTGATCTGATCGAGCCAAAGTCCAGCGCTCTCTGGTGGTTCGCGAGGTGCCGGCCAGGACAGTCGTCACGGTCCGCTCAACGGCATGGGGCAGGCCCCCCGGCTGCGCCCCGAGCGACCTGACCAGAACTGCCACTTGGCCTTCTTGCCCGCTTGGAAGTGCGATCCGGCGCTGCTCGCGACGTTCGCTCGCCACCGGATTGAACAGGTCCGCCGGCCATGCCGCCATGCCGCCCTGGGTTGCCAGCTGACTCAGGAATGCGCTGGATTCAGTGCGCTGTGCGGCAGCAATTGGGGAGTTCGCTAGCAGGTTCTGGGCGCTCAAGCGGGCATCGTCGCGCGCTTGCTGAGATCCCGAGCGATTGCTGGTCTGTGGGCGAATCTGTCCGGCGGCGTCGAGCAGCATGGGAAACAGTCCTTCGTCGCTGCGGCCCCGCTCGATCTCGGCCAGCGCAGCGAGAACAGGAGGCGCCTCCACTGCAGCGTCGAGCAACCTCCCGTTGAGCTGGAAACCGTCGCCCTGGCGAATGAACTGCACGGCATAGCGCCGCCGCACCACGATCTCTTTGCCGTCGCCCAGCGTCCGCCAGACCGTGCGCGTCAGGACCAGCGGGGATTCAGGCGGTACAAAGCCACGGGCAGGCGCTTCCGCCGGCTGCGCGGCGACTCGGCCGACCAGCGTCGGAAGCAATGCCGCAGCACCGGCCAACAGCAGCATCTTGCCGCTCAACATGCCAAAATCCACAGCCACCGGGTGACGGACTGATTCCTTGATATGGCGTTGGTCATGAACAGCTCGCCAGCCCCCTTCCGCTTTGCAGCGCTCGCCCCGCCAGATGTAGTGCGAGTGCATCTGACCGTGGATAATGGCGCAGGCTACCTGTGCTTCGTCAAGCCTTTGTGCGGCGCGCCTATCTTGTGGTAGCCTCGCAACAGCGCTGCGAACTTGGTTCTGGTTACCTTACTATCTGAAATATCATGGCGTTTTCCGGCCAAGCGCATGCGCGCCCCAGATCGTCGCAATGACCAGCAGCGCTCCGGTCAACTGATGCAAAGCCGCCAGCCACAGCGCCATACCGCTCCAGACCGTCGCGATTCCCAGCAGCACCTGGATTCCGAAGGCGCCATGGATCGCAACCGATATGGGGCGGAAATGCGTCCGCAGCTGGCGGGCCATGACCACCAGCAGGACAACTACAACCCAGGCCCACCACCGGTGGATGAAGTGAACCAGATAGGGATCGGCGAACAGGGCATGGGCGCTGCCTTGCGTCCAATCGACGCCGGCAGGGAACAGCCGCCCCTGCATTTGCGGCCAGACCTCCCAGTTGAACCAGCCCGCTCCGGCCACATAGCCCGCGCGCAGACCCGCCACCAGCGCACCGTAAAGCAGTTGCAGCGCCAGTGCGGCGAGCACCAGCGCGGCAAAACCGGTCAACCTGGCCTGGCCTTCACTGCGGGCATGGCCTCGCAGATCGAGCGCGGTCCAGACCAGCGCGGCCAGCGTCGTTAGCGCCAGCAGCAGGTGCACGGCCAGCCGATAGTGGCTGACCTTGACGTCCTGGGTGAGGCCGGAAGAGACCATCCACCAACCGACCGTGCCTTGCAGCGCGCCAAGCGCAAGCAAGGCGATCAGCCGGGCGTGGTAGCCGCGCGGGATCTTCCGGGTGAGCCAGAACCATGCCAGCGGAAGCGCGTAGGCCAGCCCGATCAGGCGGCCTAGCAGGCGGTGAAACCATTCCCAGAAGTAGATCCACTTGTAGTCGGCCAGCGCCATCCCCGCCGGTCCGTTGACCTCGGTGTACTGCGGAATGCGCTGGTATGCTTCGAATTCCGCTTGCCATTGTGCGTCGCTGAGCGGCGGAATTGCCCCGGTGACCGGCTTCCATTCGACGATCGAAAGGCCCGATTCGGTCAACCGGGTGATCCCGCCCACCACCACCATCAGCAGCACCAGCCCGGCCACCGCCAGCAGCCAGCGGACCAGTGCCAGCGGCTGGGCGGTATCGTTGGCGGTGGGTGCCTGAGACATTACGCGCTCCCTGCTGCGCCAAGCGGCAAAGCGCAAGCCTGTTCCGACCAATTGCGCAGAAGACCTTGATTGATGTTACACCATCACATACATGGAGAGCCCGATGCGTAGTGCGATCCTTTCGATTCGCGACCGGCTCGACCGGGTCGGCGTGATGCTCTCTGGGCTTTGCGCGCTGCATTGCGTTGCCTCGATCCTGCTGGTCGCCGGGCTGGGTCTCGGCGGCGAATACCTGCTTGCTCCCGTGATTCACCGGGTCGGTCTGGCGCTTGCCATCGCGGTCGGCGCGGCGACGCTGGTGATCGGGGTTTCGCGGCACCGCGATCCCAAGCCGCTGCAGGTTGGCGCGGCGGGCATCGCCCTGATGATCGTCGCGCTGCTGGTCGGGCATGGCGCCGCCGAAGCGGTCTTGACCGTCGGCGGCGTGGCGCTGCTCGCCTGGGCGCATATCCGCAACTTGCGCCATTCGGCCTGATTGCTATCTGCGGGGCATGACTGCCCTGCTCCACCTCACCGTCAATGGCGAACCGCGCCGCGCTCCAGCCGGCCCAATCGCCCAACTCGTGCGCAGCCTCGAGCTTGATCCGGCCAAGGTCGCGGTCGAACGCAATGGCGAGATCGTGCCGCGTTCGACTCTTGCCGATGTTCCGCTAGCCGATGGCGACGTGCTCGAGATTGTCCACTTTGTCGGCGGCGGCCAAGGCGATACGGATACCTGGAGCGTCGCCGGCCGCACTTTCCGTTCACGGCTGATCGTCGGCACCGGCAAGTACAAGGACTTCGCGCAGAACGCCGCCGCGCTCGAAGCGAGCGGGGCAGAGATCGTCACGGTCGCGGTGCGCAGGGTCAATGTCTCCGATCCCAAGGCGCCGATGCTGACCGACTTCATCGACCCCAAGAAGATCACCTACCTGCCCAACACTGCGGGCTGCTTCACTGCCGAAGACGCGATCCGCACGCTCCGTCTGGCGCGCGAAGCGGGCGGCTGGGATCTGGTCAAGCTGGAAGTGCTGGGCGAGGCGCGGACGCTCTATCCCGACATGCGCGAGACGCTCAAAGCCACCGAAGTGCTGGCCAATGAGGGCTTCCTGCCGATGGTTTACTGCGTCGACGATCCGATCGCGGCCAAGCAGCTGGAAAGTGCTGGCGCGGTCGCGGTGATGCCGCTGGGCGCACCGATAGGCTCAGGGCTCGGCATCCAGAACCGGGTAACGATCCGCCTGATCGTCGAAGGCGCCAGCGTGCCGGTGCTGGTCGATGCCGGGGTCGGCACCGCCAGCGATGCGGCGGTGGCGATGGAACTTGGCTGCGACGGGGTCCTGATGAACACCGCAATCGCCGAAGCCAAGGATCCGATCCGCATGGCCCAGGCGATGAAGCTCGCGGTAGAGGCCGGGCGCCACGCTTACCTTTCCGGACGCATGGCGACCCGCAAATACGCCGACCCCTCCAGCCCGCTGGCGGGTTTGATCTGAGTTCTTGCATCGCCAACTCAGGGTTTCTGCTGGGTTACCGGAGCGACCGATTTAGGCCCATAGGTTAACGGCTTGGTTACCTTGTTCTGGTCAAGTGTGGTCATGGAACAGGGGGCCTGACCATGGCGAATACCGGAACTGCATCGCTGACCATTGCCGAGCTGCGCGAATTCGCGGGCTTCACCGCCTGCGAACAGCGTTATATCAAGCGCAGCCTCGATGTCGGTCTCGGCCGGCAGGATGCCTTCAAGCTGTGGGCCCGCGATGCTGCGGAAAGCGCGTCGATCCGCAGCCAGTATGTGGTTTACCAGGAACTGAAGGCGCTGCGCGGCGCCGTCCCTGCCGAATCGGGCTTTGAAGCGCTCGAAGAATTCATGGGCAAGCTGCTGCGGATCGCTGCTTTTGATCTCGCCCAGGAACGTCTCGAGTGTTTCTCGGCCTTCCGCTTTCTCTACGAACGCCTGCTAGGGGCAGAGGCTCGGCCGTTCCTGCCTAGCGCCTTCTGCGCTGCTGCTGCACTGCCGCAGATCCGCCCCGAACGGCGCAAACACTTGCTTCAGTCGATCAGCGAAGCCGCCGCCACTGCGCCCGGCTGGTCGAACCGCGAGCCGAGTTTTTATCCCGAATGGGTGGAGAAGGAGGCGGCCTGAATTCGGCCCCTGCGCGAAATCGACGGTTTGTGCGCCGCTCGTAACTCCATTTCAACCATTGCGCGGCACTTTCGCGTGTTGGCAGCGCCGGGGAAACGCGAGTGACCACGATCGACATTGACGGAATGAGCGAGGAGGAGTTCCGGCGCTCGATTGAAGGCCGGTTGCGCCAGGGTCTGGCGGGCAAGGCGGTTGAAAAGCTTCGCGCCCAGCTTGCGCCTTTCGCCGGGCCAGGTGGAATCCTGCCGGAACGCTTCATGACCGTGACTGCCGATGAACTGACACTGGGTGGCTGGGAGGCGCTGAGCGATGCGATGCGCCGCCACGACCGGCCAGGCCGCCCGATTACGGCCTTGTCAGTAACCTTCGGCTGGCCGGGCGACGACGTGCCCAAACCCGATGCTGAAGGTCGGCTCAGCCCGGTGATTGAAACCAGCTATTATACTGACGATGCTTTCCCGTTTTCGCAAAGCAGCCGCGAAGACCTGCTCGATGGCTATTCCTATCATGGTTGCACCTGGACCGGCGATTGCGAAGCGACCGACACGGCCCTGTGGCTGACCGGGATCGACGACCTCCACGGCGCCCTGGCCCAGCTTGAAGCGCGGCTGCTGGCCAGCGACGAACCCGATGCGGAAGGGATCCGTGCCGGTTCGATCGGTGCCTGCCTGCTCTCGGCCTTGCTGTTCCAGGTGGTGGACGCGCGGATTGCCCTTGGCGGCATGGCGCGCCCGTTGTGCGTGATGGCAGGCAGCAACGGTGTCTATCCCTATTTCGACGCGCCGGTCGCCGGGTTCCCGGAAGATGCCCGCAAGGCCGCCGAGGCCGCCGACGATGAGGCAACTTTAGATGCCGGGGTCCCCGCCCCGCGCTATTCCAGCCTGCTGGTCACCGGAATCCCGCGTGCGAAGAAGCGGGCGGTGCTGGTGCTGGCCGAGACCGCCGACGAAGAGGCTGCACGGATTGCCAGGCTGCGCGGGCTTGCCCATGCCGCTCCGGCTGCTGAAGCAATGCCCGAAACGCCCGCGCCGCTTCGCTCGGACGGATCGATCGCTGCAGCACCCGATTCGCCGCTGCTCGCCAAGAAGCCGGCGGGACAGGCCTGGGACTTCCGCGAAATGCTTAGCCCTTATGAGCCGGACGCGGCATCGCCCGAGCCCGAGCCGCTCGAGCCCGAGCAGGACTGGGACGAAGCTGAACCCATCGCGGCCGAAGCGGACTGGGGCGGCGCACCGCCGTCCGAACCGCAAGACGACTGGGAAGGCCCGCCGTCGTTCGAGCCTGCGCAGGATCGCGGCAGCACCGGGCCGATCGAACCGGAGCAGGATTGGGGCGATGATGAGCCAATCGGACCCGAACCGGACTTGGGCGAGGCCGAGCCGCTCGAGCTGGAACAGGCCATTGACGAAGCCGAGCCACTGGATCCGGCGCCAGACTGGGGCGATGCGGTACCGGTCAAACCGGCCGAAGCACCATTGCCGGTCCTGTCCGGCAGCGCCGGTGCAGCGCCGGTCGGGCCCGGATTCTCGCTGCTCGAAGTCTTCAGGAAAGACCGTCAGCAATCGATCTTTCCCTTGCCCGATTTTCACACCGTCGTGGAGACGGAGGAGCCCGAACTGGAACCGGCAGCGCCGATTTCGATCGAACCGGCGCCGATTGATTTCTCCGAACCAGATTTGGTTGCAGAGCCGGAGCCCGAGCTGACCGCGCCCGGCCTGCCCGTGTCTGCCGAAGCTATCGCACCAACATCGTTTGCCGCGCCAGAACCTGCGCCACCGTCCTGGCCCTCTGACCCAGCTTGGCTGCGCGAGGTCGAAGCGAGGATCCTGCCCAAGACAAACCAAGGCGAGTCCGAATCGCCGCGCCAGCGCAATATCGAGCCGTTCGTTGCCAAAAGCCTGTGGGCGCAGGTGCGCGACTGGTGGTATGGGCGCAGGTAGTTGGCGTCAGGCCTTGTAAAGCCCGTCCAGCCGCTCCCCATACCGCGCCTTGAGTTTGTGCCGGCGGATCGACTGTTTCGGGGTCAGTTCCTCATTGTCAATCGTGAACGGCTCGTCGGCAAAGGCATACTGGCGGACCTTTTCGATCACGCTGAGGTCCTGGTTGACCCGGTCGATCGCGGCGCGGACCGCCGAGCGAAAGGCGGGGAGGTTCTGCAAGGCCTTGAGGTCGAACTTCTCGCCCTCTGCCCGGGCCCATTCCAGTGCCCATTCGGCATCGGGGACGACCAGGCCGACCACATAGGGGCGGCGGTCGCCGGTCACCATGGCCTGGCCGATCTCGGGCTGGAGGGTGAGCAGGCCCTCGACCTTGGCGGGGGAGACATTGTCGCCCTTGTCGTTGACGATCATGTCCTTCTTGCGATCGGTGATGACGATCCGGCCTTTGTCATCGATATGGCCGATGTCGCCGGTATGGAGCCAGCCATCGATTATCGTCCGCGCGGTTTCGGCCTGGTTGCGCCAGTAGCCTTTCATCACCAGCTCGCCGCGGACCAGAATCTCGCCGTCCTCGCCGATCCGCACTTCAACTCCGTGGAGCGGCGGGCCGACGGTGTCCATCTTGAGCCCGGCCTTGGGGCGGTTGCAGCTGATCACCGGCCCCGATTCGGTCTGGCCGTAGCCCTGGAGCATGGTCAACCCCATCGATTCGAAAAACACCCCGACCTCCGGGGCGAGCGGCGCCCCGCCTGAGACCATGGCTTTGAGCCGGCCTCCGAACCGCGCGCGGATCTTGGGGCGCAGCGTCCGCTCGAGCAGCAGGTCCATCGGCTTGTCGCGCAGCCGGCCCTTGCCGCCGCGGCGGCCGGCAGCCTTCAAGGTGCCGATCCCCATCGCCCGGTCCATCAGGTAGTTGGCGAATTTGCCCTGCTTTTCGACCTGCTTCATGATCCGCGCGCGCAGCACTTCGAACAATCGCGGCACCACCACCATCACCGTCGGGCGGACTTCCTCGATATTGCTGGCGAGCTTCTCCAGCCCTTCGGCATAGTAGATCTGCGCGCCGACCCCGATCGGGAGCATTTGCCCGCCGGTGTGCTCGTAAGCGTGGCTGAGCGGCAGGAACGAGAGAAACGCCTCGTCATCACCCAGCCCGAAATCCTCGCACAGGATCCGTGCTGCGCCATCTGCATTCATCAACATCGAGCCGTGGTGCAGCATCACTCCGCGCGGCGCCCCGCCGGTGCCGCTGGTGTAGATCAGGCAGGCGATGTCCTCGCGGCCAACCTTGGCCATCCGGGCATCGACCGCAGCTCGCGCCTTGGCCGCGTCCCCGGCCTTGAGCGCATTCCAGTCGTGGTATTCGAACTGGCCGATCTGGCCGGGACGCACCGGTTCGATCCCGATCACGTGCCTGGCCCGGCCCGAACGCAGCACCGCGCCGAGCAGCGGCTTGGCCAGCTTGCCATTGGCAACGATTACTGCGCTGGCGCCGGAATCCTCGAGGATATGGAGGTGATCGCGCTCGGTGTTGGTGACATAGGCCGGAACGGTGATGCAGCCCGCCGCCATGATCGCGAAATCGGCGAGGCACCATTCGGGACGGTTCTCCGAAACCAGCATCACCCGCTCGCCATCAGTCAGCCCCATCGTGCGCAGCGATTCGGCGATCAGGCAGACCTGGCGTGCTGCCTCGGCCCACGAAATCGGTTGCCACTTGCCGCCCTGCTTGGCCCACAGGAACGGCGCCTCGCCCCGGGCATCGGCGCGCTTGAGCAACAATTCGACCAGATTTCTGCTGGTCGGCAGGTCTGAAATATCTACCACGCCTGGCACCGCCCCTTTCGCAATGCACTCCCCAACCCAAGCGCCTGACTAGGCGCGCTTGCGCCGCCCTTCAAGCTACTCTCCGACTGCCTTGCCCTCGCTGCGCGGGTCGGCCGCGCCATGCAGGCGGCCATCCTTCACTTCAATCGCGTTGGCTTTCAAGGGCAAGGGCCGCGCCTGAATTGCGCCGTGCCCAAGCTCCCTGAGCGCCGGCAGCATGGCCTCCAGCGCCGAGCCCTGCTCGACCACCAGCGCCTCGGGCCCGAACGGCACCACCACCGGCAGGGCCAGCGCCGCTTGCGCAGACAGCTCCCAGTCGATCACGCCGATGATCGCGCGGATCAGTTGCGCGGGGATCGTCGGTCCGCCCGCCGCGCCGATCACCATCCGCAGCTTGCCGTCCGGGGCGAATACCAGCGTCGGGGTCATCGAACTGCGCGGCCGCTTGCCGCCCTCGACCCGGTTGGCGACCAGTCGTCCGTCGAGTTCGGGAGCCATGTCGAAATCGGTCAGTTCATTGTTGAGATAGTAGCCGCCAACCATCAGCCCCGAGCCGAACGAGCTCTCGATCGTCGAGGTATAGGAAACCGCATTGCCGGCCCGATCGATCACTGAGAAGTGCGATGTCCCATGCCCTTCTGCCAGGACCGGATCGGCGCGCGACAGGGTTTCAGCGCCGGGGGGAGTGCCGGCGCTCGCCTTGGCAATCGAACCAGTTGCCGAAATCTGCGCCGCGCGCTTGGCGAGATAGCTGCGGTCGATCATCCCGGCGACCGGGACCGCGACGAAATCGGCATCGGCCGAAAACCGCGCGCGGTCGGCATAGGCGAGCCGCTCGCTCTCGGCGATGAGGTGCCAGGCGGTCGGCGAATCCTTGCCCAGTGCCTTCAGGTCGAAGCGTTCGAGCTGGATCAGGCTCGCCAGCACCGTGGTCGCACCTGAGCTGGGCGGACCCATCGAGCAGATCCTGTAACCGCGATAGGCGCCGCAGACCGGCTCGCGGTCCTTGGTGGTGTAAGACGTGATGTCGCTTTCGACCATCGGCGCCGGTTCGCGCGCGGCGGTAGTCACCCGGGCAACAATCGCGCGGGGATGGGCCCCTTCGTAGAACGCCCTTGGTCCCTGGGTGGCAATGGCATCAAGCGTATCGGCCAGCGCCGGGTTCCTGACCAGCGTGCCAACCGCCAGCGGTGCACCATCGGCGCCGTAGAACAGCTTGCGCCCTTCCGGATCGAACCCGGCGGACTTGGCATTGCCCGTCAGCATGGTGTGGAGCCGCGGGGTGATCACAAATCCATCGCGCGCCAGCAGAATCGCGGGCGCAAACAGCGCGGCCCAGGGCAAGCGGCCGTGCAGGCCGTGGGTTTTGGCGGCGAGCGCGACATTGCCCGGAACCCCCACGCTTTTCCCGCCGGGGACCACATCGGCAGTGCGCTGCTGCACCCCATCCTTGACGAACCACTTGGGGTGCGCAGCGGCGGGAGCGGTTTCGCGTCCGTCGATCGTCTCGACACTGCCGCGAGCATTGCTCGCCACGTAAAAGCCGCCTCCGCCGATCCCTGAACTTTGCGGCTCGACCACGGTCAGCGCCAGCATCGTTGCGATGGCCGCGTCGGTGGCGCTGCCGCCCTGGCGCAGCATCGCCGCGCCAGCTTCGGCGGCGCGTGGATCGGCGGCGGAGACCATCCCGGCAGGATAGGCCTGGGCCGCGGGCGGGGCCACAGCAGGCAGGGTGGCACAGCCCGCGGCAAGCAGCGGGGCGGCGAGGAGAGTGAGCAGGCGCAGGTTCATCGCGGCGCTTGCTATTCGCTTCCCACCGCATCGGCAATGGTGGCGAAGCCATCGCGGTGCATCAGGCGTTCGAGCCCGCGGGTGATGAGGGGCGCGATACCCGGACCCTCATAGACCATCGCCGAATAGAGCTGGACCAGACTGGCCCCGGCGCGAATCCGCGCCCAGGCGTCTTCGGCGCTGGCGATCCCGCCGACCCCGACCAGCGGCAGTGCGCCGCCGGTGGCCTTGCGGAAGTCGCGCAGGCGTTGCTGCGCCAGATCCTTGAGCGGGGCGCCGGAAAGGCCGCCGGCTTCCCCGGCGTGGCGCGATCTCAGCGGCGGGCGGGAAATCGTGGTGTTCGAGACGATCAGCGCGCCGAGCCCCTTGTCGAGCGCGATTCGGGCGATCGCGTCGATATCGGCGGGTTCAAGATCAGGGGCGACCTTCAAGAACACCGGCGGGCCCTTGCTGCCCCGCGCTTCAAGCACCGCATCGAGCAACGCGGTCAGCGCGGCTTCGTCCTGCAGTGCGCGCAGGCCGGGGGTGTTGGGGCTGGAGACATTGACCGCAAGATAGCTTGCCAGCGGCGCCATCAGCCGCGCCAGGCCGGCATAGTCGGCGATCCGGTCGGGCGAATCCTTGTTGGCGCCGATGTTGATCCCGACGATCCCCGGGCGGCCCCGGCGGCGGGCCAGCCGCTCAACCGCAGCTTCGGCTCCGCCGTTGTTGAAACCCATGCGGTTGATCACCGCGCGGTCTTCGACCAGGCGGAACAGCCGCGGGCGCGGGTTGCCCGGCTGCGGCAGCGGGGTGATCGAACCGGCTTCGGCAAACCCGAACCCCAGCCCCAGCAAGGCGTCGGGCACTTCGCCGTCCTTGTCGTAACCGGCGGCCATGCCCAGCGGGTTGGGGAAGTCCAGCCCGGCTACCGTGGTGGCGAGCGGGCCCGGCTTTGGCGCTGTCCCAATGCGGGGCAAGACCCTCAACGCGGCGAGCGAAAGGCCGTGGGCGGATTCGGGGTCGACCAGGAACAGCGCGGGCCGCAACAGTGTGTAAAACATGGCTAACCCGGCCTATGCCAGCGCTGCCAAGCCGAGTCGACGCGAAACCCGGACTTAACCATCAAAATGCGCGGAAAGCCGATTCACGCTCTCTTTTTGGCCTCGGCTGTCGATTCCATACAATCATCGTACGCAGGAAACGGTCTATCGCACCAATGCGACCCGAAGGGCTCGTCGCCTGTGTGCAACGAGTTCTTAACTTCAAGGGCGGCTCTCTTGCCTAGCTTGGGAGCCGCTCTTTTTTTATGGTGCCATGAGAAACGTGGCGGGGTCGATTCGGAACATGGGGATTCAAGGCCAGGGCGGCCGGCCAGGCGAGCCCGATGATAGCGTGCCTGATGGCCTCACCGCGCCCGATCTGGTCCAGCTTGAACACTACCCGGCTCCGGCCAGACTTCAATCTTACGTGACCACTCTGTTCACGCTGCGCAGCGCCGCGCCGCGAATCAGCGATGTGCTGCCTGCGGCTGTAGGCTACCTCGCATTCGTGCAGTGCGGGACCGGATTGATCCGCTTCGCCAGCGGACGGGCCGATCACGCCTTCCCTGAAACCCTGCTGACCCCGACCAGTGCCGCCGCAGGCCTTGAGGTCGACGGGCCATGGCACATGGTTGTCGCCGCACTTTCTCCGTTTGGCTGGGCGGCGTTGACCGGGCTCGATGCCGGCGATCATGCTGACCGCGCCTATGACGCGGCCGAAGTGCTGGGCGAGCATGCTGCGGCGCTCGGCGAGCAAATGCGCGCGCTTCACCGCGCGGCGCCGCACGATGGCGCCGCGCTGATTGCCGAGCTGGCGGCGTTTATCGAGCCGCGCCTGCGCCCGCTCAACCCGCGCCATACCGCGCTGATCGCCAGGGTGGCGGAGTGGATTTCGGGCAGCTTCAGCCCCGAACTGGCTGATCTCCAGCGCACTGCCGGCTATTCCTCTCGCCAGCTGCAGCGGCTGGTCGAGCGCTATTTCGGCACCAGCCCCAAGCAACTGGCGCGCAAATACCGCGCCTTGCGGGTCGCCGCGCTGCTGCAATCGGACGAGACCAGCGAGGAGCGCGCCGCCGAGCTGGTCAACCTGTTCTACGATCAGTCGCACCTGATTCGCGAAATGCGCCATTTCCTCGGACGGACTCCGTCACGGCTGGCCAAGGGCGAGAACTCGCTGCTTTCCGAGGCCATCGGGCTGCGCAACTACCGGGAGTTCAAGCCCAATGTCGCGCGAATGCCCGGCGATTGATCTCCCTGCAGATTGCGCGTAGGGGCAAATCAGAACGAATCAGTCTGATTTGAACGGAACCCAGCAATGCGCCTCTCGAGCATGGCCGACTATGCCGTTGTTACAATGAGCGCCGCCGCGCGCCATTGCGGCTCCGCGCAGCTTGTCGGAGCGGACGGCAAGAAAGGCGTGCGCGTTTCTGCGGCGCAGCTGGCCGAAGAGACCGGGCTGCCGGCGCCGACCGTGCAGAAACTCGTCAGCCGGCTGACCGCCGCTGGCCTGCTGCGCGCCTCGCGCGGGGCGGGTGGCGGACTCAAGCTGGCGCGGCCGGCGGCGGCGATCACCCTGGCCGACATTATCGAGGCGGTCGAAGGCCCGATCGCGCTCACTGCCTGTGTCGAGATGGGCCGTCACGATTGCGGGCTGGAAGCCTCGTGCACGGTCAAACCGCACTGGGGCATCGTCAACACCGCGCTGCGCGGCGCGCTGGCGGACGTGCCGCTGACCCGGCTGGCGGAGATCGCGGCATGAGCGAGGTAGTGAAGGATCGGGCAGCGCGCGAAGCCGCTGAAAAGGTTGCCGATTACGAGCATGGCTGGTCGGCGGACATCGCCACCGATTTCGCCCCCAAGGGCCTCGACGAGAGCACGGTGCGGTTCATTTCGGCCAAGAAAAACGAGCCGGAATGGATGCTCGAATGGCGGCTCAAGGCGTTCCGCCACTGGCAGACCATGGCGATGCCCGACTGGGCCAAGCTCAACGTCCCACCGATCGATTACCAGGACGCCTATTACTACGCTGCGCCCAGGGCCAAGCCCAAGCTGGCGAGCCTTGACGAGGTCGATCCGGAGATCCTCGAGGTTTACAAGAAGCTCGGGATTCCGCTGGAAGAACAGAAGGTTCTGGCCGGGGTCGAGGGCGCGCGCAAGGTCGCGGTCGATGCGGTGTTCGACAGCGTCAGCGTCGCCACCACCTTCCGCGAGGAGCTCAAGAAGGCCGGGGTGATCTTCCTCTCGATCAGCGAGGCGATCCGCGAATATCCCGAGCTGGTCAAGCAGTGGCTGGGCAAGGTGGTGCCGGTCCGCGACAACTTTTTCGCCGCGCTCAACTGCGCGGTCTTTTCCGACGGGACCTTTGTTTACATCCCCGAAGGCGTGCGCTGCCCGATGGAGCTGAGCACCTATTTCCGGATCAATGCCGAGAACACCGGGCAGTTCGAACGGACCCTGATCATTGCCGAAAAAGGCAGCTATGTCAGCTACCTCGAAGGCTGTACCGCGCCGATGCGCGATGAGAACCAGCTCCACGCCGCGGTGGTCGAACTGGTCGCGCTTGACGATGCCGAAATCAAGTATTCGACCGTGCAGAACTGGTACCCCGGCGATGCCCAGGGCAAGGGCGGGATCTACAATTTCGTCACGAAACGCGCGCTTTGCCAGGGCAAACGCTCGAAGGTTTCGTGGACCCAGGTCGAGACCGGCTCGGCGGTCACCTGGAAATATCCGAGCTGCGTGCTCAACGGCGAAGGCAGCGTCGGCGAGTTCTAT
>JANOGS010000099.1:0-21458 GCA_031414115.1 Novosphingobium sp. | reverse complement strand
CCGACCGATCGACATCGATCACTGCCTGCACGAGATTCTGGTGCTGCAGCCGCTGACCCCCGGCAAGCCGCGTCCTGCTCCCGCGAAACCGATCCGGCTCGGGGTCGATGACAGCTACACCACCGTGCCGGGCTTCGCGCTCGCCAGCATCCTCGATCAGGATACCGACAACCTCAGGATGCAACGCAACGGGGCGCGGGCATCGCGCAAGGGCGCCCAGTCACTGGGCAACTATCAGGAAGCCCGGATCCGCCAGCTGCACCTGACGCTGGACAGCTATCTGGGCGCGTAACTTACCCCGCCGAGGGCCGATGCGCGTCGTCGGACCAGTCCTGCCGCGCCGCCCAGGATTCCATTGTTTCGAACTCAACCTCGGGCAGGCGTTCCTGCATATAGTCGGTGTTGACGCTGAACGGGCGGTTCGGGCTGTCGTTGTTGAAATGATAGAAGCTGGCGATGACCGCTGAAAAGCCGGCACGGTGCTCCTCGGGCATGGAATCGCCCAACGCAGCGACCAGCAGATCGCCGAATTCCTCGGGCGTGCAGGGATCGTACTTGATCGGGCGTCCGAACACTTTCGAAAGCGTTGCCGTGACGTCCGTCGGCTTGAGCCGTTCAAGCCCACCAATGTTCATCCAGGCACCTTCGAGATCGGGCCGTTCGAGCGCCGCGACCATGCACTTGCCGACATCGTCCAGGCTGATCCAGTTGGCTTCGAGATGCGGGTTGTGGGCATAGACGTAGCGATCTTCGTGAACGATGAACGGCCGCGCCCAGTTGGTCAGCAGATTGTCCATGAACAGCACCGATCCGAACACCGTGGCCGGCATCCCTGAACGGAACAACGCATTGATTGCCGGGGTGTTGTCACCATAGCTATGGGCGAAACCGGGCTTGTCAGGAATCCAGCCAGACGTATTCCAGACCAGTCGCTCCAGCCCGGCCTCAAGCGCGGCGGCGCCCATCTGACCAAGCAGATCGGGACGACTGACGGGCGATTGTAACGGATGTGTATAGAACACCGCGTCCGAACCTTCGAGCGCGGGGACGAAGGTAGATGGGTCGCTCAGATCGATCTGGCGCGCTTCATGGGCGATGTTCAGCCCGCCGAAATCAGGGTTCTCGCTGCGCGACAGCGCGCGGACCCGGTGGCCTGCCGCAGCCAGCTGGCGCATCTGCGCCAGACCTTGCCGGCCGGTTGCTCCGACTACCGATACCAGTGCCATATACCATCATCCCTCGTTGTGTGGGAAGGTCTTAGGGCGGGGGTTGGGCTGGCCCAATTGTCTAATTTGCCAGCGCACCAGCAGCACCGATCCTAGATAGCCGCCGCCGCATGACTTGCCTGATAGATCGCTGCCTTGGCATCGAGTTCTGACGCCTCAAAGGCACCGCCAACCAGCTCTGCCGAAGTGCCGCGCGCCTGCAAGATATCAAACAACTCGCGCAGCGATTCCTGCCCGGCGCAGATGATCACCGTATCCACCTCCAGGCAGCGCGGCTGATTGTCCTGAAGGATGTGCAGGCCGGCATCGTCGATCCGGACATAGTCCACCGCGTTGATCATCGCGATCCCGCGGCGGCCCAGCATCATCCGGTGAGTCCAGCCGGTGGTCTTGCCCAGGCCAGCGCCCACCTTGCTGTCCTTGCGCTGCAACATCGTGATCTGGCGCGGTGACGGCGCGACTTTTGGTTCAACCCCGGTGACCCCGCCGCGCGGATGGTTCTCAAAATCGACGCCCCATTCGGCAGCGAACACGTGCCGGTCCAGCGCGCCCGAAACGCCGCTGTGGCTGATCAGCTCGCAAACATCGAAGCCGATCCCGCCGGCGCCGATTACCGCAACCCTGGCGCCAATTTCGGCCCGGCCCATGATCGCATCGATATAGCTCACCACTTTGGGGTGCTCGATGCCATCTATCGCCGGGGTGCGCGGGGTGACCCCTGTTGCCACCACCACATGGTCAAACCCGCCCGCCGCCAGCGAATCGGCATCGATCCGGGTGCCGAGCCGCAAGACGATCCCCAGCACTTCGATCCGGCGGGCGAAATAACGCAGCGTTTCGTAGAACTCTTCCTTGCCGGGAATGCGCTTGGCGAGGTTGAACTGGCCGCCGATCTCGTGCGATGCTTCGAACAACGTCACCCGGTGGCCGCGTTCCGCCGCGACCGTAGCGTAGGCCAGACCGGCCGGCCCTGCCCCGACCACAGCGATCGATTTGACCTGTGTGGTAGGCAAGTAGTTGAGCAGAGTCTCATGGCAGGCGCGCGGGTTGACCAGGCACGAAGTCAGCTGCCCGGTCATGGTGTGATCGAGGCAGGCCTGGTTGCAAGCGATGCAGGTGTTGATCTCATCCTCGCGGCCCTCGGCGGTCTTGCGCATGAATTCAGCGTCGGCGAGCAAGGGCCTCGCCATCGAGACCAGATCGGCATCGCCGCGCGCCAGCACTTCCTCGGCAACCTCTGGCGTGTTGATCCGGTTGGAAGTGATGACCGGCACCGACACCGCTTTGCGCAGCCGCCCGGTAACCGAGGTGAAGGCCGCGCGCGGGACCATCGTCGCGATCGTGGGGACTGCGCTTTCGTGCCAGGTGAAATGGGTCGAGATGATTGTCACCCCGGCCTGCTCCAGCGCCTGGGCAAGCATGACGATCTCGTCCCAACTCATCCCGCCTTCCAGCATGTCCATCGCGGCGATGCGGAAGACCAGGATGAAGTTGGGGCCGACCGCGGCGCGGGTCTGTTCGACGATCTCGATCGCAAAGCGCATCCGGTTTTCGAACGGGCCGCCATAGGCGTCGGTCCTAAGATTGGTTTTCTCGACCAGGAAGGTGGAGATCAGATAGCCGGCGGAACCGATGATCTCGACTCCATCATAGCCCGCTTCCTGGGCCAGCACCGCGCAGTTGACGTGATCGTCGATCTGCTTCTGGATCCCGGCGGCATCGAGCTCGTTGGGGACATAGCGCCCGATCCGCGATTTGACCGGCGAAGGCGCGACCAGATCAGGCGTGCCGGCCAAGGGGCCTGAATGCAGGATCTGCATGACAATCTTCACATCGGGATCGGCGGCGCGGACCGCGCGAGTGACCAGCTTGTGCTGCTCGGCATCGGCCCTGGTCGCCAGCATCGCCCCGTGGCGTGAGCATTCGGCATTGGGCGAGATCCCGCCGGTGATGATCATGCCGATGTCGGCCGCTGCACGCTCGGCGAAATATCGCGCCATGCGTTCGAACCCGCCTTCGGATTCTTCCAGCCCGGTGTGCATCGAGCCCATGATTGAGCGATTCCTGAGCGTGGTGAAACCCAGGTCGAGCGGTTCGAACAGACGCGGATACCTGGCGCTTCCGGCGCCAGCTGGCTTGGACATTGCGGCGGCGGGGGCGCTGGACATTGGTACTCCATCAATAGCTTTGCGCGAGCCCTAGACGCTTGCGACCGCCGTGCCTGCTAGTGAAATTGCCAATCGCGAATTCGCCGCGGCGTCTGCTTCAAATTGACAATTGCCCGATATCCGCCTTGTCTGGAACAAGGTAACACAACCACAGTCCGCCATTGGGTCGAGGAACCGCCATGTCGCGCAGCCAGTTGCTTGAAATGACCCGCTCGCTGATCGCCCATGGCCAGGCGAACACGATCGAGCAGGCCGATGACGTGGTCAAAGTTCCGGCTGCCAGCTACACCGATCCTGAGCTGTTCGAGCTGGAAAAGGAAAAGATCTTCAAACGCATCCCGCTGATGCTGGCGCTGTCATGCGAGCTGGCTGAGCCCGGTGCCTACAAGACCATGGAAGTGATGGGCATTCCGGTGCTGCTGACCCGCAAGCGCGACGGCAGCATCGGCGCCTTCCTCAACATGTGCACCCACCGCGGCAATCCGGTGGCCCAGGGCTCGGGCAATGCCACGCGGTTCGCCTGCTCCTATCATGGCTGGACCTTCAAGAACGACGGCGAACTGATCGGGGTTTCCTCACCGCAAGACTTCGGCGCAGTCGACAAGGCCGAGCTCTGCCTGACCAGGTTCCCGGTGCTTGAACGCGCCGGACTTGTCTGGGTTACGCTCAACCCGCATTCGACGCTGGAGATCGCCGATTTCCTCTGCGGTTATGACAAACTGCTCGAGCATTTCGACTTTGCCGATTGGCACGTGTTCGACAGCCGCCAGCTCGACGGGCCCAACTGGAAGACGGCCTACGACGGCTATCTCGATTTCTACCACCTGCCGGTGCTGCACGCCGCGACCTTTGGGCCCGACTTCCCCAACCGCGCGAACTATTTTTCCTGGGGTCCGCACCAACGGGTCGCGACTCCGTCAGTCAACCACCGGCGCAACGGCAGCGACGAGCTGATCGACCTGAGCAAGACGCCCGAAGACGAATGGTCGGAAGAAGCGCTGCTGCAGGGGGTCTGGACGATCTTCCCGCACATCTCGATCGCCAGCTTCTATGGCGGCGGGGGACGCGGCGCGCTGATCTCGCAGCTGTTTCCCGGTACGAAGGTCGGCGAAAGCGTCACCAACCAGTATTATGTCATGGAACAGGTTCCCACCGACGAGGCGGTACGCCAAGGCGCACGCGACCAGTTCGAATTCCTCAAGTTCGTGGTCCGCGATGAAGACTATGCCACCGGCATCCGCCAGCACAAAGCGCTGCAGACCGGGTTGATGGATCATGTCCTGTTCGGGCGAAACGAGAAAGGCGGGCAGATGTTCCACCACTGGGCCGCGAGGCTGATCGCGGCCAGCGATGACGAACTGGCCGGAATGTTCGGCCTCGCCGACATCGCCGAAGCGGCGGAATAGGCGATGGCGCTGACCCGCGAAGATCGCGATGCGATCGGCGAAGTGATCGCCGCCTATGCCCACGCCATCGATCGGCGTCGCTGGGAGATGATGGAACACCTGTTCCACGACGATGCAACCTTTGCCTTCGGCTCGATCCAGGGCGATTGGCGCAGCTTTGTCGGGCAGGCGCGCGCGATCATCGAACCGTGTGTCGCTACGCACCATCATCTAGGGCAGACCCTGATCAGCGGTGACGGCCCGGACCTTGCCCACGCCGAAACCTATATGTCAGCAATGCACACCATCCCGGCGGGTTATCCGGCATCAGCGTTTCCCGATCGCGGCGAGGAGTATTCGGCGATCATCGCCGGGCGCTATGTCGACCGCTTCGAGCGCCGCGCAGGCGAATGGCGGATCGCGCACCGCACCGGGATTTACGACTGGCGCGAGTACCGCGATATTGGTGAGGCCAGCCTGTCGGGCGTTCCCGCCGAAGCCTGCGGGCAGCACGATGACAGCGATCCCTCAACCCCGGTTAGCCGTCGCTGGCGCGGCTAGGCTGGGCGCCGGATCGAGAACACCCCGGTCATGGTCATGATCAGGTCCTCACCCCGGCGGATCTGTCCGCTGGTGTGCGCGAGGCGCTTGCCGATCTGATCGATCCGGGTGTGCGCCTCGAGCCAATCGCCGAGCCGCGCCGCGCCGAGGAAGTTGGTGGTCAGCGAGTTGGTCACGGGTGACAGGCTGGGCACTTCGAGCTGGTGAAGCTGGAGCGACATGGCGACATCGGCCAGGGTCGTAAGTACCCCGCCATGGACCATTCCGACGTAATTGAGATGGCCTGCTTCGACGCGCAGCCCGACAACGATGCCTTCAGGATCGCGGCGCAGGTAATAGGCACCCGCCCGGTCGAGAAAGCCTTTCGCAAACTGCGCGGGCTCAAAATCGCTGGGTGTTGCTCGCATGGTCTCAAAGCTCCTGAACCGTCTTGCCGAAGACCAGCATGGCAGGGCACTATGACTTGTGACAATGGCCGCCGCCATGAGGGAACCTAGAGATGCCACGAACCGCGCAGGAGTTGGGCAAAGCATGACTGAACAGCAGGCCAACCCGGCAGAAACTGAAGAGACGATCGCGGCAATCGTGCGCGGCCATGCGCAAAGCCAGCCCGGTGCGATGGCCTTCACCTTCGGCGATGAAGTCATGAGCTTTGGCGAGCTTGACCAGGGCAGCAACCGCGCGGCCAACGGGCTTGCCGCGCTGGGCGTGAAGCGCGCGCAGCGGATCGCCTATTTCGGCAAGAACACCCACCTCTATTTCGAGCTGCTGCTGGGCGCGCTCAAAATCGGGGCGGTGATGACCCCGGTCAACTGGCGGCTGGCCGGCCCGGAAATCAGCTATGTGCTGAACGATTGCCAGGCCCGGGTGCTGTTTGTGGGTGAAGGCTTCGCGGCGGTGATCGAGCAGCTGCGACCTTCGCTAACCCACGTCGAAACTGTGATCGGCATCGATGCGGCGGACAGCAACCTGATCGACTACCGCCAGTGGCGCGATGGCTTCCCGGATGTCGATCCGCATGGCGAGGTGCTGGCGGACGATGATGCGCTGCAGCTCTACACCTCTGGCACCACCGGCAAACCCAAGGGCGCGGTGATGACCAACCGCTCGCTCACCTCCTCGCGCTTCAGCGACGGGTCTGAGGGCGAGCTGCGAAGCTGGCAGGTTTCCAACCCTGACGAAGTGACCTTGCTGGCAATGCCCTGCTTCCACATCAGCGGCACCGGCACCGGTCTTGGCACCATGGCCAACGGCTCGGGCTCAATCGTGCTGCCCGAGTACGATCCGACCAAGGCGCTTGAACTGATCGAGCAGTTCAACATCTCGCGGATTTTCATGGTCCCCGCCGCCATCCAGATCATGCTCAACCACCCGCGCGTCGGCGAGGTTGATTTCAGCCGGCTCAAATTCATCACCTATGGGGCGTCGCCGATCCCGCTCGATCTGATGCGCGCGGCGATCGACATGTTCGGCTGCGGGTTCGTGCAGATGTACGGGATGACAGAGACCAGCGGCACCATTGTCGCGCTTGACCCCGAAGATCACGATCCTGCTGGCAGCCCAAGAATGCGCTCGGTGGGCACGCCTTTGCCAGGTGTCGAAATCAAGATCATCGATGAGCAAGGCCAGCTGCTGGGCCCGCGCGAGGTTGGCGAGATCGCCACGCGCAGTTCCAAGAACATGAAGGGCTATTGGAACAATCCGGGCGCGACAACGGCAACTATCGACAAGGATGGCTGGCTGCGCACCGGCGACGCGGGCTATCTCGACGAAGACGGCTATCTCTACATCCACGACCGGGTGAAGGATATGATCATATCGGGCGGAGAGAACGTCTATCCCGCCGAAGTGGAGAATGCCGTGTTCTCCCACCCCGACATCGCCGACGTCGCGGTGATCGGCGTTCCCGATGACAAATGGGGCGAAGCGGTCAAGGCCTGCGTGGTGCTCAAGCCGGGCAAATCACTTACCGAAGCTGAAGTGATCGCCCATGCTCGCGACCACATCGCCGGCTACAAATGCCCCAAGTCGGTCGATTTTATCGCCGTCTTGCCGCGCAATCCCTCTGGCAAGGTGCTGCGCCGCGAACTGCGTGCGCCTTATTGGGAAGGCCGGACCCGCGCGATCAACTGAGCCGGCGGCTCCGTACGGCTCAGCGTTCGGGCCTGGCGAGCAGACCGTTGTCGATCGGGATCTCCACCCCGGTCAGGAAACGCGATTCGTCCGAAACCAGATAGAGCACTGCATTGGCAACATCGTGGGGCGCGCCCAAGGCATCCTTGGGCAGCACGCCATCGGCAACCGGCTGCTCTTGCCCCGGCCGGCCGGAAACCGCCTGGACCATCGGCGTCTCGATCCCGCCCGGCATCAGCACATTGCAGCGGATCGCATAGCCCTTGTCCTGGCAATGTATCGCGATCGACTTGGTCATCGAGCGGATCGCGCCCTTGGCCGCAGTATAGGCCACGATCGTGCCATAGCCCATCAGCGCGGCGCTGGAGGCCATGTTGACGATCGCTCCGCCGCCGGACTTGTTCATCAGCGGAATGGCATATTTGCAGCCGTAGAAGGTGCCCATCACGTGAATGTCGAGGTGCAGGCGGAAATTCTCAGCGGAACAGGTTTCCACATCCTCGAAAATCACATTGCCGGCATTGTTGACCAGGATGTCCAGCCCGCCATGCATGGCCTCGACCTCATTGAGGATCTCGATCCAGCGGGCTTCATCGCGCACGTCGTGGGCAAAGGCCGTCCCGCCGATCGCAGCCGCGACCTCGTGCGCCCTGGCCAGGTCAATATCGGTGACAACAACCTTGGCGCCTTCCTCGGCCAGCCGGATGCAATCGGCCTTGCCCAGCCCCATTGCTCCGCCGGTAACCAGCGCGATCTTGCCTTCGACACGGCCTGCCATGACCTTCACTCCCTCTGAACACCGCCAAGCCCAAGGCTTTCGGACGGCAAATCAATGCGCAGCCACAGACTGCTTGCCCATTGGCCAAATAGTTAGGGTCAGGCCGGGATCTGGTTGAACGGCACACCCTTGTCGGGCCGGTGATCCTGCGGCAGGCCGAGGATCTTCTCGGCGATGGTGTTGAGCAGTACCTCGTCCGAACCGCCGGCGATGCGTCCGGTCGGGGCGTTGAGCCAGCTGGTCCCCCAGTCGGTCTTGACGAAGGCGTGGGGATCGAACTCAAGCCCCTGGTTGCCTTGCAGGTCCATCGCCAGCTCTGACAGCTTCTGGCGGCTGCGCACCGCCACCAGCTTTTGCAGCGAGCCTTCAGGCCCCGGCATCATCCCTGCCTGCATCATCAGGAAGGCGCGCTTGGTGATCGAATCGAGCCCGGCGCGCATCGCGTGGTTGCGGGCGATGGCGGAGCGGATACGACCGTCTTCCAGCGCGGGACGGCCATTGATTTCGACCCCCCGGGCGAGCTTGACGAATTCATCGAGGTGCGGGCCGAAACCGCCGCTGTCGGTGGCGATGTAGCGCTCGATCATCAAGGTCGCTAGCGCCACCCCGAAGCCGCCGCCAACCTCGCCCATGCGCTGGTTGTCTTCGAGGCGAACGTCGTCGAAGAACACCTCGTTGACGTGGCTGTCCCCGCCCGCCAGCTTGATCGGACGGACTTCAACGCCCTTGCCGCGCATGTCGACCCAGAAATAGGACAGGCCCTTGTGCTTCTCGATCGTCGGATCAGTGCGGACCACGATCACGCCATAATCGCTGTAATGGGCCCAGCTGGTCCAGACCTTCTGCCCGTTCATCTTCCAGCCGTTGCCATCGGGCTCGGCGCGGGTGCGCAGCGCCGCCAGGTCCGAACCGCCCGAGGGTTCGGAGAACAGCTGGCACCAGATCTCCTCGCCGCGCAGCGCCTTGATCACGCGTTCCTTCACCCATTCGCGGTCCTGGCCGTAGCGGATCAGGATCGGCACCGGCATGCCCAGCGAAATGCCGAAAAACACCACCGGCATGCCGAACTGCATTTCTTCGGCATCGAAGGCGATCTTGTGGAGGTGCGAAAGTCCCTGCCCGCCGATCTCCTTGTCCCAATTGATCCCGGCGTAACCGGCATCGAACTTGGCGGCCATGTAATCACGGCCAAGCGCAAGGGCTTGCTCTTCGGTGTCGCCTTTGCGCGCTTCGCGGGCGTACTTCGGCGCCATCGACTCGAGCCAGGCACGCGCCTTCAGGGTGTAGGCTTCCAGATCGCTCATGCTGCTTCTCCTGCCAGCTGGCCAACCAGCACGTCTTCCCAGAAATAGAGGTTGCCCTGCTCGACCGCGAGGCTGCGGGCGCGGCGCATGTGGAGGTGCAGGCCCTGTTCCCAGGTCACCCCGATGCCGCCATGGATCTGGATGCAATCGCGCGAGCAAGTGTCATAGCCGTCGGTCGCCGCGATCCGCGCGTCGGCAGCCGCAATCAGGAAGCCGTCCTGACCTTCACAGGCGGCGGCGTGGATGCAATTGGCGCGGGCGATCTCGACCAGCCCATACATCTCGGCGATGCGGTGCTTGATCGACTGGAAGGCGCCGATCGGCTGGCCGAAGGCCTTGCGGGTGACGGCATAGTCGCGGGCGATATGGAGCAGCGCCTCGGACCCGCCGACCTGCTCGTGCGCGGTGACCACTGCCATCCGCGCGAGGATATCCAGCGCGAGCGTCTTTGCGGCCTCCCCCTCAGCCAATACCGTTGCGGGCGTGCCGTCGAAACTGAGATCGGCGTAGAGCCGCGAATTGTCATAGCTGTCGATCGCCTTGCGGTTTACTCTAGCCAGTTCGGCCAAGGCCAATACCGGTCCGCCCTCGCTGCTGGCCCATACAACCGCAATGTCGGCGGTCAGGCCTCCGGTTACCGCCGGTTTGGTGCCGCTGAGCTTGCCTCCTGCGAACTGCACTGCAGGCGCGGGTGGAAGCGGAGAATTGCCCTCAGCCATGGCAACCGTGGCGAGCGCTTCGCCTGCAGCCAGCTTGGGAAGCCAGGCACTGTCCCCGCCCGCCAGCAAAGCGCGAGAAGCACCATAGCCAGTGGTCAGGAAGGGCGCGCCCGCAGTCGCTGCGCCGGTCGCCAGCGCCACCAGGCCCAGCTCGACCAGTCCAAGCCCCAGCCCGCCATGTTCTTCCGGGATCGCCAGCGCAGTCCAGCCCTGCTCGACCGCGGTGTCCCAGAACGGCTTGTCGCTGACGCCGACCTGTTCGATCAGGCCGAGCAGCCGCGCCTTGTCGGTCCGGGCATCGAGCACGCGGCGCGATTCGGTCGCGATCGCTTGCTGACCTTCGTCATAGAGTATCGACATCGCTCGCCTGTCTCCTGGGGATACTTGTTAATCGCGTGATTAAACTGGCCGGCGACTTTGTCCAGACCTCTCGCGTTGCGACAATCCAAACCGGCGACTAGATGATATGCGATCGAGCTATGATACGCCCCCTCGCCTTGACCTTGACCGGATCGCTGCTTGCAGCCGCACCCGCGCTCGCCGAGCCGGTCGCATCCGCACGTGCCGCCATCGCCGCCAAGGTTCAAACGCAGCTGCGCGGTGATTTCACCAAGCACAGCCAGGCCGATATCTACGTAGCGATCGAGCCTGTCGACATCGATGGCGATGCCCATCCGGACTGGCAGATCAATTGGAAAGCCTTTGGCGCCGGGTGGTGCGGTACCGGCGGATGTCGCTATCAACTCTGGCTGGGCCGGGCCAAGGGCGCGCCGCAGCTGGTGTTCGACCGCCAGATGCGCGGGCTGACGATCGAACAGCGTGACGGCCGCACGGTGTTCGTGTTCGATTTCCACGGTGGCGAATGCGGCGGCTTCGGCAGCCAGGCCTGCCCTGGCGAATTCACCTGGGATCCTGGGGCCAAGGCGCTGGTCCTGCTGCCCACTCCGGCCCGGCATACCGCGATCGAGGATCCGCTGGTGTTCAGCCGCTAGGCTCTTGCCGCCCGGCGCGGTAGCCGGACTACCTCACCGGCGTGGCGCGGCATCCGGTTCCAGGCATCGAGCGCGGCGATCTTGTAGGCTTCGGCCAGCGTCGGATAATTGAAGCTGTTGTCGATGAAATAGTCGATCGTCCCACCCAGCTCGATCACCGCCTGGCCGATGTGGATCAACTCGGTCGCGCCCTCACCAACGATGTGGACCCCCAGCAGCAGGCGTGTGGGAATGTCGAACACCAGCTTGAGGATCCCGGCATCGACCCCCATGATATGCCCGCGCGAGGTTTCGCGGAAGCGAGCGATGCCGCACTCATGGGCAAACCCCTGCGCCCGCGCTGCTTCCTCGGTAAGGCCGACGCACGACAGTTCGGGCACCGCATAGATTCCGATCGGGAAGTTCGCCCCGCCTCCCGGCAGCGGCTGCCCGAATGCATGGCAAGCGGCCGCGCGTCCTTGCTCGAGCGAAGTCGAGGCCAGGCTGGGAAAGCCGATCACGTCGCCGGCGGCATAGATGTGGCTGACTGCGGTCTGGTAGGTTCCGGGATCCACGCTCAGCCGACCGCGATCGTCAGCTTCGAGTCCCGCTGCGCCAAGATCGAGCGCTGCGGTCGCGCCGCGGCGACCGGCAGTATAAAGCACCATCTCGCTGCGCAGCTCGCGCCCGTCGGACAGTCGGCAGACCGGCAACTTGCCCTCCAGGGCGATCTGCTCGACCTCACTGCCCAGCCGCAGACTCATCCCGCGATCGCGCAACTGGTAGACCAAATGCTCGATCACTTCCTGGTCCATGAAATCGAGCAGTGCAGTGCGCGGTTCGACCAGCGTCACCAGCACGTCGAGCGCGGCAAAGATCGTCGCGTATTCCAGCCCGATCACCCCGGCGCCAACCACGGTCAGGCTGCGCGGCACCCGCGGCTTCTGAATGAAATCATCGCTGTCGAGAACGTGGACACCGTCGAAGGGAATGCCCTTTGGCCGATAGGGCTGGGTGCCGACCGCGATCAGGATACGTTCGGCCTCCACCACCTGCTCTTGCCGCGCGCCTTCGCTGCCGCTGTCGATCACGATGGTGTGCGGATCTTGGAACTGCCCAGCGCCGATCATGGTGCGCACCCCGTTGCGGGCGAACTGGTGTTCGAGCACTTCGATTTCATGGGTCAGGGTCTTGCCGAGCCGCGCGGACAGATCGGCGCCGTCGATCTCGCGCTTGACCCGGTAAGAGCGGCCATAGAACCCGCGCTCGCGCCAGCCGGAAAGGTTAAGCGCGGTCTCGCGCAAGGTCTTTGAGGGGATCGTCCCGGTATGCACTGAAACCCCGCCGACCCGCGCGCGGTTGTCAACCACCAGCACCGACTTGCTCAGCTTGGCCGCCTGCACCGCAGCGCGGCGCCCAGCCGGTCCACTGCCCAGAACCACGAAATCGAACCGCACTCTGTTGCCCTTCTTGACGTCCAACAGGCTAGGACGGCAGAGCGCGGCTGATGTTAACAAGGCGCCCGGTTGACAGGAGCGCAGCGGAAGGCAAGCTATGCGCCGAGGTAACGGTCGCAGATACCGGCGGAGGGACAGGAATGCGCAAGGTGGTCATTACGGCAGCGCTGCTGCTGGCATCGACATCGCTGGTTACCGGCTGCGATCGCCTCAAGCAGACGGTCGCCGGCAAGGCCGAGGTCAAGGACACCGCTTACCCCGAACAGGTATTCTGGGGCGACACCCACCTCCACACCGCCAATTCGCCCGATGCTTTCGGTTTCGGCAACCGGCTGTTGCCCGAACAGGCGCTGCGCTTTGCCTCGGGCGAAGAAGTGACCTCGTCGACCGGAATCAAGGCCAAGCTGGCCCGCCCGCTCGACTTTCTGGTGATCTCGGACCACTCCGACGGGCTTGGCTCGCTGATGGAGCTGTTCAAAGCCCCGCGCCTCCTGATCTCCGATCCGCAGCAGCTGCGCTGGCACGACATGATGAACGAGAGCCCAGAAGGGGCAATGCGGGCCACCGCCGAGATTATCGACGCCAAGGCCAAAGGCACGCTCCCGGAGGCGGCTACCGATCCCAAGCAAAACGAAAAGCGGATCCGTTCGACCTGGGAGATGAGCATCGACACCGTCGAGGATTACAATGAGCCAGGCAAGTTCACCGCCTTCTTCGGGTTCGAATACACGCTGATGGACGGCGGCCGGAACCTGCACCGCAACGTCATTTTCCGCGACGGGCCAGACAAGGCCAAACAGGCCTTTCCGGTCGCCTCGTTCGACACCATCAAGCCCGACGGGTTGTGGGACTATATGGACGCTTATGAGAAGAACACCGGCGGCAAGGTGCTCGCGATCCCGCACAACTCGAATCTTTCGAACGGCCTGATGTTCCCTCTGACGGAGCCATCGGGCGGACCGATGGGTGCCGCCTATGCCCGCCGCCGCGCCGCGCACGAGCCAGTGGTCGAAGCGACCCAGATCAAGGGAGACAGCGAAGCCCATCCGTTCATGTCGCCCAACGACGAATTCGCCGGATACGGCGTCGCCGGGTGGGAGCTGGGCGACCTGATGATGGTCGAGAAGGCCACGCCGGAAATGCAGCCAGGCTCATACGTGCGCGATGCGCTCAAGCGCGGGCTGCTGGTCGAGCAGCGTACCGGCGCGAACCCTTACCAGTTCGGAGTAATCGGCTCGACCGACAGCCACACCTCGCTCGCCACCGCCGACGAGGACAATTACTTCGGCAAGTTCCCGATCGCCGAACCTTCTGCACAGCGTGCTACCGAACCGCAGAACCTTGGCAACCGTTCGGGCCGCTTCGGCTGGAATTACCTTTCAAGCGGTTATGCCGCGGTCTGGGCAACCAGCAACAGCCGCGGCGCGATCTTCGATGCGATGATGCGGCGCGAGGTCTATGCCACCACCGGCACCCGGATGACGGTGCGGGTGTTCGGCGGCTGGGACTTCACGGCCGAGGACCTGAAAGGCGATTGGGTCAAGGCCGGTTATGGCCGCGGGGTGCCGATGGGCGGAGAGCTGAAGGGCGGAACAGGCAAACCCAGCTTTATCATCTCGGCGCTCAAGGACCCGGTCGGCGCCAACCTCGACCGGGTGCAGGTGGTCAAGGGCTGGGTCGACAAGGCTGGCAAGGCGCACGAAAAAGTGTTCGACGTGGTCTGGTCGAATGCGGATACCCGCAAGGCAGTCGGCGGCAGGCTGCCCGCAGTGGGCGACACAGTCGACCTGGCCACCGCGACATACCAGAACAGCATCGGTGCGCCGACGCTGGCGACGGTGTGGAGCGATCCCGAGTTCAGCGCCAGCAACCGCGCGTTCTACTACGTCCGCGTGCTTGAAATCCCGACCCCAACCTGGATGGCCTATGATGCGGTACGATTCAAACTGACCCTGCCGCCGGAAATCCCGCTCCGCCATCAGGAGCGCGCCTATACTTCGGCGATCTGGTATAACCCGGCCTGAGATGACGCTGAAAGAGCTTGGCCGGCACTGGCTCAAAGAGCCGCTGGTCCACTTCCTGATCGCCGGGGCGCTGGTTTTCTGGCTGCTTTCGGGCCGCGCGCCGGACCTGGGCGAGCGCCGGATCGTGGTCGACGAACGCGTCGTCGCCGGTCTCGCCCAGCGCTTTTACGACAGCTTCCGCCGCCCACCGAGCCAGGACGAGATCGACGGGATGATCCGCGATCATGTCAAGGATCAGGTCTATTACCGCGAAGCGCTGCGCCTCGGGCTCGATCAGGGCGACGAAGTGGTCGTGCGGCGGATGCGGCGCAAGATGGAATCGCTCGCGGTAGCCGGTGCGGAGGCGGCAGTGCCGAGCGACGCCGAGTTGCAGGCGCTGCTCGACAAGGATCCGGCGCGCTATGCGCTCGACCCGCGCACCAGTTTCGAACAGGTCTACCTTGGTGCCGACATCCCTCAAGCCCGGACCGCGGCCGATGCCAAGCTGGCGCAGCTGCGCACGGGCATTGCGGTGAACGCCGTACCCGCCCCGCTCCCAGCACAGCTCGACCAGTCCGGCGCAAGCGAAATCGCCGCAACTTTCGGGGATGAGTTCACCTTGGCGCTGCGCACCTTGCCGCAAGGTCAATGGTCCGGGCCGGTCGCGTCCGGTTTGGGTCTCCACCTGGTTCGCGTAACTGCCCGCAGTGCTCCCGAAAAACCCAGCATCGCCAGTGTTCGCCAGCGGCTCGAGAATGATTGGCGCGCCGCCGCTGTCGCCAAGGCCCAGGACAGCGCTTATGCCGCGATCGCCAGGGGCTATGACGTCGTGATCGCGAAGCCCACGGAATGAGTTGGCTTAAATGCCACCCCGTTCGTCCTGAGGAGCCGCTGAGCACAGCGAAGTGGCGTCTCGAAGGACCCGGCGCCGCGCTTGGTGGTTCGAGACGGGTCTTCGCTTGCGCTCAGCCCCTCCTCACCACGAACGGGTGGTTGGCCATCTTTCTGACGCTCGCCGCCCTGCTCGCCGCCCTGCCCGCCCGCGCCGACGAGCTCCGCCCCGGCTACCTCGAGCTGACCCAGGAGGACGCCCGACACTGGCGGATGCTTTGGAAGGCGCCGGTCTTGGGCGGCCTTGCCACCCGTGCACAGCCCGATGTGCCGCAGTTCTGCACCCAGTCGGCCCCGCTCGCGCGGCTCGAGGGTACCTCGCTAGTCGCCGAATCGCGCCTCACCTGCAGCCGGGATCTCGCCGGGGCGCGGATCGGGCTGAAGGGCATGGAAGCTACCTTTACCGATGCCCTGGTCCGGGTCGCGCCGCTCGGTCGCCCGGTCCAGGCAGCGCGGCTGACCCCGCAGCAGACCTCGATCGAAGTCGCCACGGTGCCCGATCGCTGGGAAGTGGCGCGCAGCTATTTCGGGATCGGGGTTCAGCACATCGTCTTCGGCTGGGACCACCTGCTGTTCGTGATCGCGCTGGTGCTTTTGCTCGGTCAGTTTTGGAGTGTGGTCAAGGCCGCGACTGCCTTTACCGTCGCCCATTCGATCACGCTGGCCGGCACCACGCTGGGCGCATTCGGTCTGCCGCAGGCTCCGGTCGAGGCGCTGATCGCGCTGTCGATCGTGTTCCTGGCAGTCGAGATCGCCAAGCAGGATGTCGATCACCCGCGCTTGTCTGAACGGATTCCGTGGATCGTCGCCTTCCTGTTCGGGTTGATCCACGGCTTTGGCTTTGCCGGGGCGCTGCGCGAGATCGGACTGCCCGAAAGCGACGTGCCGATGGCCCTGCTGACCTTCAACCTGGGGGTTGAGGCCGGGCAGCTGGCGATCGTCGGCGTGGTGCTCGCCACAATCGTCCTGACCCGGCGCCTCGCCCCACAGGCGCTGCGCCCGGCGACATTGACCGCGACCTACGGCATCGGCACGATTGCCAGCTTCTGGTTCATCGAGCGGATGGTGGGATGAGTTCGGGACGCATTCACGGCCTTGATGGCCTGCGCGGACTAGCGGCATTGGGTGTGGTTGGATTCCACGCCCATACCACCTTTGCCGCGTTCCCTGAGTGGTGGGCCAAGGGCTACCTCGCGGTCGATTTCTTCATGATGCTATCGGGTTATGTCATGGCCCGGACCTATGAGGGGCGAATGCATCAGGGGCTGGGCATCCCTGCGTTCTTCAAGTTGCGTTACCAGCGGTTGTGGCTGACCATGGCGATCGGCAGCCTGGTTGGCATTCCCTATCTGTGGGTCATGGCTGGCGATCCGCTGCGCTTTGCCGGCACCCTGGCGCTTAATCTGGCGCTGATCCCAGCGCCGCTCAACAACGAACTGTTTCCGCTCAACGGCCCGGCCTGGTCGATCTTCTACGAGCTGCTAGCCAACGTGGTCCACGCGGCGCTGCTGTGGCGGCTTTCGGACCGGGTACTCGCTGCACTGGCGATCGTCCTGCTCGGGTTGCTAGGGATTTTCGCGCGGGCCAAAGGCGATATCGATTTCGGCGCGCTGGCGCCGGCCTTTGAATTCACGATCGTACGAAGCCTTGCCGCTTATACCTGCGGAATTCTGCTGTGGCGGCACTGGCGCGACGAACCGACGATCAAAGTTCCTGCAGCCTTACCCTTCATCGCCTTGCCGGTGCTGATGCTGACGCCGTTCGCCGCGCTCGGCTGGGCCTATGACCTCGCCTTCATCGCCCTCGCCTGCCCGCTGCTGATCGCCGGTGGTCTGCGTCTCAAAGGCGCGGCCCGCTGGGCGGCGTGGTCTGGGGCGCTGTCATTCCCGCTCTACGCGGTCCATGTGCCGGTGCTGCGAACCGCCGCGCTGGCCGGGATCGGCGCGGCCACCGCGACATTTCTTGCGCTACTGGCGGGGATCGTCCTCGCCTGGTGGTTGTCGCGCCGTCAGCAACGTGCCAAGCGAACGGCCAGTACCTGAATCGGAGACCCAGCCCCATGGACAGCCCCGTCCTCTATTCGCTCGATGCTGATGGCATCGCCACGATCACGCTCAACCGCCCGGAGATGCGCAACCCGATCTCTGACATGGATCTGATCGAGGCGCTGCTCGATACGCTGCAGGCGATGGAAGACGATCCTGCGGCGCGCGTCGCGATCCTGACCGGGGCGGGACCGGCGTTTTCAGCGGGCGGCAATCTCAAGGCAATGCGGCCTGACAGCGGCGGGCTCAACGCCAGCCTGCCGGCACGGACCCGGCGCAATTACAAGAGCGGGATCCAGCGCCTGCCGCTGGCCTTTGCCGCGCTGGAAGTGCCGGTTATCGCCGCAGTCAACGGCCCGGCGATCGGCGCCGGGCTCGACCTCGCCTGCATGTGCGACCTGCGCGTCGCCGGTGAAAGCGCCAAATTTGCCGAGAGCTTCGTCAAGCTCGGGATCATCCCCGGCGACGGCGGGGCCTGGCTGATCCAGCGGATCGTCGGCTTTTCCAAGGCCGCCGAGCTGACCCTGACCGGCGAGACCATCGACGCCGCCGAGGCGCTGCGGATCGGCCTGGTCAACAAGGTCGTGCCCGATGCCGAACTGATGGCCGCCGCCCGCGTTTTTGCGCTCAGGATCGCCTGCAATCCCTCGTTCGCGGTGCGCATGGCCAAGCGGCTGATCTGGGACGCCCAGTCGATGAGCATTGCCCAGGTGCTCGAAATGTCGGCAGCAATGCAGGCTGTTGCGCATGCCACCAAGGACAACGCTGAAGCAGTTAACGCCTTCTTGGAAAAGCGAAAACCGGTATTCAAGGGTGACTGAATCACATTGAATGTGATTTTTCGTTTGGTAACACATTACAATGTGATAGTCAGCGAATCATGTCTGCAAATCTGATCGATCGCGTTCGCCGCCTTGTCAACGAGGGCGGGATGTCGCGTGCTGGGCTGGCCCGCGCTGCCGGGCTTCATGCCAACACCTTGCGCGACTGCACCGAGGACGGCTGGAATCCCACCACCGAAACCCTGCGCAAGCTTGAGAGCTTCCTCTGGGACGCCGAGGAGGCTCCGGTGCTGGTCGGGATCGAGGAGATCATCGACGAGGCCCGCAATGGCCGGATGTTCATCCTGGTCGACGACGAAGACCGCGAGAACGAGGGCGATCTGGTCATCCCCGCGCAGATGGCGACGCCTGACGCAGTCAATTTCATGGCCACCTACGGCCGCGGGCTGATCTGCCTGACTCTCACCCGTACCCGCACCGAAGCGCTCGGGCTTGAGCTGATGAGCCGCAACAACGGCACCCGCCACGAGACCGCTTTCACCGTCTCGATCGAAGCGCGCGAGGGCGTAACCACCGGAATTTCCGCCGGCGACCGCGCCCGCACCGTCGCGGTGGCGATCGATGCGGCCAAGACCCGCGAGGACATTGTCACTCCCGGCCACGTTTTCCCGCTGATCGCCCGCGATGGCGGAGTGCTGGTCCGCGCCGGGCACACCGAGGCTTCGGTCGACATCTCGCGCCTCGCCGGGCTCAACCCCTCGGGCGTGATCTGCGAGATCATGAACGAGGACGGGACCATGGCGCGGATGGACAATTTGATCCCCTTCGCCCGCCGCCACGGCCTCAAAATGGGGACGATCCGCGATCTGATCGCCTATCGCCGCAAGCACGATCACCTGGTGGAAAAACGCGGAGAACTGCGCTTCACGAGCGCTTGGGGCGGCGAATGGACCGCCTACACCTTCTTCAACAAGGCCACCGGCGATGAGACCATGGCGCTGGTCAAGGGTCACATCGCGGAAGGCAAGCCCACTCTGGTGCGGATGCACACGATGAGCATGTTCGTCGATGTCTTCGGCGAGAGCAACGAACGCTCCGGGATCCTGCCACGGTCGATGGAAATCATTGCCGAGGCTGGCAGCGGCGTGCTGGTGCTGATCAACAAGCCGATGGCCGGCATCGTCACGCGCTTCATCCAGCTGCGCCATGAAGGCAAAGGCGCGGGCGCACCCGAGGTTGAGCAACTGCGCGACTACGGCGTCGGCGCGCAGATCCTGGCGGAGCTGGGGGTGCACGACATGATCCTCCTGACCAACACCCACCACACCCTTGCCGGGCTCGAAGGTTATGGCCTGTCGATCGTCGGCGAGCGGCGCATTGACGGAACGGCAGGCGAATAATGGCGCGATTTCTGATTGTTGAGGCGCGTTTCTATGACCACCTCAACGATATGCTGGTGTCCGGCGCCAAGGCCGCGCTCAAGGCGGCGGGGCATGCGGCCGAGGTTGTCACCGTCCCCGGCGCGCTCGAAATCCCGGGCGCAATTGCGCTCGCCGACCAGGCCGGTAGCTACGACGGCTACGTTGCGATCGGCGTGGTGATCCGCGGCGAGACCTACCATTTCGAGATCGTCGCCGGCGAAAGCGCGCGCGGGATCATGGCGCTGACGATGGACGGGATCGCGATCGGCAACGGCATCCTCACCGTCGAGAACGAGGAGCAAGCCCTGGTCCGCGCCGACCCCGCGCAGAAGAACAAAGGTGGCGAAGCGGCGCAGGCGGCAATGAAGCTGTTGTCGCTGAAGGAAAAGTTCGGATAGCGCACAAAGCTGCATAAACGGCACACAACGGCGCACAGACTATCCACCACGCGGTCAAGCGCCGCCACCATGGCGCCTTTTTCGCCGTCACGTCCGCCGTCGTGTGTTTCCGGCTTGTTGGATTCCGATCACATCGATCACATTACAATGTGATTGGTGTTGGATTCATCCCCGCTTACCCCAGGTCCATGAACCCGGTCAGCCCCAGCGGCGCATAGGGTCCGATGATCAGCTGTTCGAACACCCCTACCCCCTCGCCGTGGCGGTCGCTGACCACGCGGCAGGGGATCTGGACGTGAAAGTTGTCCATCGATCCGGGGTCGCACTGGGCCAAGCCAAAGTCCTCGCGCTCGACCGCCAGCGGGCCATGGTAAAGGCCGTGGTTCCATTTGTGCGAAGTGTAACCCAACCCACGCATCTGGAAGCGGCCGAGCGGTTCGAAGGACAGCGTCTCGGGACCATCCGGGCCCTCGATCACCACCTTGCCGCCATCCGGCCAGCGCGACCCTGAGGCAAGCGGCGCGGTCATCTCGCCATCGGTGTCGAACAAACCAGCAGCATTGGCGCCATCGGGGGCAATCACCGCGCGGGTGTTCCACTTGTTGCCCTTGGCATCGGCGTTGACGTGGAAAAACAGCGAGCGGTCAGCGAAGTTGATCGGGGTCCATTGCCAGAAGAACCCAGGGATCACCCCGGTACCATGCGGCTGCTCGTCGCGGGTGCCCACCGGCCGCACGCCCCAGCTGCGATCACGGGTGCCGCTGGTGCCGGATGCCACATCGTGGCGCACGCCGTCGATCTCGACCCAGCCGTTGTAGTGCCCGTTCTGGGTCATCCGGGTGTAGTCCATAAAGGTGCGCGGCCCGATCCGGTGGATAAAGCGCGGCTCCTCGATCGGAAAGGCGCGCCCGGTAAAGGTCAGGTCGGCCTTCAGCCCATCGCCGTCGACGATCACCCTTAGCTTCTTCAACGGTTCCAGGATTTCGATCCGGATTGGCCCCACACCCAAGTCCATCCGTTCCATCCCCAGTTCCCTGCTCGCATGGAGATTGTGCTGCACCCCATCGCGGATCGCCGAGAAATGCGCGTCGGCAACGTTGAGGTGCGGATAGATCCCCAGGGCGGCGGCGAAGAACCCCGAGCCATCGGGGGCATAGCCGTTGAAGAAATAACGGTCATAGAAATTGCGGTCGGTGCCGGCATAGGCGACCGGTTC
>JANOGS010000098.1:0-15166 GCA_031414115.1 Novosphingobium sp. | reverse complement strand
CCCGGCCTGGATCGCCGCGCCCATGGCGACGACTTCATCGGGATTGACCCCGGTGTGCGGTTCCTTGCCGAAGAAGTCCTTCACCACTTCGCGGACGCGAGGCATGCGGGTCATGCCGCCGACCAGCACCACTTCGTCGATGTCTGCGGCCTTGAGCCCGGCATCGATCAGCGCCTTCTTGCACGGCTCCAGCGTCCGCTGGATCAGATCGCCGACCAGCTTTTCGAGATCGGCGCGGGTGAGGGTTGCGACCAGGTGCAGCGGAGTGGTGCTGCCGCCTTCCATCCGCGCGGTGATGAAGGGCAGGTTGATTTCGGTGGTCTGGGCGCTGGAGAGCTCGATCTTGGCCTTCTCGGCGGCTTCCTTGAGCCGCTGCAGCGCCAGCTTGTCGGTCTGCAGGTCCATGTTCTCCTTGGCCTTGAATTTCTCAGCCAGGTATTCAACCAGCTTGGAGTCGAAGTCCTCGCCGCCCAGGAAGGTGTCGCCGTTGGTCGACTTGACCTCGAACACCCCGTCGCCGATCTCGAGCACCGAGATATCGAAGGTGCCGCCGCCAAGGTCATAGACCGCGATGGTCTTGCCCTCGTTCTTGTCGAGGCCGTAGGCCAGCGCCGCCGCAGTCGGCTCGTTGATGATCCGCAGCACTTCAAGACCAGCGATCTGGCCGGCGTCCTTGGTCGCCTGGCGCTGGGCGTCGTTGAAATAGGCGGGCACGGTGATCACCGCCTGGGTGACGGTCTCACCCAGATAGGCCTCGGCGGTTTCCTTCATCTTCTGCAGCGTGAAGGCACTGATCTGGCTGGGCGAATAGTCCTCGCCGCCGGCCTTGACCCAGGCGTCGCCGTTCTTGCCCTTGGTGATCGCATATGGAACGAGCTTCATGTCCTTCTTGGTCATGGGATCGTCAAAGCGGCGGCCGATCAGGCGCTTCACCGCGAAAATCGTGTTGTCCGGATTGGTCACCGCCTGGCGCTTGGCCGGCTGGCCGATCAGCCGCTCACCATCCTTGGTGAAGGCGACGATCGAAGGCGTAGTCCGCGCGCCCTCCGAATTCTCGATCACTTTCGGCTTGCCGCCGTCCATTACGGCCACACAGCTGTTGGTGGTGCCGAGATCGATACCGATTACTTTAGCCATTGTTACCCCATCCTTCGCATGTTCATTTGACACCGCAACGTTAGCCCCCCGGATTCCCGGCAAGGCCGCCCGGCGGCTCTGGAATGGGGTCGATATAGGTGCGGTTTTGCTTGGCACAAGTGCGACAGGCGATTAGCCAGTGGCCTGTTCCGAAACGAACCGAAAGGTTGCCAAGCCCGATGCGTCCCTCTTGCCATGTCGCCCTTGCCGTTATGCTCGCGCTGGCTGCTTGCCAACAGCAGCCGACCAAGCAGGACGTCCCCGCCGCCGCGCCCGAGGCCAAGCCGGGAATGGCGTTGTCCGGTGGACGGCTGGTTCTGCCCGCAGTCAAAGGCAACCCCGGTGCGGCTTATTTCAAGCTGGAGAACACCGGATCGGGCGCGGTTTCGCTGGCTGCGGTGGCGATTGAAGGCGCGGGCAAAGCCGAAGTCCATCAGACCATAACCGGGTCGATGATGCCGGTAAACACGCTCGATATTGATCCGGGCAGCACGGTTGAATTGAAGCCTGGCGATCTGCACGTCATGGCCTTCGAACTCGATCCCAAGCTAGCGCCCGGCGGCAAGACCGAAGTGACCCTGACCTTTGCCGATGGCGACAAGCTCTCGGCACCGCTCGCAATCGAGTCCGCCGGACGAGCTGCGATGGACGCGGAGCACGACCACTGAGCGAGGCCGATCCAGCCTGCCCGGCCGGCGGCGAGCGCTGCCTGACCTCCGGCGAGGTCGCGCTGGTCCGCTCGGTGTTTGGCGATGCAATCGATCCCGCCCCGGTGATGATCCGCCGCCGCCGCTGGTTTCCCCTGCAACCGCGCAAGATCACCATGGCGCCGATGGGGCACCTGCATTTTCATCCGCGCTCGCATAGCTATTGCGATGATTTCAGTCTGGCGCCGGCCGCGCTGCAGGGCCACTTCATCCATGAGATGACCCATGTCTGGCAGGCGCAGACCAGGGGCTGGTGGTACCTGCCGCTATGCCGCCCGTTCTCAAGTCGCTACGACTATGCCCTGAAACCCGGCTGGCAGATCAGCAGCTATGGCATTGAGCAACAAGCCGAAATTGTTCGCCATGCTTTCCTGCTCAGGAACGGCTGGCGCGTCGCCGGGGTTGGTGATCCGGCGGCCTATGACTTGCTGGTTGATTTTCCGGGCGCTGATCCGGCTTAGTCGCCTTTCTTCGCCACCGCCACCATCGCCGGGCGCAGCAGGCGGTCCTTGATCATGTAACCGGCCTGAAGTTCCTGGACGATCGTCCCCGGAGCAGCCTCTGCGGAGGGTATTTCCAGCATCGCCTGGTGCTGGTTGGGGTCGAGCGGCAGCCCGACCGCAGCGATCCGGCTGATGCCGTGGAGGCCGAACACCTTGTCGATCTCGCGCCCGGTGGCTTCTAGTCCGGCGACCAGTCCCTTGAGCCGATCGTCCTCACGCAGTTCCTGAGGAATCGCTTCCAAAGCTCGCGAAAGATTGTCCGAAACCGAGAGGATGTCGCGCGCAAAGCCGGTTGCGGCATAGGCCTTGGCGTCGGCCACGTCCTTTTCCAGCCGACGGCGCACATTCTGCGTCTCGGCCTTGGCGTAAAGAATATCCTGGCGCGCGGCCTCAAGATCGCCTTTGAGCATCTCCAGCGCATCATCGAGCGCCGTGCCGGCCTGATCGAGATCGATCAGGTCTTCGGGAACGCCAGCCAGTTCGGCTTCCACCGCGGGGTCGGCCTGCGGTTTGGTCTTGTTGCTCATAAGTCAGAAACGCCCTGCTATCCGATCAGTTTGCCCAAGGATTGGGCGGTGAAATCCACCATGGGGACTAGCCGCGCATAATTCAACCGGGTCGGGCCGATAACCCCGACCACGCCGACCACCCTTCCCTCGCGGTCGCGATAGGGCGAGGCGATCACCGAGGAGCCGGAAAGCGCGAACAACCGGTTCTCCGCGCCGATGAAAATCCGCGTCGCCTGCGATTCGCGGGCCAGATCGAGCAGTTCGGCCACAGACTGCTTGTTTTCCAGATCGTCAAGCAACTGGCGGACCCGCTCAAGATCGCCAAGCGCCGCCTCGTCGAGCAGGTTGGAGGCGCCGCGCACGATCAGCACCGGGCGCTGCAAGGCATCCTCGCTCCACACCGCAAGCCCGCGCTCGACCAGATCGCGGCTGGCGCTGTCGAGCGCCGAGCGGCCCGACAGGATCTCGGCCCGGATCGCCTTGACCGCCTCGGCCAGGGTGCGCCCGCCAAGGTGTGCGGAGATGTAGTTGGAGGCCTGCTCGAGCGCGCCCGGCGGCAACCCCGCAGGCAGTTCGACCACCCGGTTCTCGACCGCGCCGTCGGTTCCCACCAGCACCGCCAGCGCCCGGCTGGGTGACAGCGAGACCAGCTGCAACTGCGCCAGCCGCGGCTCAAGACGCGGGACCATGACGACCCCGGCGGCGGCGGAAAGCTCGGAGAGCAGCGCACTTGTCGCCGCCAGCGCCGCCTCGATCGGTCCCGGCTGTGCCACTTGCCGCTCGATCGCCGCGCGCTCGTCGGCGGTCGGCTCGGCGACCTGCATCATCCCGTCGACGAACAGCCGCAGTCCCTGGTCGGTCGGCAGCCGCCCGGCGCTGGTATGCGGCGCGGCGAGCAAGCCAAGGCTCTCCAGCTCGTGCAGCACCGAGCGGATCGAAGCCGGCGAGAGGTTGAGCGGGCCCGAACTGGCCAGCGTTTTCGAGCCGACCGGCTGCCCGGAAGTCAGGTAACCCTCCACCACCAGGCGAAAGATTTCGCGGGCGCGGGTGTTGAGTTCGGTGACGGGGGGGCCGGGCATGATCGTCTCTTACCCGCTCATCCTGAGCTTGTCGAAGGACTGCCCTTCCTTTCAACGTCGCAGCAAGTAAGGACGGTGGTTCGACAAGCTCAGGACGGACGGTTTTGGGTGATTCGCAATACTGGAGATATTCATGCGACCATCCGGCCGCGCACCCGACGAGATGCGCGTTATTGCTTTCGAACCGCACTATACCAAGCACGCCGAAGGCTCGGTTTTGATCGGCTTTGGCCACACCAAGGTGATCTGCACCGCGAGCGTTGAGGAACGCCTGCCGCCGTGGCTGCGTGGTAAGGGCGAAGGCTGGGTGACGGCCGAATACTCGATGCTTCCCCGCGCCACCCACACCCGCGGCCAGCGCGAGGCAGCGAAAGGCAAACAGAGCGGACGGACGCAGGAAATCCAGCGGCTTATCGGACGAAGCTTGCGTGCGGTCACAGATATGAAAAAGCTTGGCGAGCGCCAGATTACGCTCGATTGCGACGTCATCCAGGCCGATGGCGGCACCCGCACTGCGGCGATCAGCGGCGCCTGGGTGGCGCTGCGGATCGCGATCGACAAGCTGATGGCCGCGGGCGCGATCACCGAGGATCCGCTGACCCGCAAGGTCGCAGCGGTAAGCTGCGGGATCTACAAGGGCAATCCGGTGCTCGACCTCGACTATGACGAGGATTCGGCAGCGGACGCCGATGCCAACTTCGTGCTGATCGAAGGCGGCCAGATCGCCGAAGTCCAGGCCACCGCCGAAGGCGCGACCTATGACGAGGAAGGCCTGCTCCGCCTCCTGCGCCTCGCCCGGATCGGCTGCGACCGGATCTTTGCGGCGCAGGGCGAGGCTGTGAAGTGATGCAGCAACGATCCTCCCAATTTTTGCCGAATGGCACAAATCGGGAGGTGGATCGCCCGAAGGGCGAAACGGAGGGGTTTTGGGGCGAGCGCCGAAGCCCCTCCGTCACCGCTGCGCGGTGCCACCTCCCCATTTGCACTGCGTGAAAATGGAGAGGACCTAAAGCAATGGGTAAACTCTCGGGCACACTGGTGATTGCCACGCACAATGCCGGCAAGCTCAAGGAAATCGCTGCCCTGCTCGCGCCTTACGGGCTGAATTGCATCTCGGCGGGTTCGCTCGGCCTGCCCGAACCGCCCGAAACCGGCAAGACCTTCGCCGCGAACGCGCTGATCAAGGCGCGCGCCGCAGCGGAGAATTCCGGCCTCCCCGCGCTGGCCGACGATTCGGGGCTGAACGTTGCGGCGCTGGATGGCCGCCCCGGGGTCTACACCGCCGACTGGGCCGAGCGGCAATGGTTCGAGGGGCCGCCCGGGCGCGACTGGTACATGGCGATGGGCAAGGTTGAGGGAATACTTCAGGAACTGGGGCCAAGTACCGACCGTTCCTGCCATTTTTCCTGCACTCTCGTGCTTGCCTGGCCCGATGGGGAAAGCGCTGTCTACGAAGGCAAGGTCAACGGCACCCTCACCTGGCCGCCGCGCGGGACCATGGGGTTCGGCTATGATCCGGTGTTCGTGCCGCTGGGCGAAAGCCGCACTTTCGCCGAGCATGATCCTGCGGAAAAGCACCGGATCAGCCACCGCGCCGACGCTTTCGCCAAGCTGGTCGCCGACCAGTTCGGCTAAGGCACCCGCTGGCCGATGACGTTGCCGGCGGGGAAATAACGGCAGACCAGCACATCGTCGGACCGGCCCTTTACCAGGGCACAGCCCAGCTCGCGGGTCGCCGGCCAGATCAGCTGGGTGTAGTGACCGACATCGCTCCACCGCCCGGTCCGCGAAACCCCGGGAAAGCGGCCGGGTCGAAAGTACCGCTTTTCCTCGATGAAAGCCTCGATCATCTCCTCGGGCGAATAAGCGCCGCTGGTCCCCATCCACAGGCTTTCGCCCGCCCCGCCGCTGTTGCGGCTGTGGTGGAACATCCGGCGCGCCGACAGCGATTGCGCCCAGGCCCGCGCCTGCTGGGCGAGCTGCGGGTTCCACGCCAGCGGGGCAATGCCAAGCCGGCTGCGCTCAGCATTGTGGCTGGCCAGAATCCGCGCTGAGATTGGATCGAGCGATCCGCCGGGCGCCTCGGCACTGGCCGGGATCGCCAGCACCGCGATCAGGACAAGGAGCAAACGAAAGAATGACATGGCGACCGAAGCTTGACTTTGGGTGACGAACCTCGCCTGAGATAGCCGATGGCCCGCGCGCTGTACATCCATTGGCCGTTCTGCCTGGCGAAGTGCCCATACTGCGATTTCAACAGCCATGTCCGTGACAGGGTTGACCATTCGCACTGGGAGCAGGCGCTGCTCGCCGATTTGCGGCACGAGGCGCAAGCTGCCGGTGGGGAGCGGCTGGAAAGCATCTTCTTCGGCGGCGGCACCCCCTCGCTGATGCCCCCGGCGCTGGTCGCGCGGTTGATCGCGGAAGCCGAGCATTTGTGGGGCTTTGCCGAGGGGATCGAGATCACGCTGGAAGGCAATCCCTCCTCGGTAGAGGCGGCAAACTACCGCAATCTGGCGCTTTCCGGGATCAACCGCGCCTCGCTCGGGGTGCAGGCGCTCGACGATGAAACGCTGCGATTCCTGGGTCGGCTTCACGACGTCAAAGAGGCACTCAAAGCGGTCGAAACGGCACAGCAGGCGTTCACACGGGTCTCTATCGACCTGATCTACGCCCGTCCGAACCAGACCGTAACCAGCTGGGAGGACGAACTGCGCCAGGCCCTTGCGCTCGGCACCAGCCACCTCTCGCTCTACCAACTGACCATCGAACCTGGCACCCGGTTTGAGAGCATGGTTCGCAAGGGCGATTTCATTCCGCTGGGCGAAGATATGTGCGCCGACTTGTTCGCCCTCACCCGCGAAGTCACCGCCGCAGCGGGCCTGCCCGCCTACGAGTTCTCCAACCATACCCGCCCCGGCGAAGAGAGCCGCCATAACCTGGCTTACTGGCGCTACCACGACTACGCCGGGATCGGCCCCGGTGCGCATGGCCGGCGCGGCGGCTTGGCGACGGTGCGGCATCGCAAGCCGGAAAACTGGCTGGAGGCGGTGGCGGCGCAGGGCCACGGTATTGCCGAACAGCGCGCGCTCGGTGGCCGCGAACAGGCCAGCGAGGCGATGCTGATGGGGCTGCGGCTGGCCGAGGGGGTTGATCTTGGTGCCTTGGCGGCGCGGTTCGGACTGGCGGGCGAGGCGCTGTGCGATCCCGCAAAGCTGGGGTTCTACATCGCGCAAGGGCTGTGCTGGCAGCGGGGCAAGCGGATTGGGGTGAGCGACGCCGGGATGCCGCTGCTCGATGGTCTGCTTGGCGAATTGGTTCCGGCGGCATTGCTGGCGGCATGACCCGCGCCGACATCCTCGAGGCATGGCAAACCCTCCTCGCGCAGAACCGCCGCCGCTCGCCGCATACGGTGCGCGCCTACGTCGCAACTGCGGCGCGATTGATGGACGCACTGGGCGATCCCGGTTGGCCCACCCTCGCCCGAATCGACAGCGGCGCCCTGCGCGCCCAGCTCGCCCGCCGCCGGGCTGCGGGGCTGGGCAATGCCTCGGCGGCGCGCGAGCTTTCGGCGCTCAAGCAGTTCATCTCCTTCGCTCGCGAGCAATCAGGCCTGCCCGACCCCGCCCCGCCGCGGATGCGCGGGCCGCGGCTCAAGAAGGGCCTGCCGCGCCCAGTCACCCCCGACGAGGCAGTGAACCTTGCCCACACGGTTAACGAGGATGCAAGCGAGCTGTGGATCGGCGCCCGCGACCGCGCGGTGCTGCTGCTGCTCTACGGCGCCGGAATGCGGATCGCCGAGGCGCTCTCGCTGACCGGCGGCGTGTTGCCCTTGGGCGAAGTGCTGGTGGTTACCGGCAAGGGCGCCAAGCAGCGCGCGGTGCCGGTGCTGCCGCTGGTCGCCGAGGCCGTCGCCGATTACGCCGCCAAGTGCCCCTGGCCGCTCGGCAAGACGGACGCGCTGTTCCGCGGCGCCAAGGGCGGGCCGCTCAGCCAGGGCATGGTCCAGAAGGCGATGGCGCGGGCAAGGGTTGGCTTGGGCCTGCCGCCCAGCGCCACCCCCCACGCGCTGCGCCACTCGTTCGCGACGCATTTGCTGGGCGCGGGGGCGGATTTGCGCTCGTTGCAGGAGCTGCTGGGGCATGCCAGCCTCGGCTCGACCCAGATCTACACCAAGGTCGATGCGGCGGTGCTACTCGATGTGTACCGGAACGCGCATCCTAGGGAGCGGGATTGAGCGACCCTAGCCGTCGAAATCAGGCTCGGTCATCCACGCCGGAATGTCGCGACTGGCGTGCAGCACCCGCCAGACATCGATCCGGTCCTCATGTTCGAGATAGAATACCAGCCACGGAAATCGCTTCAGCGGCCAGCTGCGCAATCCCGGCAAGCCCAGCTCATGCGCCCACCGCGATGAGCCTGCGGCAGCGGATTCGGCGATGAAGGCATAGGCTTGTTCAAGGCTGTCGATGAAGCCCAGCGCAACATAAACGCCCGCCTCGGCCAGATAGTAATCGATCGCTGCGTTGGTATCGTCCAGCGCCTGCTGGCGGGGAACAACCGGCTTGACCGTCACGCGGCAGCGCGGCGCGCCCGGTCCCGCAAGCCGTCGAAATAACTGGCATCGACCGGAGCGCTCGCCGGTGAATTCGCGCCTTCAAGCAGCAATGCCCGCATCCGCTGAACGTCCTGATCCCTGCGGATCAACTCGCGGACATATTCGCTGCTCGTGCCATAACCGCGGCTGCCAACCTGGTCATCGACAAACGCCTTCAGCGATTGGGGCAGCGAGATGTTCATGGTCGACATAGGGCAAGCGATAGCGGGCTTGGCAAAATTTGGCAAGAGTCAGTTTCGCTCGAGTGGGATTGTCACCATTACCATATGTGCTATAAAACCATATGGCTAAGGCGACCTTGATCTATCACGACAAGGCCGCTTTGCCAGAAGGCGGAACTGTTGAGATGACAATCTGGGCTCTGCCGGAAGCGACGCCCGAGCGCCCCCACGGCCTGAAATATTCGCTCTACTATGGCCGCGATGGCGAACGGATCGTCGGATATGATAACGAGACCGGGAAAGGCGATCACCGGCATTTGCACGAACGCGAAGAAGCTTACCGCTTCTTCCCCGTCGAGCAACTGGTCGCCGATTTTCTGGCCGATGTGGCAAAGGAAAGACCGCAATGACCGACCGCAGCATCTCGGTACATGTCGCCTCGCTCGAAGACATGGGGCAGCGCTTTGTCGCGGCGTGGAAGGCTACCGAAGCGGGCAAGCCGATCGCGCGCGATCATGTTACTTTCCTCGGACTAGAGGCGTTCATGGCGGCGATGTCGCCGCGGCGGCTCGAACTGATGCGCCACCTGCGCCGCGCGGGTCCGATGTCGGTGCGGCGGCTGAGCCAACAGCTGGGGCGCGATTACAAATCGGTCCACGGCGAGGTTGCCCGGCTGGTCGAAGCCGGCCTGATCGAGCGCCGCGCCAAGGATGCAGTGGCGGTGCCGTGGGACCGGATGGTGACGGAGCTGGATTTGGCAGCTTGAGGGTTGAGGCTGCTCGGCCACGCCAGCCTGGGCTCGACGCAGATTTGCACCAAGGTCGATACTGCGGTGCTGTTGAGTGACTACCAAAACACAAGCACAACGAAAGCTTAGTGATGGTGATCGCCGCCAGTCACAAGTTCCGCATCCACCGGTCCCTCGAAGGCGATGAACAGCGTACAGGCCACCTTGCTCTTGCAGGTTGCGACGTGTGGCAAGCCTGCCGGACCATATGCATAATTTGACGGCTTGAGCGTCACCGCTTCGGCGCCATCGTACTTCACGGACAATTTGCCGGTGAGCAGGATCATCCGCTCAGCAGAACTATGCTTGTGCCGTGGCAAGGTGTTGCCTGGCCCCACCTTCAGCACCACGTCTGAATTGGGTTTGGAGGGATCGCCCTGAAGAACCGTCATCTGACAGGCCCCTGGGAAAATCGGCGGACAGCCTCCCCACTTGACGGAGGAACCAGACACATCCGTGGCGATCGGTGCGGCTGGCGTGCTCGCTGCAGCTGCTCCCAGGCCCGTCAAACTGGCTACGACGAATGCTGTTGCCATTGATTTGCGCATTACCAGACCCCCCATGCTTCGGATTAAAAAGACGACGATCTCGCCGCGCAGGGCGAAGTTACATCAACCGCAGTTTGGTTCCAGAGATATTTCAGCCCCTAGCGCTGCGGCATTCCTCAGCCTTTCTCTGCCACCCGCCGCTCGATCGCCTCCCAGATCAGCCCCGGCGTATCGGTGCCATTGAACTTGTCAATCGCCATGATCCCGGTCGGCGAGGTGACGTTGATCTCGGTCAGCCACTTCCCCCCGATCACGTCGATCCCGACGAAAACCAGCCCCCTCGCCTTCAGCTCTGGCCCCAGTACTGCGCAGATTTCCTCCTCGCGCGCGGTCAGAGTGGTCGCCTCGGCATAGCCGCCGACCGCGAGGTTGGAGCGGAATTCGCCCTCGCCTGGCCGCCGGTTGATCGCGCCGGCGATCTCGCCGTCAACCAGGACGATGCGCTTGTCGCCCTCGCTGATCTCGGCGAGGAAGGGCTGGAACATGTGCGGTTCGACCCAGGCGCTGTCGAACAGCTCGATCAGCGCGCCGAGGTTGCTGCCGTCAGCCGGGACGCGGATTACCGCCTTGCCGCCGTTGCCGTGCAAGGGCTTCATCACCAGGTCACCGGGATGGCGGGCGTGGAAATCGCGCACATCCTCGATCCGCCGCGCCACCAGTGTCGGCGGCATGAACCGGGCATAGTCGAGCACGAAGACCTTTTCGGGGGCGTTCCGCACGCTTTCGGGATCGTTGACCACCAGGGTCTGGCCCTTGAGCCGCTCGAGCAGGTAAGTGGCGGTAATATAGCTGAGGTCGAACGGCGGATCCTGGCGCATCAGCACCACGTCGACGTCCTTCACGAGGTCGATCCGGCGATGTTCCTTCTTCTCAAAATGGCTGCCCTGGACCCGCTGCACCGTGACCGGCGCGGCCCTGGCGGTGAGGCGGCCAGCGGCGCCGAAATCGGTCTCGTAAGCGAGCGACTTCACATCGTAATGCAGGACGCTGTGCCCGCGCTTCTGCGCCGCCTCGATCAGCGCGAAGCTTGAATCCCCGGCGATCTGGATGCTCTCCAGCGGGTCCATCTGGACGGCGACTCTAAGCGGCATGACGTTCTGGCCTTTCGATCCGGTCTTGGCGCCGGACTAGGCGGGCGTGGCGCCAAGCTCAAGCGGTTGAATGGGTTCACACGAAGACACGAAGGCACGAAGATGCTGTTTTGCGCCGCAGGCGCCTCTCTCCATAGCAAACTTCAGATTGGCGGCACTGACTGGATCAAACAGCGGCTTCGCCGCAAGTGCGAGGTCTTCGTGGCTTCGTGTCTTCGTGTCTTCGTGTGAACAAAATCACTCCAACCCAGCATTCTCGATCACCCGCGGCCAGGTCCAGGGTGCGACCAGGATCACATCGATCCGCATGACATCGCCCGGCCGGGCATAGCGCGCGGCCAGCGCTTCGGCCGCTGCGCTGACCCGGCGGAGGCGGTATTGATCAATCGCGGAATCGAGTTCCGCCGCGCTTTTGCGCCACTTCACCTCGACAAAGGCCAGCGTCCTGCCCCGCCGCGCCACCAGATCGATCTCGCCGCGCGGGGTTTTGACCCGCTGCCCAACAATCCGCCAGCCCTTCAGCCGCAGATACCATGCCGCCAGCGCCTCGCCCCGCCGACCCCGGGCTTCGCGTTCCGCCCGGGTGCTCATTTCAGTTCAAGCGCGCGGGCATACAGCGCCTTGCGGTCAAGCCCGGTGGCGCGGGCGACTTCGGCGGCGGCTTGCGAGGGCTTCAACGTCTCCAGTGCCGCGCGCAGCAGCGCCTCGGCATCGGCTGCGCTGGCCTGCACCTCGCCCGGCGGGCCAATAAGCAGCACGATCTCACCTTTTGGCGGGTGCGCTGTGTAGTGCGCGATCAGCTCCGTCGGCGTGCCCGAGCGGCATTCCTCGAACTTCTTGGTCAGCTCGCGCGCCACTGCTACTTCGCGGCCCGGCAGCACCTCGCCCACCGCCGCCAGCGCACCCAGCAGCCGCGGCGCGGTTTCGTAAAACACCAGCGTCGCCCGCACCCCCGCCAGCTCAGCCAGCACATCGGCACGGGCCTTGGCCTTGCTGGGCAGGAACCCGGCGAACAGGAAGCGGTCACTGGGTAGCCCGGAAAGCGTCAGCGCCACTGTCGCCGCGCTGGCGCCGGGCAGGCTGGTGACCATGATCCCGCGCTCGCGCGCCGCCCGCACCAGGCGGTAGCCGGGATCCGAAATCAGCGGCGTCCCGGCATCGCTGACCAGTGCCACCGGCCGCTCCGCCGCCAGGGCCAGCAGTCCCTCACGCGCCGCTTCGCTGGCATGATCGTCATAGCGGATCAGCTTTTGCTTGATGCCCAAGTGGTTGAGCAGCTTGCCGGTGACGCGGGTATCTTCACAGGCCACCGCAGCTACGCCACGCAGTACCGTTACGGCACGCCCGGTTATATCACCCAGATTGCCAATCGGGGTTGCGACAATATACAGCCCCGGAACAAGCGGCCCATCCATGGCGATACCAATAGGCCGCGCCGAAGGAGGGCGACAAGCGAATGTTCGACGCGCGCATCGATCGCCGCAAGCTATTGCTGCTGGGCGCCGTGGTGCTGGTTGCAGGGTGCAACGTCCTGCCCAAGGGAAAACCCAAGCCGCCGCCCCCGCCCCCCGCTAACACCCTGCCCAAGGATCAGGCACGCCACCGGGTTGCGCTGCTGGTGCCGCTGTCGGGGCCCAACGCCGCGCTGGGCCAGTCGATCGCCAATGCCACCACCATGGCGCTGCTCGACACCCAGGCCAAGTCTATCCGCATCACCAGCTATGACACTGCTGCGGGTCCGGGCGCGGCTGCAAAGAAAGCGATAGCCGATGGCAACCGCCTGGTGCTGGGACCGCTTACCGCTGACGAGGTCGCCCCGATAACCGCGGTCACCCGCCCGGCAAAAGTGCCGCTGCTGACCTATTCGGGCGACGCCGGAGTGGCAGCGCGTGACGTGTTCGTGTTGGGCACCACGCCCGACGATTCGTTGCAGCGCGTGGTCCGTTATGCCCACGGGCGCGGCGCCAAGCGCTTTGCCTTGCTGGTCCCCAAGGGTGACTACGGCACCCGCGCCAGTGCGGCCTATGGCGCCGCGGTGCGCGCCGTCGGGGCGACGCTGGTGGCGAGCGAAAGCTATGATCGTTCCAACACCTCGGTGGTCAGCGCGGCACAACGCCTTAGGGCCAAGGGCGGGTTTGACGCGGTGCTGATCGCGGATACGCCGCGCTTTGCCGCGCTCGCCGCGCCGCGGCTCAAGTCCGCCAAGGCCCCAAGCCCGCGGATCCTGGGCACCGAACTGTGGAGCGGCGAGCTCTCGATCACCAGAACCCCGGCGCTGCGCGGGGCCTGGTTCGCCAGCGTTGCCGACACCCGCTTTGGCCAGTTCACCGCCAGCTACAAGGCGCGGTTCGGGGCGGCTCCCTATCGCCAGGCAACGCTTGGCTACGATTCGGTGCTGCTGACCGTGCGAATTGCGCGCGACTGGCGCGCGGGCACCGCCTTCCCTGTGGCCAGACTGGCCGAACGCGACGGGTTCCTGGGGCTCGACGGCCCGTTTCGTTTCACCGCATCAGGAGCTGGCGAGCGCGCGCTGGAAGTGCGCGAGGTCCGTGCCGGCGGGGTGACTATCGTCAGCGCGGCACCGGCCAAGTTCGCTCCCTAGTTCCTCCCCCTTGGGGGAGGGAGACCACCGCAGGTGGTGGAGGGGTACAGGCTGGTGGTCCTGACGGCGCGAGGTCAGGACCACTCGTGCGTGCCCCTCCACCATCCTCTGCGCGGATGGTCCCCCTCCCCGTTCCGGGGAGGAATCCGCAGCCCCTCTTGCATCGCGGAATCGCGCGGCCCTATAGCCGCGCGCATGGCCGATGATCTGTTTGACAAGCTGCCCGCCAGCAATGGCGACGCCTACGATGGTTCCGCGATCGAGGTGCTGGAGGGGCTTGAGCCGGTGCGCCGCCGCCCCGGCATGTACATCGGCGGCACCGATGAACGCGCGCTCCACCACCTCGCCGCCGAAGTGCTCGACAACGCGATGGACGAAGCGGTGGCGGGCCACGCCAACCGGATCGAGGTGCTGCTGGAAGAAGGCAACAAGCTTACCATCACCGACAACGGCCGCGGCATTCCGGTTGACGAGCATCCCAAGTACCCCGGCAAGTCGGCGCTGGAAGTGATCCTGACGACGCTGCATTCGGGCGGCAAGTTCTCGGGGAAAGCCTATGCGACTTCGGGTGGCCTTCATGGCGTGGGCGTCTCGGTGGTCAACGCGTTGTCCTCGCTGACCCGGATCGAGGTGGCGCGCGGCAAGGAGCTTTACGCCCAGGAATTTTCACGCGGGTTGCCCACCAGCAAGCTCCAGTCGCTCGGCCCCACCCCCAACCGCCGCGGCACCAGCGTTACCTTCGTCCCCGATGGCGAGATCTTCGGCGAGGATGCGAAGTTCAAGCCCGCCCGGCTGTTCAAGCTGGTCCGCTCCAAGGCCTACCTCTTCGCCGGGGTCGAGATCCGCTGGAAATGCGCCGCCGCACTCGCCAGCGAGGAAGTTCCCGGCGAGGCGGTGTTCCAGTTCCCCGGCGGGCTCTCGGACCACTTGCGCGAGCAGATCGGGACGCGCGAATGCGTCACCACCCAGTTCTTCGCCGGCACCCAGGACTTCCCCGGTGCCGAGCAGGGCCGGACCGAATGGGCAGTGGCCTGGCCGCTGTGGTCGGACGGCGCCTACAGCTACTATTGCAACACCATCCCGACCCCCGATGGCGGCACCCACGAGGCCGGCCTGCGCGCCGCGCTGACCAAGGGGATCCGCGCGTTTGGCGAGCTGGTCGGGCAGAAGAAGGCCAAGGACATCGCGCCCGAGGACGTGGTCACCGGCAGCGAGGTGATGCTTTCGGTGTTCCTGCGCGATCCGCAGTTCCAAAGCCAGACCAAGGACCGCCTGACCAGCCCCGAGGCAGCGCGGATGGTCGAGAACGCGGTCCGCGATCACTTCGACCACTTCCTCGCCGACAACATGGAGCGCGGCAAGGCCCTGCTCAGTGCGGTGATGGAGCGGATGGACGAGCGGCTGCGGCGCAAGGCCGAGCGCGA
>JANOGS010000097.1:0-1727 GCA_031414115.1 Novosphingobium sp. | reverse complement strand
ACCGCCGCCGCCGAGGATAAAGGCAATCGCCTGGGTCGCGGGATCGCCCGGATCGACCACCGCGAGGGTCAGCAGGGCGCCGCCGAGCGGGCGGATGAAGGTGTGGACCGTGTCCCAGACCGAATCGATCCAGGCGATCTTGTCGGCGAAGAATTCCATGAACGCGGCGGTTCCTGCCACCCCCATCACCCAGGGATTGGCGAGGATCTGAAGCGACTTGAGATGCTCGGGCAGGGGCAGGACGTTGTAATACATGGCCAGCCCGGTGGCCAGCGCGGTCAGGTAGAGCCGCCAGCCGGAAAGCAGGCTGACGCTGCCGGCGATGCCAAGAATTTCAACGATTCCGAGCTGCTCGGTCATGCCTGCCTCTCCCCCGATTTCCCGCGCCGAGGATGCGACGGATCAGCGCCGAATGCAAGGCGGCCGCCTGTACGGGAAAGTCTCTAGCCGAGCCGGCGATCGAGCGCCGGGTCAAGCTGCTGCCCAGGATCGAGCTGGACCCCGAAGCTGTTGAGCATCATCGACACCTGGGTGTACTGGCCGACGGTCATGACCAGGTCCATCTTCTGCTTGTCGGTGAGTGCGGACAGGGCCGCCCAGCCTTCGTCGCTGACGTGGAAATCGCGGATGAGATCGTCGGTCGCGCGCAGCAACGCGCGGTCGGCTTCGTTCCAGCCCGGATCGCCGGGGCCCGACTTGATGGCTTGGATTTCAGCCTCGGTCAGTCCGGCATCGCGGCCGATGCGGGTGTGCTGGGTGAATTCGTAGCCCGAACCGCAATTGTACCCGGTCCGCAGGATCACCAGTTCGCGGTCACGTTCGGACAGGCTGTTCCGGCGCGAGAGGATATAGCCGCCCCAGGCGAGGAAGGCGGTCAGCGCCTTGGGAGCGTGCAGCATGGTGCGGAAGATGTTGAGCACCGTTCCGCCGGACTTGGTTGCATCCCGCTCTGCGCCAGTAATGGCGGTCAGCACCTCGCGCTGCGCGTCGTCGATCGTTTCCAGATCGACGGGCACAATGCGAGGTGCCGACAACCGCATCAGAAAACCTCGAACAGCCCGGCGGCACCCTGACCGCCACCGATGCACATGGTGACGACGGCATATTTGACACCGCGGCGCTTGCCTTCGATCAGCGCGTGGCCGGTGCAGCGTGCGCCGGTCATGCCGAAGGGGTGGCCGATCGAGATCGAGCCGCCGTTGACGTTTAGCTTTTCGTGCGGAATGTCGAGGCGATCCATGCTGTAGATCACCTGGCTCGCGAACGCTTCGTTCAGTTCCCACAAATCGATGTCTTTGACCTTGAGACCGTGGCGCTGCAGCAGGCGCGGCACGGCGAAGACGGGGCCGATGCCCATTTCGTCGGGCTCGCAGCCGGCGACGGCGAAGCCTTTGAAAATGCCGAGCGGCTTCAGGTTCCGCTTAGCCGCTTCCTTGGATTCCATGAGCACCGCGGCGGACGCGCCGTCGGACAGTTGGCTGGCGTTGCCTGCGGTGACGAACTTGTCGCCGCCCTTCACGGGCTTCAACGATGCCAACGCCTCATACGTCGTGTCGGGGCGATTGCATTCGTCCTTCGTCACCGTGTAGGCGACGTTCTTGGTCTCGCCCGTCTCTTTGTTGACGGTGGTCATCACCGTTTCCATGGGCACGATTTCGTCGGCGAATTTGTTCGCCTGCTGCGCCGCCGCCGTACGCTTCTGGCTTTCGAGCGAGAAACGGTCTTGG
>JANOGS010000096.1:0-27198 GCA_031414115.1 Novosphingobium sp. | reverse complement strand
CGACGATCCGGGTCGGCTATCACTATGGCGCGCGCGACCGCGCCGCCGCCGGGCGCGCCGGATGGGCGGCCTTGGTGGTCTCGGTGCTGTTCATGGGGGTGATGGCCGGCGTGATGTGGCTCTTCCCCCGGTTCATCCTCTCACTCTATGTCGATCCGGCTGCGCCACAAAACGCCGCGCTGGTCGCTTTGGCGGTGCAGTAACTGATGGTCGCAGCCGCGATCCAGCTGTTAGACGGGGCCCAGGCAGTCGGCGCCGGCGCGCTGCGCGGCCTTCAGGACACCCGCTGGCCGCTGGCAATCGCGCTGCTGGGCTATTGGGCGGTCGGCTTCGTCATCGCGATCTGGCTGGGCTTCTATACCTCGCTGGCAGGGATCGGGGTGTGGATCGGCCTGGCACTGGGGCTGGTTCCCGGCTGAGGGATTCCGGTCAGGCGAATTTTTCCGCCAGACTCGCCTTGACTGGGGCTCAGCGCGCACCCATATGCGCCCCGCTGGCACTCTCTGGGCGAGAGTGCCAAGCTGTTTCAACTTGTCATGTAGAGAGGAATCCACATGAGCTTTCGTCCCCTGCACGATCGCGTGCTGGTTCGCCGCGTCGAAGCCGAAGAGAAGACTGCTGGCGGGATCATCATCCCCGACAGCGCCAAGGAAAAGCCCGCTGAAGGCGAAATCGTCGCCGTTGGCAGCGGCACCAAGGCCGAAGATGGCAAGGTCACCCCGCTTGACGTCAAGGCTGGTGACAAGGTTCTGTTCGGCAAATGGTCCGGCACCGAGGTCAAGATCGACGGTGAAGACCTGCTGATCATGAAGGAATCGGACATCCTCGGCGTCATCGCCTGAGCGATCTGTCTTCTCCCAATCACACCGAATTGAAGGAATAGAACTATGTCAGCCAAGGACGTGAAATTCGGCCGCGACGCGCGTGAGCGCATTCTCGCCGGCGTCGATATCCTGGCCAATGCGGTCAAGGTCACGCTCGGCCCCAAGGGCCGCAACGTGGTGCTCGACAAGAGCTTCGGCGCGCCCCGCATCACCAAGGACGGCGTCACTGTCGCCAAGGAAATCGAACTCAAGGACAAGTTTGAGAACATGGGCGCGCAGATGCTGCGCGAAGTCGCCAGCAAGACCAACGACCAGGCCGGTGACGGCACCACCACCGCCACCGTGCTGGCCCAGGCGATCGTCCGCGAAGGCATGACCTGCGTCGCTGCGGGGATGAACCCGATGGACCTCAAGCGCGGGATCGATCTGGCCGTCACTGCCGTGGTCGCCGATCTGGTCAAGCGTTCGAAGCCGGTGTCCGGCTCGGCCGAAATCGCCCAGGTCGGGATCATCTCGGCCAATGGCGACAGCGAAGTCGGCAACAAGATCGCCGAAGCCATGGAAAAGGTCGGCAAGGAAGGCGTGATCACCGTGGAAGAGGCCAAGGGCCTCGAATTCGAACTCGATGTCGTCGAAGGCATGCAGTTCGACCGCGGCTACCTCAGCCCCTACTTCATCACCAACCCCGACAAGATGACTGTCGAGCTGGATAACCCCTACATCCTGATCCACGAGAAGAAGCTCTCGTCGCTGCAGGCGATGTTGCCGGTGCTCGAAGCGGTGGTCCAGTCGGGCCGTCCGCTGCTGATCATTGCCGAGGACATCGAAGGCGAAGCGCTGGCCACCCTGGTGGTCAACAAGCTGCGCGGCGGCTTGAAGGTCGCGGCGGTCAAGGCCCCCGGGTTTGGCGATCGCCGCAAGGCGATGCTGCAAGATATCGCGATCCTGACCAAGGGCGAGATGATCAGCGAAGATCTGGGCATCAAGCTCGAATCGGTCACGCTGGGCATGCTCGGCCAGGCCAAGCGCGTCTCGATCGACAAGGACAACACCACGATCGTCGACGGTGCCGGTGAAGGCAGCGACATCAAGAGCCGGGTCGAACAGATCCGCGCCCAGATCGAGACCACCACCAGCGACTACGACAAGGAAAAGCTGCAGGAACGTCTGGCAAAGCTGGCCGGCGGCGTTGCCGTGATCAAGGTTGGCGGGGCTTCCGAAGTCGAGGTCAAGGAACGCAAGGACCGCGTCGACGACGCGCTCCACGCGACCCGCGCTGCGGTCGAGGAAGGGATCGTTCCTGGCGGCGGTACCGCGCTGCTCTATGCCACCAAGGCTCTGGCCGGCATGAAGGGCGCCAACGACGACCAGACCAAGGGCATCGACATCGTCCGCAAGGCGATCACCACCCCGCTCAAGCAGATTGCCACCAACGCCGGCCATGACGGCGCCGTGGTTTCGGGCAACCTGCTGCGCGAAGACGACGAGACCCAGGGCTTCAACGCCGCCACCGACGTCTATGAGAACCTGGTCAAGGCCGGCGTGATCGATCCGACCAAGGTGGTCCGCACCGCGCTGCAGGACGCAGCCTCGGTCGCCGGCCTGCTGATCACCACCGAAGCGGCGATCAGCGAGAAGCCCGACGACAAGCCGGCAATGGGCGGCATGCCTGGCGGCGGCATGGGCGGCATGGGCGGGATGGACTTCTAACAGTTCATTCCCGAAATGGCACAAATCAGGGGCCGGGAGACACGCTCTCCCGGCCCTTGTTTTGTCCCGGCTATGCATTCTCCCGCATCTGTGGTGCGCTTCGTCGCGGAATCCTATGCGGCGCCGAACCCGTTAGCCAAACAGAAAGCATGTTTGGGCTATCGCGTTTCCGGTGAGACCGGGATTGATTTCTAGAGTTGCGGGCGGGTTCGCCCTGGCTGCGGCGCTGCTGGTGCCCACCGGAGCGGCGCGCGGCGATTCGCTTGAGCGCAGCTTCGATGCGACCTTCGGCACCAAGGTGCGCGCGCCGGATCCGCTGCCGGTGCCGGTTCGTCCGGTGGTCTTCACCCAGTCTCAGCGGGTTTCCTATGGTTCGGGCCTCGAAGCTCAGATTCATTCCCTGGCCGAATCAAGCCAGGGCCGGATCGGAGTGGCGGCGATCGATCTTGCCAGCGGGCGCAGCCTGGCGGTGCTGGGCGACCAGCCATTCCCGATGGCCTCGACCAGCAAGATCGCGATCGTCGCGACCTTTCTCGACGGGGTCGACAAGGGTTTCTACAGCCTTGACGAAGCGTTTCCACTGATGCGGCCGGTGCGCTCGGCTAAGTTCTCGAGCGCCAAGGCGCCGGTCGTTGCCGGCGCGACCTATTCGGCGCGCTACCTGATCGAACGCACCCTGATCTACAGCGACAATCAGGCGACCGACGCGCTGCTGGCGGTGGTCGGCGGGCCGAACGCGGTCAACCGCTGGATGCGCGCCACCGGCATCTCGGGCTTCCGGCTTGACCGTGACATCGCCACCTTGGTGCGCGACGATGGCGAATACAATCCGGCCCACACCGTCGACCCGCGTGACAGCGCGACCCCGATGGCGATGGCCCAATTCCTCGCCGGTCTGCACAAGGGCCGCTGGCTCAGCCAGTCCAGCCGCAGCTTCCTGTTCGCAACCATGGAGCGCTGTGCGACCGGCAAGAACCGCATCCCGGGCCAACTCCCGCTTGAAGCGCGGATTGCCCACAAGACCGGCTCGCTCAACAATACCTCAAGCGACGTCGGCATTATCCAGACGCCCGACGGCCGCGCAATTGCCGTGGCAATCTATGTCACCGGCCAGGGCAGCAAGCCCGCCCGCTATGACCGCATCGCCACGATCGCGCGAGCAATCTACGATGGCTACCAGACCGAAAGCTCAGGCTACCGCGCTACTGCGCTGCGCTGAGATGAGCTTCCCTCATCTCCGGCTATTGCGCGCCGCTTCGGCCAGCGCCACTGGCCAGGTCACTTCGGTCTGGGTTTGCGGGTTGAACACATCGCCGGGATAAATCGCACCTTCGGCGGCGGCGATTTCCGCGCTGGTCAGGAAGGCGCTTGGCACAAGCGCGAAGACGTCGATCCCGCGGGTGATCTCGGTCGCATAGATCCGGCCCTTGTACCAATAGGCTGACCAATAGCCGCCCAGCACCAGCTGGTCCTTGTCGATCGGGCCGCGATCGAAATAGGCGATCTCTTTGACATTGGCCGGGTCGGAGAAGTCGATCACGCTGATCCCGCCCTGATACCACGCCTGGACAAAAATATCGCGGCCCGGCACCGGCACGATCGAGCCATTGTGGGCGACGCAGTTCTCCTTGTCGGACTGCGGAACGGGCAGCTTGTAATGACCGCGATAGACCAGCTTGCCATTCTCGAGTCCGTAGAAGGCATTGGCCCCCCAGGTGCGCGGATCGCCCGCCTGGCAGCGCGGCCGCGCGCCGCCGCCCCATTCATCGGTGAACAGCACCTTGGTGCCATCGTTGTTGAAAGTGGCCGAATGCCAATAGGCGAAGCTCTTGTCGGCAACATCGTCGATCCGCCTGGGTTTCAGCGGATCGGAAATGTCGAGGACGATGCCGTTGCCCGAACAGGCGCCCGCGGCGATCTTCTTTGACGGGAACACGGTGATATCATGGCACTGGTCGGTGACATCGGTGTCCTGGGTCCCGTCGCCATGGTCGCCGCCGCGCCACAGCCCGGCGATCTGGCCCGCAGCGGCGAACACCCGCGGCCGGTCGACGATCCGCGCGGCTGCGGGATCGGCCACCGGGATCTCGATCACATCGATGCTGAACAGCGCGGTCGCATCGCCCGCGGTATCGACGCAGCCGGCCAGTTCCTCGGGCTTGCGGACATGCGACGTGCCAGAGTTGTAGACCACGATCCGGCTGGCATTGGCATCGACCACCGAATGGGTGTGGCTGCCGCGGCAGGTCTGCACCTGGCCGACCTGGCGGGGCTGGGCAGTGTCCGAGATGTCGAAGATCCGCAGGCCGCGGAACCGGATCGGGCTGACCTTCACGCCCACGCCCTGGAGGCCGCAATCGGTCCGCCCGCGCGGTTCCTCGACACTCATGATCAGCAGCTTGCCGACGACCGAGACGTCGCCCTGGCCGCCCGGGCAGACGGTCGAACTGATCAGCTGCGGCACGCCGCCTTGCGCCAGCCGATAGATGTTGAAGCCGTGATAGCTGCCCGCGATCATCAACTCGCCAGTGAAGGCGATGTCGGTGTTGGCAAAATCGAGCAACGCGCCGCGCTCGGTGAACTCGGGCTTTGTCGGCTCGGCGCCCTTCTTGGGCCGCTTGGGCTTTTTCGGCTTGTCGCCCGGCTTGACCGCCTTGAGCGGCTGGAGCGCGCCCGGGTTCTTCGGATCGAAGAATCCGGCAGGCTTGGCCAGCGCGGCAACCTTGCGCAGGTTAAGGATTGCCTCGCCGGCGTTGGTCAGCCCCGCCGCCAGGGTTGCGCGCGGATCGCCCGACAACCCGGCGAGCGTCTTGTTCATCCGCTCGATCTCGGCCTTCTGGTCGGTGGTGACATCGCTGGAGAACTGGAACATTTCCGGGTCATAGGCACTGCCCGACTTGCCCAGCAGGTCCTCGACCATGTCGAGCGCGCCCTTGTGGTGCGGGATCATCAGTTGCAGGAACAAGCGGTCGAACGCAGTGCCGTTGGCAGCGGCCAGCTCGGCCATTTGCGCGGCGCTGGCCATGCCCTTCATCGCATGGCCGGAATGCGCGGCGTGGTCCATCTGCGGCATTGCCAAAGGCTCGCCGCGAGCGGTCAGCCACCCGCGCATGAACTTCATCTCGTCAGCCTGGCTGGCATCGATCCGTCCGGCAATGGCGATGATGTCGGGATTATTGGTTCGCGCCTTGACCAGCGCCGCCATATCGACCGCTTGCTGATGGTGGACGATCATGCCCTGCATGAACGCGCTGTCGGCAGGGGAATAGCTGGAATTGGCCAGCTTGGTCGCCTCCTCGGCGCTGATCACCCGCGAAGCCTGGCCCGGTACTCCCGGCAGCACAATCGGCGCGGCTTGCGCCAGCGCCGTTGTCGCCGATCCAGCCAGCAGGCCCGCGATGGCAAGCCGCATCAGTGCATTCATGGTCTGGTCTCCCCCGAACTCGATCATGCGGCAGTTAGCATATCTGACCCGCAGCGGCGAAATCCGTTCGTCGATCAGAACAGGGCTTTCCTCGGTCCAAGATAGCCGAACAGATAGGCGCCAACCTTGCGCATCTGGATTTCCTCAGCGCCTTCGGTGATCCGGTAGCGGCGGTGGTGGCGATAGATGTGCTCGAACGGGGTGTGCCGCGAATAGCCGATCCCGCCATGGACCTGCATTGCCCGGTCGGCCGCTTCGCAGACCAGCCGGTTGCCCCAGTAGTTGCACATGCTGATCTTGTCGGAAAGCTGGTGTTCGAGCTCCTTGTGGGGGATCTGGTCCATTTCCCAGGCGGTCTTGTAGATGAACGCGCGCAGCATCTCGCACTGGGTGGCCAGCTCGACCAGCGGGAACTGGATCCCCTGGTTGCGCGCCAGCTCCTGACCGAACGGCTTGCGTTTGCGGGCGTATTTGACCGATTCCTCAACACAGAATGTCGCCGCGCCCAGCGAGCTGGCAGCCTGGCGGATGCGGTTCTGGTGGACGAAGCTCTGGGCGATCGACAGCCCGCCGTCGACCGGGCCCAGCACCGCGCTTTCAGGCACCCAGCAATCCTCAAAATGCATCCGCGGGTGGTCGGTCGGCATGTTGAAGGTCCACATGTACTCGTCGATCACCATGCCCGGATTGCTCGCCGGGACCAGCAGGCAGGTGATCCCCTTGGCATCGCCGTCCTTGCCCGAAGTGCGGCAGAACGCGGCGCAATGGGTGGCGACGTGCATGCCGGTGATCCACATCTTGCGGCCGTCGATCCGCCAGCCCGGGACGCCATCGCGGGTCTCGCGGACCGCGCGGGTTTCCATGTGGGTGGCGTCGGAACCGTGGTCGGGCTCGGTCAGCCCGAAGGCAACGCGGTGGGTGCCGGCAAACCCGCCGAGGATGAATTCCTGCTGCTGCTCCTCCGTGCCGAAATGCTCGAACATCGCGACAAAGGGGAAGTTGCCGACAATCGAATGCTCGTTCTGCAGATCGTTGTGCAGGCCCAGGCCCATGGCCGCAAAGCGGTCGCGGATCACCGCCATCCACAGGTTCGATCCGTCCTTGCCGCCGTATTTCTTGGGCGCGGAAAAACGCCAGTGCCCGGCCTTGTCAGCAAGCTTGCAGGCCTCGCGCCGCAAGTCTTCCCATTCGCGGCGGGGCAGACCCTGATCCTCGAAATTGGTCCGTGCCCATTCGCGGCGGTGATCGAAGAAGCGGATGTTGTCATCGCGCTGTTCCACCGGTCTGATCTCGGCGGTGATGAAGTCGTCAAGTTCGGCAAGGTAGGCGACGAGGTCCTGGGGCAGTGCGAAATCCATTGGTCAGGGTCCTTCCCATTGGGCCCGGGCGATTGCCAGGTCGGGGTACTTGGGCATGTCTGCGGCAAGCTTGTCGAGCGCCATCCGGCGCAGGCGGGCCAATAGGCCAGGTGTGGCGAGACCCGCCTTGCCTGAGAGCAAGTCTGCGGAGAGCGCGGCGTCGGTCGCCGCCGGGCGCTGCGTAAGCTCACGCGCGACGATTCCCAGCGCATTGCGCGCCACCGCCAGATCGAACTTATCGCGGCCGCTGACCAGCGGTTTGATGTCACTTGCCAGCCACTCGGATACTGCGGCGACCATCTCGGCAGCGCTCGGTTCCCCCGAAGTTGCTTGCAGCTGGGCGGCGGCGAGAGGCAACGGGCGCAGCCGCTCGGCCTCGGGCGCTTCGTTTTCCAGCAGCAGCAAGAGGTCGAGCTCCTGCTCGCTGGTGCGCCGCGCGACCACTACGCGTTCGACCGAACGGTCGTGCCCGGCGCGCCAGTAGCCGCCCATTTGCAGGCAGCCCAAGGCCCACCAGAAGGTGCGGTAGATCAGCCAGAAGCGGAACCGCGCCGGGTCGAAAGCCTCGCCGCCATGTTCGGCATAAGCCGCCGCCAGCGCCTCGACCGTGGCCAGGCCATAGGCCGGGCGGTCGGGGCGGGAGAAGCGCCACACGGTCAGGCAGCCATAGGCCAGGTCTTCGTGAGGATCGCCGAGATGCGCGATTTCCCAGTCGAGCACCCCGGTCAGGCGGCCGTGCTCCGCCATCAGGTTGCCCAGGCGAAAATCGCCATGGACCAGCCGCGGCGGGACCGGCGCGGGCAGGTTGGCCTCAAGCCAGCGCACGGCGAGCGCCAGGATCGGCCGATCGCCGCCGTAGGTGAGAAACCTTGCCTTGAGCTCTGCCAGCGCTGCCGCGGTATCCATTGTCGGCACTGTCAGCCCGGAGCAATCGGTGCGGTGTACCGCAGCCAGTTCGCGGGCAAACTCGCGTACCAGCACTGCGCCGTCAGCCTCGGCCAGGATCGTTGCTGGATCGGCGGATCCGGTGATCGCGCGCATGACGAAGCCGGAACCGATGCCGTCCTCGGGCTCCAGTTCAACCAGCACTTCGGGAGCGAGCACGCCGGCGGCACGCGCGGCGCGGATCAGCTGGGCCTCGGCATGGTGATCGAGCGGCCGCCCGGCCAACAGTTCGGCCGAAGGCGCGCGGCGCAGCACGCAAGTCTCGTCGCCCGCAGTGAAGCGCCAGCTTTCCATGTTGGCCCCGCCCGAGAGACGCTCAAGCCCAAGCGGCGCGGGCAGGGCGATGCGCGCCAGCGCCTTGGCCAGGCCTTCGCTCAGGGATCGGGTCACGCCTGCGGCTCCATGGAGCGTGAGGTTAAGCGGGCGATTAAACGTGTCAAGCGGCCCGGGCGCCGGGCAAAGAAAAGGGGCGCGGAAGTTGCCTTCCGCGCCCCAATTTCTTGCCAATCGGCGAAGATTACATCTTCTTGGCAGCGTCTTCCGCAGCGCCGGCAGCAGCGGCAGCAGCGTCGGTCGCGGTCGCAGCGGCGTCAGCAGCGGCTTCCGTGGCGGACCCGGCGGCGTCAACAGCAGCGTCCGAAGCGGTCGCGGCGGCGTCGGTCGCAGTAGCGGCGGCTTCAGTGGCAGTGGCAGCAGCGTCAGCAGCGGCGTCGGCAGGGGCTTCTTCAGCCTTCTGACCGCAAGCCGAGAGAGCGAGAGCGGCGCTAGCGGCAAAAGCAGCGAGAACGATCTTGCGCATGAATGTTATTCCTTGAACAGCGAGTGGACCACGCACGGGCTCGATGCCCTGGGCATTCGAGTCCGAACGGAAAGCCTACCTTAGCGGTAGACTTCGATCGCTCAATTAGTGTGCTTCGCATTTGGATGCAAGAGCAGAGTCGCGCTGGTTCACAACCGCGCGCATTTCCGCAGTTTCGGAGGGGTAGCGCAAGAATGTGGCATCGTTGTGACCAGCCCAAGCCCTGATCCGTGCCGGTTTGATTCGCCGCCCGGTGCTGCTAGTCGTGCAGAAATGGAGCCCAAACAGCATCTCTATCTGGTCGATGGATCGGCCTATATCTTTCGCGCCTATCACCGCCTGCCGCCGCTGACCAACCCGGCGGGCGTGCCGGTGGGCGCGGTCTATGGCTACACCACCATGCTGTGGAAGTTGGCCGACGATCTCAACAAGGCTGACGGGCCGACGCATCTGGCGGTGATTCTCGACAAGTCGGGCAAGTCGTTCCGCAATGAGATCTACCCTGAATACAAGGCCAACCGTCCGCCCCCGCCCGAAGACCTGCGTCCGCAGTTCCCGCTGGTCCGCGATGCTACCCGCGCGTTCAGCCTGGCCTGCATCGAGGAGGAGGGGCTGGAAGCCGACGATCTGATCGCGTCCTACGCCCACGCCGCAACCGAGCGCGGCTGGAACGTGACCATCGTCTCATCGGACAAGGACCTGATGCAGTTGATCGGGCCGGACGGCAACGGCGGCTATATCGACATGCTCGACACGATGAAGAACGTGCGGATCGACATTCCCGAGGTCGCGGAGAAGTTCGGCGTTGCCCCCGGACTGGTCGGTGATGTGCTGGCCTTGATGGGCGATGCGGTCGACAACGTCCCCGGCATCCGCGGGATCGGGCCCAAGACCGCGACCAAGCTGATCCAGGAATACGGCAATCTCGAAGCGGCGCTGGCCGCCGCGCCGGCGATGAAACCGTCAAAGATGCAGGAAAGCCTGATTGAGCAGGCGGAAATGGCGCGCTTGTCGCGGGTCCTGGTCCAGCTCAAGGAAGATTGCGCGCTGCCGGTCCCGCTCGACGATTTCCGGCTTACCGCGATCCCGCCCGATCCGCTCGCCGCGTTCCTCCAGGATCACGGCTTCAACAGCCTGCTCAAGCGGCTGGGTGAGGGGCGCGGCAGTCCTGAACGCAAGGTCCAGCTGCACCCGGCCAAGCCGGTCACTGCGGGCGCGGCGGCCAGCATCGAGGGCAGCCGCCAGCCGCTGCCCGAATTGGCACCGATCGATCGCAGCAAGTACGAATGCGTGCAGACGCTCGAAGCGCTGGAAAGCTGGGTGACGCGCGCATTCGCGGCGCGGCTGGTGGCGTTCGATACCGAAACCACTTCGCTCGATGCGATTCAGGCGAACCTCGCTGGGGTCAGCCTGGCGCTGGGAGCGGGCGACGCCTGCTATATCCCGCTCGGCCACGGCGGCAGCGACATGTTTGCCGAGAAGCCCCAGCAAGTCGCCATGGCCGATGCGATCCGGGTGCTGAAGCCGCTGCTGGAAAGTGACGCGGTGCTGAAGATCGGGCAGAACGCCAAATACGATCTCAACGTCCTGTCGCGCCACGGCATCGCGGTCGCTCCGATCGACGACACCATGGTGATGAGCTTCGATCTCGACGCGGGGCGCAGCGAAGACGGGATCGGTGGCGGCCACGGCATGGACGAGCTGGCGCAGCGCCACCTTGGCCATACCGCGCTGGCCTTCAAGGAGCTGTGCGGCACCGGCAAGAAGGCGATCCCCTTCACCGAAGTGCCGATCGACCGCGCCACCGAATATGCCGCTGAAGATGCCGAGGTGACCTGGCGGCTCCACCGGCTGCTCAAGCCGCGCTTGTCGGAAGAGGGCGCGACCCGGGTTTACGAGCGGGTCGACCGGCCGCTGGTGCCGGTGGTGGCCTTGATGGAGCGCCACGGGATCAAGGTCGACCGCGAAGGGCTGGCCGGGCTCTCGGCCACATTCGCCGAGGAGATCGGCAAGCTTGAAGGTGAGGTTCACGGCCTCGCCGGGCAGCCATTCACCATCGGCAGTCCCAAGCAGCTCGGCGAGATCCTGTTCGACAAGCTGGGCTACAAGGGCGGCAAGAAGGGCAAGAGCGGCGATTTCTCGACCGACGTTTCGGTGCTCGAGCGGCTCGCTGGCGAAGGCGCGGAAATCGCCACCAAGGTGCTTGAATGGCGCCAGCTCTCCAAGCTGCGCTCGACCTATACCGAGGCCTTGCAGGAAGCGATCAACCCCGCGACCGGCCGGGTCCACACCAGCTACAGCCTGGTCGGCGCGCAGACCGGGCGGCTGAGCTCGACCGAGCCCAACCTCCAGAACATCCCGATCCGCACCGAGATCGGCCGCCAGATCCGCCACGCCTTCGTCGCCGAGCCCGGCAACGTCCTGCTCGCCGCCGACTACAGCCAGATCGAACTGCGCCTCGCCGCGCATATGGCCGACGTGCCCGAACTGAAAGAGGCCTTCGCCCACGGCGAAGACATCCACGCCCGCACCGCGCAGGAAATGTTCGGCGAGGTCAACCGCGACACCCGCGGCCGCGCCAAGACGGTCAACTTCGCGATCCTCTACGGGATCAGCCGCTGGGGGCTGGGGATGCGGCTCGGCATCCCGGCCGACGAGGCGCAAGGCGTGATCGACCTCTACTTCCAGCGCTTCCCCGGTATCCAGCGCTACATCCACGATACCCTGGCGACGGTCCGCGAGCGCGGTTACTCAGAGACCCTGTTCGGCCGCAAATGCTGGTTCCCGCGCATTTCCTCAAGCCAACAGGCAGAGCGCCAGGGCAGCGAACGCGCCGCGATCAACGCCCCGATCCAGGGGACCAGCGCGGACATTATCAAGCGCGCGATGGCCCGGATGATGCCGGCGCTTGAGGCGGCGGGGCTGGGGCATGTCAGGATGCTGCTCCAGGTCCACGACGAACTGGTGTTCGAACTGCCCAAGGGCGATGTGAAAGCGGCGAGCGAGGTGATCCGCGCGGTGATGGCGGGCGCGGCGGTGCCGGCGGTGGAGCTGTCGGTGCCGCTGGGGGTGGAGATCGGCACGGGGGCGAGCTGGGGGGCTGCGCATTGAGGGGATGCGGCCAGAATATTCGCTAGACTTCGGAGCCGCTTGCTTTACGCTCCTGCTAACAGTGACGCGGCTTCTTGGGGACGCCATCGCGCGGCGAATTGTGCACGCCAGGCGGTGCAACGCTAGCCAACCACGATTGCAGCGCGTCAGCATCAACTTCGTTGGTACCGTTCACACGGTGGCCTCTGCCGCCCGCCGCGAGATGCATGAGATTTCCGGGCATCATTTGTGGCTCGCAGCCGAAGTACCAAGTTGCCTTGGGATCGAAAATCAGAACGGGCGCGCTGGTGTCTTTTCGGAGTTCATCCGGTCCGGGATGGTAATGCGGCCGCAGACGCTCAAATCCGCCACTGGGCAGTTCCCGATATATTGCGTCCGCACGTCCTCCGCGCCGCTTGCAGCTATGCAGACGTTCATATTCGCCTACGTCGATACATTCGGCGATCCGTCCGGCCCATACCACGAGGCCGCGCGGAGCCGGACTTGGACGGAAGCCCACGACCCATTCGCCTGGCTTGGTGCTTGCTCGGATTTTTGGTTTGCATGTTGCCAACGACACCATCCTATTATCGATGCATGGGGCCATCCCGCTATCGTGCTGCAAAATGTAGCGGAGTATCCTTGTCATGATCGGATCGTCTCGATAGTCCGACGCAGCCACTCCCGAGCTGGGGGCTCTTCGCCAATGTCGGCGACGAACTCTTGACCACGCGCTACTATCTCAAGTCGATCATTGGCTAGCCAGCGCTCTGGCTTGCCATGAAACGACAGGCCAATCGGCCTAAGCCAACTAGGCACGATCCAATGGCGCAGGGGGCCGCCCGGTTGTGTCAAGCGCAACACTTCATTATCGCTGTTCGCCACCGCGCCAGCGCCGCGATAGACGGTGTTATTTTCGTTCCATTCGCCCAGCGTGTGGGGATGCGGTCTGTGCAATGGCCCAAGCTCACTATCAGCGGGCGAAATCATTTCTTCCACGTGAAGGTAACCGAAAATGCGATGGTGACGTTCGCCAGTGCGTTCATCGGAAAAAAGGCCGAAAAACAGAAACACGTCACCAATACCGACGCCTTGATTTCGGAGATGTGATTGGGCCGCACCGCACTGGCCGAACAGGCATTTGCCTCCCGTGAACATCGGATCTTCGTGGCAAAGATGATTTCGCGCAATCTTGCCCCGTGTGACCTGCTCGACGATCTCGCCCAAGCCAAGATGATCGTAGGTAGTGATCGACCGGCGACTGGTAGGAATAGGTAGGCTTGTCGGCCTGCCTCTAATGATCGGTGAAGCGGTGCCACCGGAGCCGGTATCGAATCCCTTTCGACTGAAGACTATTCGCATTTGAACTCCGCAATCGAACTATCCAACAGCTATCAAGCCGCCAGATACCGATCCACCTCAACCTCCCCCTCGCGCTTCCTTGCCGCGGCGATTTCCCAGGCCGTCTGCATCCTCAGCAGCGTGTCCATCTTCACCCCGAAGGCCTTTTCGATCCGCAGCGCCATCTCGGGGGAGAGCCCACCGTGTTCGTTGACCAGGATCGACAGAGTCTGACGCGTCACGCCCAGCACCCGCGCAGCCGCCGAGACATTGAGCTCATGTCCCTCGATGATTTCGCGCACGAAGGCGCCGATATGGCTGGGGCTGTGCATGGTGATTTCCGCGCTCATTAATGATAGTCCTCAAGATCGAGTATCCGGATTTCTTTCGCCTCGTTATCGACCTCGAAAGTCAGTCGATAGTTGGCGGTCACATGAAAACTCCAGCGGCCGTCACTGAGCTGGTGCGTTTTCCAGAATGCCAGATCGCGGAATTCGTCGCTATGCGACATTCCGGTCAGGTAGGTGATCTGCACTCTGAGCTTGCCAACCATTCGCCGGTCGAGCTTCGAGGCATCGTCCTTCTCGACAAAGCGCGCCAGACCCTTGTGGCGGATCGAGACGATTCTCACGTCAGGTGGCTAGCGCATTAAGTGCCATGTGTCAATATGCATATGACACTCACCCATGCTTCCGATCCCGCGTCGAACTCACCATCCCCGGCGCCAAAAAGCCCACCGGCGAGAGGTTCACTTCCGCCGCGCGTTTTTTCAGTTCGCCTTTGATCTTGGCGTATTCGGCTTCCATCTCGGCGGTGACAGTGGCGCGGGAGTCGGCCAGCGCGGCCTTGAAGTCGGCGCCGGTAACAGTCTTGGCCTTCGCCCCGCGCGTGCGGATCGCAGTCATGCCGGCGCGGCGGACGACGTCCTCGAGGTCGGCGCCGGTGAAGCGTTCGGCTTCCTTGGCCAACGCTTTCAGGTCAACGTCCTTGGCCAGCGGCATCTTGGCGGTGTGGATCTTGAGGATGTGCTCGCGCCCGGCCGCATCGGGGGTGCCGACATAGACCAGCTCATCCAGCCGCCCCGGCCGCAGCAGCGCCGGATCAATCAGGGTCGGGCGGTTTGTCGCGCCGATCACCACGATCGAGGACAGCTCCTCCATCCCGTCCATCTCGGCGAGGATGGTGTTTACCACGCGGCTGGTGACCTGCGGTTCGTTGCCGCTGGAGCCGCGCGCGGGGACCAGGCTGTCAATCTCGTCGATGAACACCACGCAGGGCGCGACCTGGCGGGCGCGGGCGAACAGCCGGGCGATCTGCTGCTCGCTCTCGCCGTACCATTTGGAAAGCAGGTCGGAGCTCTTGATCGCGATGAAATTGGCTTCGCTCTCCTTGGCGACGGCCTTGGCCAGCAGGGTTTTGCCGGTCCCCGGCGGACCATAGAGCAGAAAGCCCTTGGCCGGGCGAATGCCGAGGCGGCGGAAGGCCTCGGGGTTTTTGAGCGGCAGTTCGATGCCTTCTTTCAGCAACATCTGCGCTTCGTCCGCCCCGCCGATATCGGCCCAGCCGATGTTGGGGATCTGGACCATCACCTCGCGCATCGCCGATGGCTGGACGCGCTTGAGCGCCAGCACGAAGTCTTCACGCGTGACGGTCAGGTTCTCGAGTACGTCGGCGGGGATGGTCTGTGCCTCGAGGTCGAGCTGCGGCAATATCCGCCGCACCGCGTCCATCGCCGCCTCGCGCGCCAAGGCGCCGATATCGGCGCCGACGAAGCCGTGGGTGGTGCGCGCCAGCTCGTCGAGGTCTACCCCTTCGGCCAGCGGCATGCCGCGAGTGTGGATCCCCAGGATCTCGCGGCGGCCGCCCACATCGGGCACTCCGATCACGATCTCGCGGTCGAACCGGCCGGGGCGGCGGAGTGCCTCGTCGATTGCGTCGGGGCGGTTGGTCGCGGCGATCACGACGATGTTCTGATGGGCGCCCAGTCCGTCCATCAGCGTCAGCAATTGCGCGACCAGGCGCTTTTCGGCCTCGCCCGGCACCTGGGTGCGCTTGGGCGCGATCGAATCGATCTCATCGATGAAAATGATCGAGGGGCTGGCCTTGCCGGCCTCCTCGAACACTTCGCGCAGGCGCCGCTCGCTCTCGCCATAGGCGCTGCCCATGATCTCCGGGCCGTTAATGGTGAAGAAGCTCGCCTCGCTCTCGTTGGCGACCGCGCGGGCGAGCCGCGTCTTGCCGGTCCCTGGCGGCCCGTGGAGCAGCACGCCTTTCGGTGGATCGACGCCCAGCCGGGTGAACAGTTCGGGATAGCGCAGCGGCAGTTCGACCATTTCGCGCAGCTGCTGGATGGTATCGCCCATCCCGCCGACATCGTCATAGTTGACCTCGCCGCGCCCGGCCGAGGCCTCCTCGAACTGCTCGCGCAGCTCAACCTCGGTGTTCTCGTCGATGTGGACGATGCCCTTGGGCACTGTCGCCACCACGGTCAGGCGGATTTGCGTGAGGGCATAGGCGGGCGCATTGAACATCCGCGCCACTTCGGGCGGCATGTCGCGGACCTGCTGCTGGCCGGTGGTGGCGATCAGATCGCCCGCGACCAGCGGCCGTCCGGCGAAATTGCGCTTGAGCGCCTGGCTCGGGCCCTGGAGACGCATTTCGCGTTGCGCCGGGGCAAACACCACGCGGCTGGCGGGGCGCGATTCGGCGCGGCTGACCTGGACATGGTCGCCCGAGCCAACCTCGGCATTGGCGCGCTGCAGCCCGTCGAGGCGGATCACCTCCAGCCCCTCGTCCTCGGGATAGGCCAGCATCACCCGCGCTGCGGTGGCGCGCTTGCCCTCGATCGCGATCACATCGCCTTCGGTCACCCCCAGCTTGGCGAGCGCGGCCTTGGGCAAGCGGGCAAAGGCATTGCCGCTTTCCTCCTGCCGCGCCGCCGCAACCTGAAGCTTGACTGTCTTGTCGTCCGCCATGCGCTAAATTCCTTGGTCCGGCCGCAGCGGCGGCGATGGAGCAAAGCTAGGAACTCAAAAGCAAGATTGCAAACCGCTTGGCTCTGGACGCCGGGCTGGGGCGGGAAAAGGGCCCGGTCGTTGCCGGCCCCCTCCCGGGCAAGGACAAAAAAGGGCCCGGTCGTTGCCGGCCCCCTCCCGGGCAGGGACAAAAAAAGGGCCCGGTCGTTGCCGACCGGGCCTTTGTAAGGTTTGGGAGAGGATGCCTGAAAAGGCATGCTCTAAGTGGCGGATCGCGACTTATTGTGCAAGTGCGAAAAGATCATTTCTAGTTGCATAATTTGCAACTTGTGTTCAGTTTTGGCCAATGGAACGGAAATATCAACGAAATTTCCCATATAGACTAACAAAAGAACCAGTGATCGGGACTTGCTCAGCGTCGAAATGGTGCGCCGCACCATCGGGATCAATGCGCCAGCAGCAGCGGCGGTGCGGCCTGCTCCACGAGGAAATAGCGCGTCACCCCGCCGAACAGGAACTCGCGCACCCGGCTGTGGCCATAGGCGCCCATGACCAAGAGCTGCGCACCCAGCCGTGCGGTTTCCTTGGCCAGTGTTTCCTCGACCGAGCCGTTCCTGGCCAGCTCGTGCAGCTCGGCCTTGAGTCCGTGGCGCGAGAGGTAGCGCAGCGCGTCGGTCGGCGGGAAGCTGGCGGACTCCTCGCTGGTCACGGTCAGCACGTGAATATTCGGGCAGCCTTCGAGCAGGCTGATCGCGCCGCGCAGCGCCGCTGCGGCCTGATCGCCGCCGTCCCAGGCGATGCATGCCGACGCCAAGGGCAGGCGCAGCGGTGCGGTTGCAGTCAGCACCAGCACCGGGCAGCGTACCGTCACCGCCAGATCGCCGGCAAAGCCGCAAGTCCGGGACACGATTGCGACATCGGCGAGCCGCGCGGCGGCGGCCATGGCATTGACCGGCTGGCTCTCGAACTGGACAACATCGAACGGCACGTCGTCGTTCGCAAGCCTGCCGGCGAATGCCTCGGCCAGTGCGTTGTCGTCGGCCAGCGCGCTTTCGAGCGCGTCGTGGGCGACATAGGCACCGCCGTAGGGATCGACGCTGACAAATTGATCAACCGGAGTGTCGATCACCAGCGTGACATGGCCTTCGTTGCGGCGGGCGATATCCATCGCGGTATCGAGCCTGGCGGACATTCCCGGATCGCGGCCGGCCTGGACGAGTATGGAGCGCATGGGTGTTCTCCTTTCGCCGCTGAAACTGCAACGCATCCGCAAGGTTCGCCATGATCTGTGTCGATTATCGCAAGCTTGCGGGGCGCCGCGCAATCGGCCAGTGGCGTTGCGGCATCAGGGAGATTAACATGGCCGGGCGGCAGTTCGAAGCGGTGATTTTCGATTTCGGCGGGGTGATCACCGCCTCGCCGTTCGAGGCCTTCAACCGGCTCGAGGCGGAACGCGGCCTGCCGCAGGATTTCGTCCGCCGGGTCAACAGCACCAATCCCGATGACAACGCCTGGGCCCAGTTTGAACGATCGGATATCGACGCCGCCCGGTTCGATGCCTTGTTCGCCGCCGAAGCCGCAGCGCTGGGCCACGCGTTGGACGGAGCTTCGGTACTGAAAGTGCTGTCGGGCTCGATCCGGCCGGCGATGGTGACCGCGCTCGATCTGCTTGCCGCCGAGGGCTACCGGCTGGCCTGCATCACCAACAACGTCCGCGCCGGGCACGGCGCCGGGATGATGCGCAGCGCCGACAATGCCGACTTGTACCAACAGGTCTTCGCCCGTTTCGAGCACACCATCGAAAGCTCCAAGGCCGGGGTGCGCAAGCCCGATCCCAGGATCTACCTGATGATGTGCGAGCATCTCGGGCTGGAGCCCGCGCAATGCGTCTACCTCGATGACCTCGGGGTCAACTGCAAGCCGGCGGCGCAGCTTGGCATGGCGGCGATCAAGGTGACAAGCGGGCAGCAGGCGCTTAGTGAGCTTGGCCGACTGCTCGATCTGGAGTTCGCTCACCCATGAACAAGCTCTACCCCAACGCCGCCGCCGCGCTCGACGGGCTGCTCAAGGACGGCATGCTGATCGCCAGCGGCGGCTTTGGCCTGTGCGGGATTCCCGAGCGGCTGCTGGATGCCTTGCGCGATTCGGGGGTCAAGGACCTGACCTTCGTCTCCAACAACGCCGGGATCGACAACGAGGGCATCGGCAAGCTGCTGCGCACCCGCCAGGTCAAGAAGATGATCGCCAGCTATGTTGGCGAGAACAAGGAGTTCGAGCGGCAGTACCTCTCGGGCGAGCTTGAGGTCGAGTTCTGCCCGCAGGGGACGCTGGCCGAACGGATGCGCGCCGGCGGGGCGGGGATTCCGGGGTTCTACACCAAGACCGGGGTCGGAACACTCGTGGCCGAAGGCAAGGAATCGAAAGTCTTCAATGACGAGGAATATATCCTCGAAGCCGGGATCGTCGCCGATCTGGCGGTGGTCAAGGCGTGGAAGGCTGACACCACCGGCAACACCGTGTTCCGCAAGACCGCGCGCAATTTCAATGTGCCGGCGGCAACCTGCGGGCGGGTCTGCGTGGTCGAGGTTGAGGAGATCGTCGAGCCGGGCAGCCTCGATCCCGATGCGATCCACTTGCCGGGGATCTACGTCCAGCGCCTGATCGTCGGCACGCCCTACGACAAGAAGATCGAGTTCCGCACCACTCGCACCACGGATGCCGGCTGATGGACAGGCACAAGAACGAGATAGAGCTGGAATCTTCCGAAGAGCTAACCGATGAATCCTTTGAAATAGCAAGGGTTTGGATCACGAACAACAATGGCAGCCATGTTTGGATCTCCGCCTATGCGTTAGACGGGGCAAAGAGCTTCGGGAATCTGATGGCCGAAACCATTCGCCATGGAGCCAAGGCTTATGCAACGACATACGACTTGGATGAGGCAGAGACACTTCAAGAGATTGTCGATGGGGTTGGCGAAGAACTTCTTGAGCAGTTCCGATCCATCTCGATGATAAGTCCGGGAGGGCTCAATTGATGACCCAACACGATCACATCGCCAAAGGCTGGAGCCGCGACCAGATGGCCGCCCGCGCTGCGCAGGAGCTGCGCGATGGCTATTACGTCAACCTTGGGATCGGTATTCCGACGCTGGTGGCGAACCATGTCTCCACCGGCATTACCGTAACCTTGCAGTCGGAAAACGGCATGCTCGGCATCGGCCCGTTCCCGACCGAAGAGGATGTCGATCCCGATCTGATCAATGCCGGCAAGCAAACCATCAGCGAACTGCCGCATTCGGCCTATTTCGATTCGGCGCAAAGCTTCGCGATGATCCGCGGCGGCAAGATCGATCTGACCGTGCTGGGGGCGATGGAAGTGGCCGAGAACGGCGATATCGCCAACTGGATGGTCCCCGGCAAGATGATCAAGGGCATGGGCGGGGCGATGGACCTGGTCGCGGGCGTCAAGAAGATCATCGTCGTGATGGAACACTGCGCCAAGGACGGCAGCCCCAAGTTCATCCCGGCCTGCACCCTGCCGCTGACCGGGCGGAACGTGGTCGATATGGTGATTACCGACCTCTGCGTGTTCCAGCGGCAGGATCACCGGAGCCCGTTCAAGCTGGTCGAGCTGGCGCCGGGGGTTTCTGCTGAGGACGTTGCGGCGCGGACCACGGCGCATTACAAAAGCTGAGTTTTTCATCACGCAAAGACGCAAAGACGCGAAGATGTTCCGCTCGCGGCAAAGCCGCATACAATTCTGTCACGCGCTCAAAAAGTTGATGCCGGAGCATAGGTATAAGCCTGCGGCGCCGCGAAACATCTTCGCGTCTTCGCGTCTTCGCGTGAAAATCGTTCTTCCTGCTCCGTGTCTCCGCGTGAACCCGAACTGACCCTTGCCGCAAGCAACCTCACGCGCCATGATTGCACCCGCAAGGGAGTAGATCATGGACAACGCCATCTGCCGGCTGACCGGCGCCGAGTTTCCGCTGTTTGCCTTCAGCCACTGCCGCGATGTGGTGGTGGCGGTAAGCAAGGCTGGGGGGTTTGGGGTGCTGGGAGCAACTCGCTTCACCCCGGACCAGCTTGAGGAAGAGCTGGCCTGGATCGATGCGCATATCGATGGCGCCCCCTATGGCGTCGACGTGCTGGTGCCCGAAACGGTCGATCCCAGGGTTTCGGGAATGACCAGCAACGACGAGCGCGCGCAAGCGATCTCGTCCGAATACCGCGCCTTCACTGCGAACCTGCTCGGCCAATACGGAATCGCAATTGCGCCGGACGAGACAGTCGCCTGGCGCGGCCGTTCGGGAATCACCCCGGAAAACGGCCTGGAGTTGCTCGAGGTCTCGTTTCGCCATCCGATCAAGCTGATCGCCAATGCGCTTGGCATTGCTCCGCCCGAGATGATCCGGCTGGGCAAGGAACGCGGCGTGCCGGTCGCGGCGCTGGTCGGGGCCAAGGAACATGCGCTGCGCCAGGCCGCCGCCGGGGTCGACATCATCGTCGCCCAGGGCGGCGAGGCCGGCGGGCACTGCGGCGAGGTTTCGACCCTGGTGCTGATCCCCGAAGTGGTCCGCGCGCTGAAGCAGGGCGGTTACGACATTCCGGTGCTCGCGGCAGGCGGCATCATGACCGGCGCCCAGATGGCGGGGATGATGGTCGCAGGCGCGCAAGGCGCCTGGACCGGCTCGGTCTGGCTCGCCACCCCCGAGGCCGAGACCAGCGAGGCCTTCCGCGCCAAGATGGTCGCCGCGCGCAGCCGCGACACGGTCCGCTCGAAAAGCCGCACCGGCAAGCCCGCGCGGCAATTGCGCACCGCCTGGCACGAGGCCTGGGATGGGCCGGACAGCCCCGGCACGCTGCCGATGCCGCTGATGGGCATGGTCTCCGAGCCGAGCTTTCAGCGGATCGAAAAGGCGGTGCTGGGCGGCAATCGCCAGGCCGAAGATCTGGTCAGCTACTTCGTCGGCCAGGGGGTCGGCTTGGTCGATCAGGTCCGCAGCGCCAAGAGCGTGGTTCAGGACTTCCGCGAGGAATTCGTCGAGGCGGTGGGCGGGCTGAATGCGATGCTGGAGGCCTGATGGCCTACACCCTGATCACCGCCAACCGGAACTATTCGAGCTGGAGCCTGCGCCCGTGGGTGCTGATGAAGGCGCTGGGGATTGCCTTTGAGGATCGGCTGGAGCCGTTCACCAAGCCCGACAATTACCAGGATTTCCGGGCGTTCTCACCCACCGGGCAAGTTCCCTTGCTGATTGATGGCGAACGCCGGGTTCCCGATTCACTGGCGATCACGCTCTACCTGGCGGAGCGCCACGCGGGGGTCTGGCCGACGGACGAGGAGGCACGGGTGTTTGCGCAAGGCGCGGTCGCCGAGATGCATGGCGGGTTCGGGCATCTGCGGAACGATTGCACGATGAACGTCGGGGTGCGCGTCACCCCCAAGCCGATGTCGGAGGGGCTGATGCGCAATGTCAGCCGGGTGAAGGAGATATTCGAGACCGGCTTGTCGCGCTTTGGCGGGCCGTGGCTGGCTGGGGCGGAATTCTCGGCGGCAGACGCATTCTACGCCCCGGTAGCCTTCCGCGTCCGCACCTATGGGCTCGACGTTGGCAAGGGGCAGGCCTGGATCGAGCAGGTACTAGCGCACCCGGCGATGCTGGAGTGGGAGGCCGCCGCACTCGCCGAGAGCTGGCGCGAGGTCAGCCACGAGGAGGAACTGGCGGCCTGCGGAGCGATAACTGCGGACTATCGGAGATAAGATCCTCCCCATTTGCGCCATTCGGCGAAAATGGAGAGGATTGATTTTCAACCCAGCGCCGCCTTCAGGTCCTCGACCAGATCGAGCCGTTCCCACGGGAACAGGTCGCCTTCCGGCTTGCGGCCAAAGTGGCCGTAGGCGGCGGTCGGGCGGTAGATCGGCTTGTTGAGCCCGAGGTGCGTGCGGATGCTGCGCGGGGTCAGGCCGCCGAGCTTGTCCATGGCGAGGATCGCCGCCTCGATCACATCGTCACCGACGGTGCCGGTCTCATGCGTGTCGACATAGAGCGAGAGCGGCTTGGAGACGCCGATCGCATAGGCGATCTGGATCGTGCAGCGCGTGGCAAGGCCGGCCGCAACAACGTTCTTGGCAAGGTAGCGGGTGATGTAGGCGGCCGAACGATCGACCTTGGTCGGGTCCTTGCCTGAGAAAGCACCGCCGCCGTGCGGGGCGGCGCCGCCATAGGTATCGACGATGATCTTGCGGCCGGTCAGCCCGGCGTCGCCATCGGGCCCGCCGATCTCGAAGCTGCCGGTCGGGTTGATGTGGTAGACGGTTTCGCGCAGCAACACCGGCGGGATCACCTCGGCGACGATCCGCTTCACATAGGCGTGGAGTTCGGCCTCCTTGTCGCCCTCGTCATAGCCCGGCGCGTGCTGGGTGCTGACCACCACCGCAGTGGCGGCGACCGGCAGGCTGCCTTCGTAGCGCAGTGTCACCTGGCTCTTGGCGTCGGGTTCGAGGAACGGCGCGGCGCCCGAATGGCGATCGGCGGCCATCCGCTCAAGGATCTTGTGGCTGTAATAGAGCGTCGCGGGCATCAGATCGGGGGTCTCGTCGGTGGCATAGCCGAACATGATCCCCTGATCGCCTGCGCCTTCATCCTTGTTGCTGCTGGCGTCGACGCCCTGGGCAATGTGCGCCGACTGGCCGTGGAGGCGGTTGATCAATTCGAACTGCTGCCAGTGGAACCCGTCCTGCTCATAGCCGATCTCGCGCACGGTCTTGCGCACGGTCGCCTCGATTTCCTCCTGCGCGCCCGGAGCCCAGGCACCATCTTCGTAGACGCCCTTGCAGCGGATTTCGCCGGCCAGCACCACCAGCTGGGTGGTGGTCAGGGTCTCACAGGCGATCCGTGCCTCGGGATCCTTGGACAGGAACAGGTCGACGATCGAATCGGAGATCTGGTCGGAGACCTTGTCGGGATGGCCTTCGGAAACCGATTCGGAGGTGAAGAGGTAGTCGCTGCGCATTTCTGGCCTCATATAAAGGAATCTTTATGTGTGCCTTAACGCTCTACACTTGGCGGCGACGCGAGGCAACCAGCGCGAGGCCAAGAAATGCGGCGGCCCAGCCCAGCGCCAGCCAGTTGCCCAGCCGGGCGAACAAGGTCGGCGGCTTCGGTGCCGGCATCATCCCGTCGAGCCGCCCGGCCTGGCCGAGCGGAATCGACTGCAGCACCGCGCCTTCGGCATCGATCACGGCGCTGATCCCGGTGGTGGTCGAGCGCAGCACCGGCAGGCCTTCCTCGATCGCCCGCAGCCGGGCCTGGGCGAGGTGTTGCGGCGGGCCCCAGGCGCCGTACCAGCCATCGTTCGAAGGATTGAACAGGAAGTCCGGGCGATTGCCGGGCTGGGTTACCTCGCCCGAAAAGATCACCTCGTAGCACAGCAGCATCCCGCCCTTGCCCCAGGGGCCAAGATCAAGCGTGCGCCGCCCCGGACCCGGCCAGAACTCGATGTCGCCGGGGACAAAGCGCGACAGTCCCAGTGGTTCGAGCAGCCATTTCAACGGAACATATTCGCCGAACGGCACCAGGTGCGCCTTGGCATAGGTCTCGCGAATCCGGCCGGCGTTGTCGATCGCGGCGATCCCGGCGCGAGCCCCGATCGCCTCGCCGTGCTTGACCTCAAGCTGGTCGTTGCCGGTCAGCAGCAGGCTGCCCGCGCCGATCATCCGCCCGATCCGGCCGCGCGCCACATTGGGGTCGGCGCCATAGGTGGTGGCATCGTACCAGGCTTGCGGATAGCCCTCGTGAAGAAAATCGGGCAGGCCGGATTCGGGCCACAGCACCAGCCGCACCTGCCCCGGCGCGCGCGCCTGGCTGAGCCGGATCGAACGCTGAAAGGTCGCCTCGTACTGCGCGGGATCGTGCAGGACTTGCTGCGGGGTGAAGGGCTGAACCAGGGTATAGGCGGGGCCCTTGGCTGGAGCCGGAGCGCCGCCCGTTCCCGGCAGCCAGCCCAGCAGCAGCAACGGGATCAGCACCAGCGCGGCGCCGCGCCAATCGGCCCTGGTGCGCCTCACCGCGATCAGCCAGGCCCCGGCGAGCAGCACCACCACCCCGGACAGCGCATAGGTGCCCAGCCACTGCGCCAGCATGGCCAGCCCGGGCCGCGCGAATGGCCCCAGCGCCAGCATGGCCAGCGGGTTCCAGGGAAAGCCCGTGAACACCCAGCTGCGCAGCCACTCAGCCAGGATCCAGCTGCCCGCGAAAGTCAGGATCAGCGCCGCGTGGTTGCTCCGCCCCAGCCGCCAGGCCGCGCCTGCTGCCAGGGCCGGCCAGACCGCGAGGTAGAGCGCGATTCCCACCACCGCGATCCAGCCCAGCCAAACCGGCAGCGCCGCCTGGTGGGTGAAGGCCGCGGCGATCCAGTTGTTGCCCACGGTGAAATGCCCCACCCCGAACAGCCAGCCCAGCAGCAGCGCCTGGCGCAGACTGGCGGCGCGGGCGATCAGTTCGATCAGTGCCGCCAGTGCCAGCAAGGCGAGCGGCCACAGCCGCAGCGGTTCAAAGCCGGTCGCGGCCAGCGCGCCGAGCAGCAACGCCAGCTTGCGGGGGTGTTTGAGCGCGAGATCGAGCGCGCGGCGCAAGCGCGCGTCAGCTCACCGATTCGAGCGCTTCGCCGGCATCGTCGGCCGAAGGCTTCTTGCGCGGGCGGCCGCGGCGCGGCTTGGCCGGAACTTCATCTTCTCCGGCGCCGTCATCGCGGGGGAGTGAAATCGACGGCGGCAACATCGAGGGCGGCAACGATGCCGGATCGAGCCCGGCGGGTTCGACTGCGGTCTCAGCTTCCTGATCATCCTGGGCTGGCCGGGCGCCGCGACGCGGGCGCAGACCGCCGTGCGTCCGGTTGTCGCGCACGAACGGGTTCTCGGGCGGCTCGTAGGGATTGGCCTGAGCCTCGGTTTCGTCGGCGGGTTCGCTATCCGCGAACCGTTCGTCCTGGGTTTCCTGAGGCGCGCGCGGGGTCTCATCCTCGCGCTCAAAGCGGCGGGGGCGATCATCCCGATCATCCTGAGCCTGTCGAAGGGCGCGTTGCGGGCGGTCCTCGCGGGGTGGGCGATCGTCGCGCTGGGGCCGGGCATAGCTGGCCTGGTCATAGCTCGGGAAATCGCTTTCGACCGAGAATTCGCCGGCCTCGTCAGCCTCTTCGGCGCCGCCTTCCCAGCGGTCGTCGCGGCGCAGGCGCTGCTCTTCCTGACGCTGGCGGCCATCGGCGCTGACCCGGAAATAGTGGTCCGCGAACTGCAGGAAGTATTCGGCCTGGACGCGGTCCCCATTGAGGTGGGCATCGTGCGCCAGCTTGCGATACTTCTCCAGCAGCTGCGGGGCATTGCCGCGCGCCCGGCTGTCGATCCGGTTGAGCTGCTGTCCGCCGCCGCCGCCGCTGCTGCCCTGCGGACGGTTGCCCCGGCCGCGACGGCGGTTGTTGTTGTTGTTGCCACGATTGATGTTGTTCAAGGGTGTAAATTCCCAAATCCGGCGACCTGGCCCGGCTTGATGCCAACCTGTCTGGCCGCTTGACCCTGTGCCACGGGCGCCACTTGCGCGTCGTGGTCCCTTCATCTGCTAGGCAGCGCGGCTGGAAACCGCGCGGTTCGCAAATGCTGGAGTTGACCGGCGGGACGCAAACAAGCGTACCTGCGCTGGCCTGTGTCAGCGCTTACGCTGCACCGGGCGGCTTGCCAAGCGGAAAGTGCAGTTGCAGCGCGCGCGGGCGGTTGCCGAGGTCGCGGTGGAGCTGCGAAGTGAGGCCCGCAGCGGCGGCGATGGCGCTGACCGCTTCGGCCTGGCTGGCGCCGATCTCGACCAGCGCAATGCCGCCCGGCGCGAGGAGGCCGGGAAGCTGGGGGATCAGGATGCGGTAGGCGTCGAGCCCCTCTGGCCCGGCGAACAGCGCGCCCGCCGGCTCGTGGGCGCGCACCGACGGGGCAAGATCGGCTGTGTCCTCAACATAGGGCGGGTTGGCCAGGATCAGGTCAAACTGGCGCCCGCGCAAATGCTTGGTCCAGCCCTTGGTTGACCAATCGGCGCCGATCAGGCGAGCCCTGCCGAGCAGACCAAGCCGGTTGACGTTCTCATCGGCCACGCCAAGCGCCTTGACCGATCGATCGGTACCGATCCCCTCGGCCTTGGGCAGGTGCGTCAGCACTGCCAGGAGGAGTGCGCCGCTGCCTGTCCCGCAATCGAGTACCCAGCGCGCATCGGGGCGCGCGGCAAGGGCGGTTTCAACCAGCAGCTCGCTGTCCGCGCGGGGAATCAGCGTATCGGCATTGACGAAGAATCGCAGTCCGAAAAACTCCTGCTGCCCGATGATGTAGGCGACCGGCTCGTGGGCCGCGCGGCGATCAACCAACGCGAAGAACGCATGTGGCGGAGTATCGTACAGGTGCCGCAGCAAGAGGTCCGATCGCGACTTGCCCATGGCATGGGCCATCAGCACTTCGGCATCGAGGCGGGCGGTGTCGGAGGTGGCGGCGAGGCGTGTCGCGGCTTCGCGCAGGGCGTCGGTGACGGTCACTCACCCAGCGCCGCCAGCCGCTTGGCCTGGTCCTCGGCGATCAGCGCGTCGACCAGCTCACCCAGCCCTGGCCCTTCGAGGATCTCGGGCAGGCGGTGCAGCGTCAGGTTGATGCGGTGATCGGTGACCCGGCCCTGCGGGAAGTTGTAGGTGCGGATCCG